>NZ_JBRJGQ010000005.1:0-338635 GCF_053628575.1 Roseovarius sp. MBR-51
GAAATCCGAAAGGGCAAAAGTGGACGACTTTTACGCCGCCCGCGACAACACTATGCCGTCGCTACCGTGGCCGAGTATTGCTCCGCCGTTCACAGACATATGACGCCTCCTTTTTGGATGTGGATTTTATCCCAACCGGCGATGTGATGACGATGCAGTTCGTCTTTTCCTCTGAGGAGTATCCAGAGTTCGCCGTAGGTGCGTTTCAGGATTTCTTTGGCGTGTGGATCAATGGCAGCCTTGTGCCCCTCAGCGTCGGCGACGGCGACATTGACCCCAACAATCTCAATGCCGGGTCCAACAGCAACCTATTCATCAACAACACACAAGATCAGTTCAATACCGAGATGGACGGGTTTACCGTCACCATGACCCTAACCATCCCAGTGAATTCCGGCGAAGTGAATTCAATCCGCATCGGCATCGCGGACGTGACCGACGCCAATTACGACTCGACCGTCCTGATTGCCGCCGATAGCGTTCAGACCACGCTGGTCGCTATGGATGATCTGACAACGCTTTTCCCGGATGGAACACGCATAATTGACCTGCTTGGCAATGACGTCAACAACACAGCAGGCACTTTGGTCATCACCCATATCAACGGCAAGGCCGTGGTCGCTGGCGATATCGTCACGCTGAATTCCGGCCAGCAAATCCGGTTGAATGCCGATGGCACTATTGAGGTGATTGGCGACGGCGACACCGAAGTCTTCAATTTCACTTACGAGGTCCGAAGCAGCACTGGCCAGACCGATGTGGGGTTTGTCACTGTCAATTCGGTGCCATGTTTTGTTGCCGGTACGTTGATCCGCACACCGGACGGCGAGGTCACCGTAGAAACCCTGCGGCCCGGAGATCTGGTGATCACCCAAGACGAGGGGCCACAGCCATTACGCTGGATCGGGCGGCGGCGCGTTGCGGCAGAGGGCGCATTCGCCCCGATCCGCATCGCAGCCAATACATTTGGACGGCACCGGGAGTTGCTCCTCTCCCCTCTGCACCGGGTTCTGATCCGTGACAGTCTGGCCGAATTGCTCTTTGGCGAACGCGAGGTTCTGATTGCCGCGCGAGATCTGGTCAACGACCGCTCAGTGCGCAGGGTAGAAGGTGGCATGGTCGATTACGTGCATATCCTCTTTGATCGACATCAGGTGGTGTTCTCAGAAGGGCTCGCCACGGAAAGTTTCTTGCCCGGACCACAAACAACGCAAAGTTTCGAAGCCGAGATCATCGCTGAAATTTGCGCCCTTTTCCCGGAAATCGACCCCGAAACCGGGGTGGGATATAGCCCTGCCGCGCGCCGTACCCTCAAGAGTTATGAGGCAAGGCTCTTGGTGGCGCAGGGACTGGCGGCCTGAGCGGTGGGGTGGATCGGTCTCTCTGATCAGAGCGGTGGGCGGTTCGCCCTGAGCGGGCTTGACGTTCCACAGTCAAAGACCGTGGCCCCACCGCATGATTGCGCCCTGATGGCACGGGGCACGCTGATGATCGAAACCCGTCTGTCGTCCGAGGGGCGACCGCAAACTCTTCTCGCGTTCAGCCGCAGCCATCCATGGAGCGGAGGGTTTTCGCTTCAGGCCTTGCCGGGTGGGGGAATTGTGCTGATCGAGACGCAAGCAGGCGATGTGCGCCATGCAACCCTGCCCTACCGCGCCGATGACCGCACGGACACCTTACGCCTGACCTATGCTTGGGATGCTCCTGCACGTTGGGGACGCCTGTCCCTCGAGCGGCCCGAGATGGACCGCGTGCACAGCATCCTGCTGCCGCCGCCACACCCAATGCCGCTTGCTGACCTGCGCACTGTGCTGACGGATCCGCGCCAACGCCAAATGGACCCCGATGTCATCTTTGTGGCACTTTCAACCCAGATTGAACCGATTGGCCCGATGCCCGGATTGAGCGCGAGCGTGCCAGTTTGCACTCCACGAGGCTATGTGCCAGCGGGTCACCTCAAGCGAGGCGATCTGGTGGATACGGAGGAAGGGCAAATTGTCCCGGTCTTGCAAACCGTTGCGCGGCGCGTACCGGCCATGGGGAGTTTCCGTCCGGTCCGGCTGCGCGCGCCCTATTTCGGCTTGCGGCACGATATTGTCGTCTCTCCGCAACAAAGGTTGGTGATCCGTGGCTCGGAAGTGGAATACCTCTTCGGTTGCGAGGCAGTTCTGGTCCCGGCACGCCATCTGGTCAACGGCTTCTCCGCGCTTTTCGCCGAGACCTCTGACATTGTTAGCTATCACCATCTCCTCTTGCCCGGACATGAAGAGATCATTGCAGCCGGAACCCGCACGGAGAGTCTTTATATCGGGCGTCTCCGGCGCAATCCAGACCTGCTGCGCGCCAGCGTGCTGGCCGAGTTTGACCGCGCCCGCCTGCCCGAACACCCAAGGCCGATCTGGCCGGTGCTCAAGCCCTATGAGGCAATAACCTTGGCAATGAACCGCGCAGCCTGAGCCAGTGTCAGGACACTGCCGGCTCAATCGAGGCGGGCAATTCGATCCAGACCCGCGCACCGCTTGGAACATCGAAGTCTATCCCGACGGTGCCCGACATCGCTTCGGCCTTGATCCGCGCAAGGGCAAGCCCCATTCCTGCGCCAAACGTCGTCCCCGTGGCGTGCGCCAGTCGCTCGAACGGTGCAAAGGCCAATGCCGGATCGACTGCGCCGAATCCGGGGCCATCGTCAGACACGGTGATGCGGTGATACCCGGCTCTTTCGCTCTTGACCCGAATCCAGACAGTGCCCGCGGACCCGCAATAGCGCACACCGTTCTCTACCAATTGCCCCAAAGCATCCTCAAACAACGCGGTATTTGCGAGAACAGTGGCTTTGGTATCCTCCACCTGCAGCACAACGCCTCGCCGCAACGCCTCTT
Organism: Roseovarius sp. MBR-51; assembly: GCF_053628575.1. Lineage (NCBI taxonomy): Bacteria > Pseudomonadati > Pseudomonadota > Alphaproteobacteria > Rhodobacterales > Roseobacteraceae > Roseovarius > Roseovarius sp. MBR-51. The sequence continues at coordinate 2,880 of NZ_JBRJGQ010000005.1, forward strand.
CTTGATAGCGCGCGACAACCCGATCAATCACCAGCGCCACGCGCACGGGCACAAGTGCCACCGATGTGCGGCGCGCTGCGATATCAGCGAAATGCATGGTCTTATCAACTGTTGCGAGCAACGTCTCGCCTGCTTCCATGATCCGGCTGGCATATTCGGTCTGCCGTACATCGCCACTGCGTTGCGCGTCATCCCGCAACAAATCAGCGAGACCTATCACCGCATTCAGTGGCGTGCGCATTTCATGGCTGATCCCTGACAGCAACACGGTCTTGGCTCGGCTAGATTGCTCGGCATCCCGCCGTGCGCGCTTGATCTCGAGCGAATGCTGCGCCGAGACAATCGCAAAATAAAGAACAGGGTAAACGATTGTACTGAACGCCGTCAGGGCCGACATCGGAGCATAAATCCGTTCAGCCTTCGCCTCGCCGATGATCAAAGTCCAATCCCCTTGCGTGACAAACCAAGCAGCCCATAAAACCACAGGCAAAGCCACCATCGCCGCGATATGAAACCGGTCACGGTAGATCGAGAACACGGCAAAGGGGAATCCCACCATCGGAATTAACATGAGGTCCACATGTCCGTTTGGATGCACCACGCACGCGCCCAGAAAAATAGCGACGTTGGTTGTGGTCAACCAACAGGTGTTAGCCCAAACCAAAGGCAAGTAGGTCCTGAACAACCGCACGACGGCAAACCCGTTAAAGGCCAGCACCCCGATCAAGAATACCTCAATCTCTCCGCTTAGCCCGGTGAGAACCATCCAACCAAAGGTGAAGACAAGCCCAAACCAGACGAAAGCAAATGAAACCTGACGGCGGCGCGCCCCCGCCTCAGTGACAATTCCCTCTGATAATTCTCTCTGCATCAGAGCTTCTACCTTTACAGCACTCTGCCTTACCATCCGTCGGTTGATGCAAATGAGACACCAATCCATTAAATGGCCAATCGTTAGTAAAATTACAGTCCAACCTATCGTATAGGATCGGTCATCTGGAAAACCGTCTTCCGATAGTTGCACCACGACATACATACGAGCCAATTTAACAATGGGAAGAAGAATTTTAGTCCGGTTACTGCCATATCGAACTCAGCCGAAAAGCACCGGCGCAAAACAATCGCATAGATTGCAATCTATTGATAAATCACCGGATTTTTACGACCCAAGCGGGAGTTAACGTTGGGTAACCCCGTATCTTCGCGATAATTGGTCGCACATCACGCGATTTCCAAGGATCGCCCGATTTTTCACCCAAAAGAAGAAGCGGACGCCGAAGGCTAGCCGATAGATAATCCTATCAGTCGAAGAATGGCGTCATCTGCGCCACGATCACAGAATTTTCATCCAAAGCACGCTGCATCAACGCACGTTCTTCATCGGATATGTCGTGACCTTCTGCCTCTCGCTCGGCCAAAGTGCCGTATCCTGACACGTCTAGCGGCGCACAGTCGGCCTGTTTAAGTATCGCGACCGTCTCGCGTACCGCTTCAGCCTCATCGACACCAGAGGCGTAGACCATCAGCGCGGCACCTGTCGCCTTGTCGGGCAGCCCGTCCCCAGCCTTGCGGCCTATTTCTACCAGCAGTGTAAAAACCTGTTGGCGGTTGGGTTTCTTTTCAGTGTCGGTCATGCCTGCCCCTCCATCGCGCGCAGCCCTGAGCCAAGCCATGCCCAAAGTCAAGCGTAGGCCGGGTTTCCATCCAGCACCGCACACGATAGCGTGCAAACAAAACGCACAGCGGAGGAGACACACGTGAAAAAAATCAAGGATATGGTGGCCGAGGCCAATGCGGTGGTCGAGCACGGCACCGCTGCAGAGATGCTCAACCTTCACGGCAGCGACGGCGTAACCTTTGTCGATCTGCGAGACCCTCGCGAATTGGAACGCGACGGGATGATTTCTGGCGCGTTCCACTGTCCGCGCGGCATGCTGGAGTTCTGGATCGACCCCGAAAGCCCCTATGCAAAACCGCAGTTTCAAAGCGGCAATCGGTTTGTGTTCTACTGCGCCTCCGGCTGGCGCTCGGCTCTCTCAACGCAAACTGCGCAGGAAATGGGGCTGAAAAATGTGAGCCACATCAGCGACGGATTCAAAGGCTGGCAGGCAGCAGGCGGCGCAGTGGCGGAAAAGCCCAAGAAGGTCTGAACCATCCCCTTGCATTCCCCCATCCTGTTGCCCAACGTGCACGCAAACAGAATGGGGACAACACACCATGTCGAGCAAGATCATCGTCATCGGCGCGGGTATTTGCGGTCTGAGTGCGGCGATATGGCTGCGCCGGGCGGGCCATGATGTGACACTGCTTGACAAGGATGGCCCCGGCGCAGGCGCGTCCTTTGGCAATGCCGGGCTCTTGGCGCAATGGGCAATTGTGCCAGTCAACACGCCCGGCGTGCTGTCGACCGGGCTGAAATATGCCCTGAACCCAAACAAGCCACTCTTTGTGCAATGGTCCTATTTCCCGCGCCTGATCCCGTGGTTGATAAAATTCGCGGGCAACGCCAATGACCAAGACGCGCGGCGCATGGTAGCAGGGATCACCGCCATTGTCAGCGACAGTCTGGATCAACATCTGGCCCTCACACGCGGAACGCGGGCTGAAAAATGGGTGGCCTCCAGTGATTTCAGCTATGCTTATGAAAGCCGCGCCGAATTTGAGGCTGACGCCTATGGCTGGACGCTCAAACATGAGGCAGGCTATGTGCCCGAGGTGTTGGAAGGTTGTGCCGTGCAAGAGGCAGAGCCGATGCTCGGACCCGCGATCCAATGCCTTGCAACGCTCAAGGGTCATGGTCACATTCTGAATCCCGGCGCCTACATGGCCGATCTCGCTGCTGTGCTACAGGACGAAGGCGGGCATTTTGTCCAGGCCGAAGTCCGCGACCTTACGCTTTCGGATGGACATATCTCTGGTGTCGAAACAGATCGCGGCCGAATGCCCTGCGATAGTGCTGTGCTGGCGGCCGGTATCTGGTCCAAACCCCTGATGCAAAAACTTGGCCTGAAGGTGCCGCTTGAGGCCGAGCGCGGCTATCACTTGCACTTCAACAAACCCTCGCAGATGCCACGCAACCCGATGATGATCGCCAGCTGCAAATTCGCTGTTAACCCGATGGCGCATGGGCTTCGTTGTGCGGGAACAGTCGAACTGGGCGGTATCACCAAGGGTCCATCCCGGGCCCCGCTCGATCTGATCCGGCGCGGCACGGCACGTGTCTTTCCCGATTTGACCTATGAGGGGGTCGAGGAGTGGATGGGCTTTCGCCCGTCTACGCCCGACAGCCTGCCGCTGATTGGCGAGATTGGGCGCACGGGTGTACACGCGGCCTTTGGACACCAGCATATTGGGCTGACAGCTGGCCCCAAGACGGGGCGGATCGTGGCCGACCTTTTGAGCGGCAAGCGCCCGAATATCGACCTTGCACCTTATAACGCAAATCGGTTCGCATGACAGCCCCGCGATCTTGAAAAGATCGCGGTCCGAAATCCTTTCTAGATTTCGGCCGCGTTACTCGTAGCTGCGCAGGTCTTCGATCACCTTGCCATCATTGGGCAGGCTGCCGGGCGGCACGATTTCGATCCGGCCCTTGAGCTTGAGTGTCTCGGCAACTGATCCGGCAAAATGCTCGGCCTCACCGACTGTGGCCTCGATCCGAACGGTCATCACATCTGCCTCGCCCTCACGGCTGGCAATCACGCGCGCGCGCGAGATGCTGTCATGCCGCGCCACCAAAGCGGCCACCTGCTCCGGACGGACGAACATGCCCTTGATCTTGGTGGTCTGATCGGCGCGGCCCATCCAGCCCTTGATCCTCAGGTTTGTGCGGCCACAGGGGCTTGTCCCTTCCATCACCGCACTGAGATCGCCCGTGGCGAAACGGATCAACGGATAGTCAGGATTAAGCGTCGTCACGACCACTTCGCCCACCTCGCCGGGGGCGACAGGAGTGCCCGTGCCGGGGGTCACGATCTCGACAATCACACCCTCGTCGACGATCATCCCCTCCTGTGCCGCGCTTTCATAGGCGATATTGCCCAGATCAGCCGTGGCATAGCATTGCAGACACTGAATGCCGCGCTCGGCGTACTCGGCCCTGAGCGACGGGAACAGCGCCCCGCCTCCCACGGCCGCCTTGGTGATCTTGAGTGACACTCCCATCTCTTTGGCCTTGTCGAGGATAACTTTGAGGTAATCGGGCGTACCGGCATAGGCGGTGACCCCCACATCATATGCAGCACGAACCTGCAATTCGGTCTGGCCCGTCCCGGCCGGCAAAACCGCAGCGCCGACTGCGCGCGCGCCATTCTCAAAGATCATTCCGGCAGGGACCAAATGATAGGAAAAGCAATTCTGCACGATATCGCCCCTACCAACACCGCAGGCATGCAGAAATCGACCCATACGCCACCAGTCATGGGCCACGCCTCCCGGCTCGTATATCGGCCCCGGCGATTGGAACACATGCGCGAAATCATGCGCGGCACGACTCGTGAGCCCGCCAAATGGCGCGGCCTGCCCTTGCGCGCGCCCCATATCAGATTTTCGTAGCACTGGCAGGCGCGCCAGATTGGCCACGTCAGTAACCTGTGCCGCGTCAAATCCATCCAAAGTCCCAGCATAACCCGGCAAGAGCTGCGCCCGAGCGATTTGCTGAGGCAGCAGATGTGTCAGAGCTTCGGCGCGCGCCTCATCACTTCGGGTCTCTAGGGAATCAAAATACTGGGTCATGCCATCATCCTCTGGCGCAGGGTCATGCAAATGGGAAACCGCGCGTCACGCCAACCAACGCTTGCGGCGGCGATAGCTGCGCACGTCCCTGAACGATTTGCGCCCCTCATCCGACATTCCAAGGTAGAATTCCTTGACGTCAGGGTTCTCACGCAGGCTTTTGGCATCGCCATCCATCACCACGCGCCCGGATTCGAGGATATAACCATAATGCGCGAACCTCAGCGCCACATTGGTATTCTGCTCAGCCAGCAGGAACGTGTAGCCCTGCTCTTCGTTCAACGATTTTACGATGCCAAAGATCTGTTCCACAAGCTGCGGCGCAAGGCCCATGCTTGGCTCATCCAAGAGGATTGTCTCAGGGCGTGACATCAGCGCCCGACCAATCGCGACCATCTGTTGCTCTCCGCCCGAGGTATAGCCAGCCTGCGATTTCCGCCGCTCCTTGAGGCGCGGGAAATAGTCGTAAACCATATTGAGATCTGCATCAATCTCGCCACGCGAAACACCACGCGTATAGGCCCCGGTCAAGAGGTTCTCTTCGACCGTCAGATGCTCAAAGCAATGCCGCCCTTCCATCACCTGCACCACGCCCTTCTTGACCAGATCAGAGGGCATGAGATCCTGTACCCGCTCACCGCGGTAGGTGATCGTACCCTTGGTCACTTCGCCACGCTCGGATTTAAGCAGATTAGAGATCGCCTTGAGCGTGGTTGTCTTACCCGCACCATTGCCGCCCAAGAGGGCCGTGATCCCGCCCTTGGGTACGTTGAGGCTGACACCCTTGAGCACGAGAATGACGTGATTGTAGATCACCTCGATGTTGTTGACCTCAAGCAGGGTCTCGTCGCGTGGGGAAGTATCCAGCATCACAGATCTCCGTCTCAGACAGACAGGACAGCCCCGTCGCCATCATGTCAAAACACTCATGGTCTCCGGCCGCGGATCACTCCGCGACCGGAATGGCTCACTCAGATCAGCAGCCCGGCGTGATGCCGCTTTCGGCGGCAAAGGCCGCGCTGTCCTCGGCCACGAGCGCCGAGATGATCTCTTGATCCGACTGGAAGTAGTCGGTGATGAGCTTGAACTCGCCCGCAGCCGCATCCCATTGCGACACCGCGCCAAAGCCGTTGCCACCGTGGTTCTGACAGCTGACCTTGAACTCGGGGCCAAAGTTGGGCAGGCCGAGCGCCGCCATCTTGGCCTCAGTCATTTCGAGATTCTCCATGCCGTCCCGCATCTGCGCCGCGTTGATCGCGGACACGCCGTGCATTTCCTGCGCGGTCTTGATCGCCTCGGCGGCCAGCATCGCGGCATACATGCCCCGGTTATAGAGCACCGAGCCCACCTGATCGCCGGCACCAGCGGCCTTTCCGCCATCCACCACAAATTTGCGGAGGTCGTCATAGACCGGATACTCATCCCCAAGGTTGTGGAATGTCAGTGCCTTATAGCCATTGGCACCCTCACCGGCGGCCTTTACGTCATTCTCGGAGCCGGACCACCAAATACCGATGAACTGATCCATGGGATAGCGGATGTTGACCGCCTCTTGCACGGCCACTTGGTTCATCACGCCCCAGCCCCACATCAGCACATTGTCCGGCTTTTCGCGGCGGATTTGGAGCCACTGAGATTTTTGTTCCTGTCCGGGATGTTCGACCGGCAACAGGGTCAGTTCAAAGCCATGCTTCTTGGCCAGCTCTTCCAATGTGCGGATCGGCTCTTTCCCATAAGCAGAGTTGTGATAAACGAGCGCTATCTTTCGCCCTTTGATATCACCGCCGTTCTCGTTCAGAATATGGGTTATGGCGTGGCTTGCGCCATCCCAGTAGTTGGCAGGGTAGTTGAAGACCCACTTGAAAACTTCGCCATTCTTGGCCGAGGTGCGGCCATAGCCCATCGTGTGCATCGGGATGCCATCAGAGGAAACCTTGGGGATCAGCTGATAGGTGATGCCGGTGCTGAGCGGCTGATAGATCAGCGCGCCGTTGCCCGCGGATTTGGTGGCTTCATAGCACTCCACCCCCTTCTCAGTGTTATAGCCCGTCTCGCATTCCACCAGATTGATTTTTTCCCCGCCAATGCCGCCATCGCGCTCGTTGAGCAGGGTAAAGTAATCCTGGTAGCCGTCCGAGAACGGGATGCCATTCGCGCCGTAAGGCCCAGTGCGATAGCTGGTATCAACGATCGTTAGCTCGGCCAGCGCCGGGCTTGCGACCAACATGGCGGCGGTCAGCGCCGTCAGCAGTCTCTGTTTCATCGGTTTATTCCTCCCTTGGTTTTTCCGACGTCTTGTCTTGGACGCAGTGTAATGCGCCCAATTTCTTAGGGTGGGATCACCCCACCAATACCCATCCCTCAATGCGGAAAGGGCCAAAGTCTCAACTTCTCCTTGGCGACCCGCCAAAGCTGCGCCAGACCATGCGGCTCTGCGATCAGGAAGATGATGATCAGAGCGCCGACAATGATGAACTCAAGATGCGCGGCAAGATCGGTGGGCCAGCCAAGACCCCCGACAAGCGTGTTCTTGAGAAGCACCGGCAAAAGCACAAGAAACGCGGCGCCGGCAAAGCTCCCGAAAATCGACCCAAGTCCACCAATGATCACCATGAAGAGAACAAGGAACGACTTGTTGATGCCAAAGGCCTCGCCCACCTCGACCGCGCCCAGATAGACTGCGAAAAACAGCGCGCCCGAGATGCCCACAAAAAACGAACTGACGGCAAAGGCGGTCAGCTTGGCCTTGAGCGGGTTCACCCCGATGATTTCGGCGGCGATGTCCATATCACGGATCGCCATCCATTTGCGTCCGGCCATACCGCGCGTCAAGTTTCGCGCTATGATGGCCGAGGCCACCACGAACACGAGGCAAAAGAGATAGGCTGCCCAAGGGGCAGTTTCCGCCCCCGTGACCGGCACTCCCAAAAAGGAACGTTCGGGCGCGCTGATCTGGCCAGACGCCGAGTAATTGTAGAACCACGGCACCCGATTGAAGAGCCAGACCAGAAAGAACTGCGCCGCCAACGTCGCGACTGCAAGGTAGAACCCTTTGATCCGCAACGACGGCAGGCCGAATAGAACCCCGACAGCTGCCGTTATGACGCCAGCAAGAATGATATGAATCAGAATGCTTACGTCCGGAAAGCTGGTCATCAACTTGTAGACCGAATAGGCCCCTACGGCCATGAACCCGCCCGTTCCAAGCGACACCTGCCCGCAATATCCCACAAGAATATTGAGACCGATGGCGGCAATCGCGTAGATTAGAAACGGTAGAAACACCGCATTAACCCAGTAATCGTTGACCACAAACGGCACGACCGCAAAGGCTGCAACCAGCACCACGTAATAGCGGTAACGATCGAACTTGATCGGAAAGGTCTGGCTGTCGTCGGTATAGGAGGTCTTGAAATCCCCCGCCTCACGGTAAAACATCTAGAGAACCTCCCCATGGATTTCGTCGTCTTCGCGCTTGATCGCGCGATTTGCGGGTTTGGCATAACCTGTGGCCTCGGTGTGGCGCACCAGCCAGAGGTATGCGAGCATACCCACACCCCCACCGAATGCGGCGAGGACTGCGGCTGTGACCATCTGCCCGGTGTTTTCCACCCGAGCCGACAGCGCGAGATAGCCAAACGACCAGAACCCGGCCCAGGCGATCACGTTGACGATGGCAATCAGCTTTTGCATGGTCTCACACCCTCTCGATGATCTTTTCGCCGAACAGACCCTGTGGTCGGAACACAAGGAAAATAAGAGCCAGAACATAGGCGAACCAGTTCTCGGTTGCCCCGCCCACCATGGGACCAATCGCAAATTCAAAAAGCTTTTCACCCACACCGATGATCAACCCCCCCACGATCGCACCGGGGATTGACGTAAAACCGCCCAGCATCAGCACGGGCAACGCCTTGAGAGCGATCAGCGAGAGCGAGAATTGCACACCCGACTTGGTGCCCCACATAATGCCCGCCACCAGCGCGACAAACCCCGCCAGCGACCAAACCATGACCCAGATGAAGTTGAGCGATATGCCAACGGACAGAGCCGCCTGATGGTCGTCCGCCACCGCGCGCATCGCGCGACCCTGCTTGGAATATTGTGCAAAGGCCACGAGCGCGATCACCAAAAGCGCTGCCACCCCTGTTGCCACAATATCAAGATTGTCGATGAAAAAGCCGTAACCCATGATCTCGAATGTCGTGGCGTCTACCCAGTCGTTGATCCCCTGCGGCAGGCCCACGTCCAGCTTCTTGATGTCGCTGCCCCACATCATATCCCCAAACCCTTCGAGGAAATAGGCAAGACCAATCGTCGCCATGAAGAGGATGATCGGTTCCTGATTCACCAGATGCCGGAAGATCAACTGATTCACGATCCAAGCGAGCGCCACCATGATCACCATGGTCAACAGGATTGCCACCAGCCCAGGTAAATGCCACCCAAAGTGGTGGATCTCCGTGCCGAAAATCGCGTTGATCAAATGGCTGAAGGGTACGCGTCCCTCCATCATCCCCACCAAGGTCATCGCCGCAAACAGCGCCATCACCCCTTGCGCATAGTTGAAGATGCCTGATGCCTTGTAGATGAGCACAAAGCCCAAGGCGACCAGCGCATAGAGCACCCCTGCCATGAGGCCATTGAGCACGACCTCCATCCCGAAAATCAACTGATCAGGCATTAGCGGCACTCCTCTGGGAAAAGATTGCAGGCGAATTCGGTTTCGACGACGTGAAACACGACAACACTCGTGAAGCTCAACGATGGGTTGCCCGCAAAGTTCATCATGACGTGGACAAAGTCCTTTTCAGTCGTGTGAATGGCCCCGGACGCCGCGCCAAAATCCTCGATCTTCGTCCCGGCGAGCGGAGCGGTGGTCAATTCTGCCGTACCCCGCAAACCCTCATAGCGACTGATCCGGTCCCAAATCTGAATTGCATCCTCGGTCGAAGCTCTGAAGCTCAAGACCTTACAGGCATCACCGCCCTGTCGAATACCTAGAACATGCTGCGCCTGCGCATCGGTCCACAGCGTCCAGCTTTCAAAGGACTCGCCGATATTGCGCCCAAGCTGTTCGGACTGCTCCGGGGTGAACTGAGTCAGATCGGCAGTCACAGGCGTGGTCGCATCCTTGATCGAGGCAAGGCAGCGCTCTTCCAGAAATGTAGCGAACTGATCTGATGGCGCAGCATTGGCTGCGATTGGCAGCATGCTGGCCATCACCAATGCCCTAATCATGCGCGACCCCCAGATAGGCGTCGATCACGTCTTGATTTCTGCGCACCTCGTCGGGGGTGCCGTCGCCGATTTTCTTGCCATAATCCATCACGACCACCCGGTCGGAGAGGTCCATGACCACACCCATATCATGTTCAATGAGGGCAATCGTGGTGCCAAATTCGTCGTTCACGTCGAGGATAAAGCGGCTCATGTCCTCTTTCTCTTCGACGTTCATACCCGCCATCGGCTCATCTAAGAGCAGGATCGACGGCTCCGCCGCGAGCGCGCGCGCCAATTCCACCCGCTTTTTCAGACCATAAGGCAGGCGCCCCACAGGGGTCTTGCGGATATGCTGGATCTCCAGAAAGTCGATGACCTTTTCGACGACTTCGCGGTTCAAGGTCTCTTCCCGCTCTGCCTTGCCCTTCCAGATTGCCTGTGACAGCAGGCCCGCCTTCATTTGCCGGATGCGGCCCGTCATCACGTTGTCGAGCACGGTCATGCCTTCAAACAGAGCGATATTCTGGAATGTCCGAGCAATTCCTTGCCGCGCCACCTCATAGGGTTTCATCTGGGGTCGCCGTGCGCCCTGATACCAGACCTCGCCCTCTTGCGGATGATAGAACCCGCTTATCACATTCAACATCGAGGATTTGCCTGCCCCGTTCGGCCCGATAATGGCGCGGATTTCTCCCTGACGGATGTCAAAACTGATGTCCTTGATCGCCACGACGCCACCGAACCGTAGTGTGATGTTCTTCATCTCCATCACCACGCCGCCGATCTTGCGACCGTCTTCGGTCGTGTAACCTTCGCTCGCGTCAAGCATGACAGCCTCCCTATGTTCCTGCCCGCTCATTCCGCCGCCACCTTATGCGCCGCTGCCACCGGCGCGACCTTGGCATCGACGATCTTGAGGGTAGCGCTGATCGCACCCTTGCGGCCGTCCTCGTAGGTCACTTCAGTGGTGGTGTAGATTTCACTCGACCCATCGTAGAGCGCGGTCAGAAGGTCATCGAATTTCTCCGATATTACACTTCTGCGCACCTTGCGGGTGCGGGTCATCTCACCATCGTCGGCATCCAACTCTTTATGAAGCACAAGGAACCGATGCACTTGGCAATGTGACAGCATCGGATCGTCGGCGAGGCTGCGATTGACCTCTTCCACATGGGCCTTGATCGTCTCCAACACCTTGGGATGCCCGGCCAATTCCTGATACGACGCATAACCGATGTTGTTGCGTTCGGCCCAATTTCCAACTGCCGTAAGGTCAATGTTGATGAAGGCGGAGCAGACATTGCGCCCGTTGCCAAACACCACCGCTTCCAGAATATTGGGATAGAACTTGAGCTTGTTCTCAACATATTTGGGGGCGAACATCCGCCCATCGGCCATCTTGCCCACATCTTTGGCGCGATCAATGATCCGCAGATGCCCACTGCCTTCCTCGAAAAAGCCTGCATCGCCTGTGGCAACCCAGCCCTCAGCATCCTTGGTGGATGCCGTGCTCTCGGGATTCTTATAGTAATACTCAAACGTACCCGCAGAGCGGTAGAATACCTCGCCCGTATCGCTGATTTTGATTTCCACACCTGGTGCAGGCACCCCGACGGTATCGCTGCGGACCTCGCCATCTGGCTGTAGGGTGATGAATACGCTGGCCTCGGTCTGACCGTAGAGCTGTTTCAGATTGATCCCAAGCGAGCGGTAGAAATCAAAGATCTCCGGACCGATCGCTTCGCCCGCCGTATAACCAACCCGAACCCGACCAAGCCCGAGCGTATCCTTGAGCGGGCCGTAAATGAACAGGTTCCCAAGCGCATACTTCAGCCGGTCCATTCCACTCACTGGCTTACCATCGAGGATCGAAGGACCGACCCGCCGGGCGTGCGCCATGAAGTGATCAAAGAGCCACTTCTTGACGCGTCCTGCATCCTCCATCCGGATCATCACACTGGTCAGCTGAGTCTCGAACACCCGCGGCGGGGCGAAGTAATAGGTCGGTCCAATCTCGCGCAGATCGGTCTGCATGGTTTCCGGGCTTTCAGGGCAGTTGACGCAGAAACCGCACCAATAGGCCTGCCCGATGGAAAAGATGAAATCGCCCACCCATGCCATCGGTAGATAGGCAAGCACTTCTTCATCTTTGGTCAGTTTGTCGAATTCAGACGAGGATTTCGACGCTTCGATAATGTTGCGGTTGCTCAGAACCACGCCCTTGGGCTTTCCGGTGGTGCCAGAGGTGTAGAGCATGACACAGACGCTGTCATAGGTAAGCCGGCCGCGCCGCGCCTTGAGATCCTCGATCCATTCGTAATAGGCGGCGCGCCCTTGCTCCTGGATGTCGATAAAGCGGTGCAGTTTGTGGTGATCGTATTTCCGCAATCCACGTGGATCGACGTAGATCATATGTTCAAGCTTATGCAGCCCTTCCTGCACCTCGATCAATTTGTCGACCTGCTCCTGATCCTGCACGATCGCAAAGCGGGCCCCGCAGTGGTCCATGACATAGGCCATCTCGGGGGCGGCGGCGTCCTGATAGAGCGGCACAGGGATCGCTCCGACTGATTGCGCGGCGACCATCGCCCAATAAAAATGTGGGCGGTTCTGGCCAATGATCGCGATGAAATCGCCCTCATTCACGCCAAGGTTGATGAGACCCAAGGCAAGTGCCTCAATTTCCTCCTCCGCCTCGGCCCAGGTCCAGCATTGCCAGATACCATATTCCTTTTCGCGGTAGGCGGATTTATCCGCAAATCGCGTGGCGTTACGTTGCAACAGCGCCGGAACGGAATCCATCCCGTCCGTCGCCTGTGACGGCTGTGCCAAGTTATATCCTCCCTTTGCCCGCTTTCACGAGCATCCGACCGCCTTAGGGCGATTCTCCTCTCCCTAGAGGGTGCGAGAATCATCGTCGCCGTCAACTTTTTCCTGAACATTTCGCAATCCTTACGAATTGTAACAGGGCGACGATTGCCCTTTGCGGAGAGGTTTTCCGATGCTAGCCAAAGAGAAGGAGGACCCCTTCATGTGCCCAACCCGCGCCGATCATGACGCCATGACAATGGCCGGGCTGAACCTCATTCAGCAGGCACTGACAATCTATGACCGTGACCTGCGGCTTGCCGTCTGCAACCGGAGGTTTCAGGAAATGTTCGCTCTGCCCGATACGCTCGTGACCCCTGGCGCCGATTTTGCCGACACAATCCACTATCTGGCGACACGTGGCGATTACGGTGATGTGGGAGATGTCGATGCGTTTGTCGCCACCCGCGTTGAAATCGCCCGCGCGTTCGAGCCGCATTACATGGAACGCGCCCGCGCCAATGGCCGCACGATCAGCGTCGAAGGCACGCCCCTTCCGCAAGGGGGATGGGTCACGGTCTATACCGACATCACACGCACCAAACGACAAGAAGCGCTTTTGCGCTCACGCTCCGAAGAGCTATCCGACCAGTTGGTCGAATATTCCGAGGAATTGTCGGCGACCAATCGCCAGCTTGAGGCAACAATCACAGCACTCGAAGAGGCCAAGCGTCAGATTTCCGAGGCCGAGGCGCGCACGCGCCTCACAGCCGAGATGATGCCCGCCCATATTGCGCATGTCGGCCCGGACCACTGCTATACCTATTCCAACCGCCGACTGACCTCTGTCATGCCCGGATCACGCGCTGACCTGATCGGCGTGCATGCGGCAGAGGTGCTGGGACCGCAGACATGGGCCATTATCGGGCCGGAACTCGACAAGGCGTATGCCGGGCAAGCCTCGGTTTTTGAGTTCACCCATGAACCAAGTTCGCGGCGCGTCCGTGTGGCCCTGACGCCGGATCATTCCAGCGGCGGCGTCTATATCCTGTCCATGGATATCACTGAAGAAAGTCAGACTCGTGCCGCTTTGCAACAAACACGGCGTCGAGAGATGGCCGCTCAGCTGACCTCCGGCCTTGCGCATGACTTCTCGAACCTTTTGACGATCATTCTGGGTATGCAATCACGCCTTGGGCGGATGGGCCTTCAACCTGCGGCGCAAGAGCTGATCAACGCCACGCTTGCCGCAGCACGGCGCGGGGGCGGACTTTTGAACCGGATCGCCGACATGACCGGCCCGCGCGAGCACGAACCGGTGCCCACGGATCTTGCCGCTTTTCTGGACGATCTTGAAACACTGGCGCGCTCTGCGCTGCCCTCTGGCATAACACTCCGCATCGGGCGCGACGGCATCAAGGACCGTTACCTGCTCGATCCGGGCATGTTGCAGGACTCACTGATCAATCTGGTACTCAACGCCCGCGATGCTTGTGCAGGAAGTGGCACGATTACTCTCACCACCCACCCGCTGCAGGACATATGGCTCGAATTTGCGGTCACCGATACCGGACCCGGATTCAGCACCGAAGCGCTCAAACATGCGCTCGATCCGTTCTTCACCACCAAAGGAGGCGAGGGATCGGGGCTTGGCCTATCCATGGTCTACGACATGACAAAACTGGCGGGCGGACGCATCATTCTCGACAACACCGACCAAGGCGGGCGCGTGGCTCTGCGCCTGCCCCTGCGCCCGGCCGGGGCGGCACGCCCGCCCGGACTCGTGCTCTTGGTCGAGGACAGCCCCGATCTGCGCTCGACCCTGCGCGACATGCTACGCGGTGCCGGTCATAGCGTGATCGAGGCAGCGAGCGTGGACGAAGCGTCAGCCCTGATTGCCGATCTACCAGAGATTTCCGCTGTCCTGTCGGATATCGTTCTGGAAGGTGACAGAACCGGGCTCGATCTGGCCGCCCTGCCCCGCCGCAAAGGGTGCCCAATGGTGCTCATGACGTCGCTGCCGCCTGATGACCCGCTGCATCGAGAGGCCGCCAAACTCGTCCCCGTACTGCGCAAGCCCTTCACCGCAACTCAGCTAGATGCGGCCCTCAATGCCGGAGAGACGCTATGACCGCGCCGCTTGTTACTATTCTTGACGACGAACCTGCGATCCGCTCCATGCTGGCCGAGGCCTTGACCGAAGCCGGGTTTCGCACCATGACGTTCAGCCGCGCCACAGAGTTCGAAGCAGCCCTGCGCAGTACGACGCCAGATGTCTGCCTCGTGGATCTGTCGCTGCCGGATCGTGACGGGCTCAGCCTCGTGCATCGGCTCGCCCTAGAGCAGGGAGCGACCGTGATCATTATCTCAGGTCGTGCGCAGGTGCAGGACCGGGTCACGGGTCTGGAACTTGGCGCAGATGATTACATCATCAAACCCTTTGACCCAGCCGAGGTGGTGGCGCGGGTCCGCGCCCGGCTGCGGCGTGGAACACCTGCGCCACAAACGGGTGAGGTGGCGCGCTTCAACGGCTGGACCGCACATTTCGATCGCTACATGCTGGAAGATGAAAAAGGCGTTGAAACACCCTTTTCCCATGCTGAAGGCGAGGTGCTGCGGCTCTTTCTCGAACGCCCAAAACGGCTGATCTCCCGGCAGGCCATGCAAGAGGCGCTTGGCGGAGCGGCGGGCGAGAGCTTTGACCGCGCCATGGATGTCCGCATTTCACGCTTGCGCACAAAGCTGCGCGAAGATCCCAAAAATCCGCGTCTGATCAAGACGATCTATGGCGCGGGCTATATCTTTCTCGGAGATGTGGCGTGGGGATAGCTGAAGTCTGAAAATCTCCCCTTAGACTTATGGATCACGCCCCTCCATGATTTCATTGGCAAAGCGGTGATTTGTGTCGCGGTGATGAGCCTCGTCCGAGCGGACCCTAATCACGACGTCCCGCAAACGGGCATCCGCATCCAAGTTCCAATAGTCGATAGCGATTTGCGGGGCCGCCACGTTCTCTTGGCCGCCGGCATCAATTTCGGCCAAGTATTGTGTGTAGCTGACCACCGCCTCCTCTTCCAGATATCCGACAATCCGATGGGCTGTGCGCGGCGCAAAGAGGTAGGTAAAGAAGAAAACATTATAAAAAATCATCTGCGCCACCATGATCAACATGCGCTCCGCCCGTGACGGCTGCGCAATGTGGATAAAGGTCATCAGATGCATGCGCTCATTCTCGGCCTCATCCAGCAGCTCGCGGATCCATCCCTGATCATCGCGGATATGGCGAATGGATTTGAGATGCCGCAACAGGCCGCCCACCATGCCCGGAACCGCTGCCACTGTCTCAAGAACCACAGCCCGGTGGCCGTAACGCTTGGTAAAAAAGGCGTCGGCAAAAATCCGCATGAATTTCACGATCCGCAGAGCAACCCGGTCGTGAATATCACGCGGCGTATGGTGGACGTCGAGGTCCGTCGTGTCATCGTGTTGAAAGCTCATCTCGGATTTCATGCAACACTCCATCTCTGCATACCCTTTAGATGGGGCACAAAGATGAATTCAGAATGCGACATATCGTGCAGGACCTGCGCCCCGCCACCGTTGCGTCATCAGAAAATCGGCCCGTTGTTGACCTCAGCCTGTAATACGCGCTTCAGACCGGATCGCGTCTCGCGAGTGAACTCGATCGCACCATGCGTGCAGACGTCGGCACATAGGCCACATAGTCCACAACTCTGAATCGAGACAACAACCGGCAAACGTTCCTTATCCAACTCGATGATCTGGTTCGGACAGACTTCGACGCAATCACCACACCCGGTGCATAGGTCGGCAAGACGCATTTCACGCACCGCACCCGGCGGGCGCGGCAGAGCATCAAGACCTTCGACATCCGGCAACATACGATCTCTAAACTCATACAGCATATGTTTCCGCCCTCCCCCGGCCCGCAGATCCGAGTCACCCCTCCAATCTCAAATGAAAAATAGGGGCATGCGACTCGTCCATGATTCAGATCTGTTCATTGTGTAAAAATATCGTGAATTGTCACGCAGCAGTGCAGCATACGTATCAGACTGCACCGCGCCCCACCGCACCCGCGAGCACCATGAGACCGGTTACCAGATCAGCCTCGTCAGTATCTTCGGCAAAGGCATGGCTGATCCCATTGATCGACGGCACAAAAAGCATGGCCGCTGGCATCAGTCGCGCCACATTGGTGGCATCATGCAGCGCGCCTGATTGCATCTGTCGCCAACGTCCCGGAGCGACCGTGGCAGCACTCTCGCAAAGCGCTGCACGCAGGCGGGCATCCATCGGCACCGGTTCCAGTCCCAGCATATCGCCAAAGCTGAGGCCAAGACCCGCCCCGCTCGCAACCTCCTCGGCGGCGTCGCGAATGATTGTCTCCATGCGGCTCAATCGCTCGGTATCTCCATCGCGCCATTGCATCGAGAACGTCGCACGCCCCGGAACGATAGAATGCGCATCCGGGTGCAACGCGACGTGCCCAATGGTCCAGACGGTCTGTGGAGACACCACGTTGCGAAACCGCTCGTTGATCAGAGCGTTGAACCGCGCAAGCCCTTGAAAGGCATCCCGGCGGCGATGCATGGGCGTGGTACCCGCATGGTTTTGTTCGCCGTCAAAGGTGATCCGCATATCCCGAATCCCTACGATATCAGTAACAATGCCCACAGCCTCGTCGGCTTCGGACAGCCATGGACCCTGTTCGATATGAAGTTCCATGAACCCGGAGAACTGCAAGGGATCGACAAACTTTCCCGCCAGATGCGCCATCGCCGCACGCGCCTCGGCAAAGCTGACGCCCATTCGGTCCGTCTGCCGGTCCGCCACCTCCAGAGCTAGATTTCCCGACCAGATCGCGCTGCCCGTGGTCACGCCAAAGCGCCCTTCTTCATCTTGAAAGGATACGACTGACACGGGCGGGCCACCCGCCTCTCGGGCTGCTCGGGCGATTTCCAACCCGGCAATCACTCCCAGCGCGCCGTCCAGCCAACCGCCCTCAGGCTGACTGTCACTATGACTGCCCAGCAAGAGCGATGGCCCATCAACCAATCCAAAAAGATTGCCCACAGGATCAAACTGCGGTCTGAGCCCTGCTTGTGCCATCCGCTCTGCCAACCATTGCCGAGCGGCAATATCGGGCTGGCTATAGCCAGGCCGTACCACGCCCTTGCCCACACCCGCGGCGCCAAAGCTGCGCAGATGGTGCAGATCATCCAAAAACCGTTCCGGTTTGACCTCGAGCATCACACCCCCCGACTTGTGCATCTTCGCGCAGGTTACAGACCTCGTGCGCAGGGGCAATGGCTGTGTTTCGATCGTAACCGCCAACGTGTCAGTCTGCCTCACCACCTAGGCGTGATCATCGTTTTGTTGCTTTTTGAACAGGTCTGGCGAAGATGGCGCAGGATCTGGCCCAAAACGGTCACGAGAGAACGGGAACAGCCACAATGAACATCGCCGTTAATGGGGAGCCGTCAGGCAAATCTTTGGCCTTGATGGGAGCTGTCTTGGTCTGGGTTGCGGTGCTGGTCTACGCTGCGTCCAATTCCGTGGTCTCCTTGCTGGCCGATATCGGTCGAGAACATCCAGTGATGGGGCGCAACGCCGTTACGCTTTGCAATCTGCTCTTTCTGGGGTCTCTGTTGTCGCTCATTCCGATGGGCATCATGTTTCACAAAGACTGGACACGCGAGACCCTGCGCAGGCTTACGCGCAAGGACTGGGGAATTCTTTCGCTTTCGGCGCTCTTGTCATCAGCGGTGACACCGGCCCTGTTCTTTATCGCGCTCGATTACACCACCGTTACGAATGTGGTACTGATCGGGCGGATCGAACCGCCGCTGTTTTTGCTCACAACGTTCCTCCTTCTTGGGGAAAAGCTTGATTATTGGGCCTTTGCCGCTGGTCTGATTGCCCTTCTGGGCGCACTTCTCATGCTGGTTCTGAACAGCGATGGTGCCGCCTTTACATTTGGAAAGGGTGAGATTGCGACGGTGTTTGCGACCCTGTCCTTCATCGCCTCGACCATCGTCAGCCGGGTTGGGCTCAAGGGCATTCCACTGGGAATCTTCTCAATCTATCGAACCATTCTTGGCACGATCATCTATTATTTCCTCGCGATCTACCTCTATGGGGCCCTGCATTTTCAAGACATTTTTGCGGGCATCGTTTGGAAATGGGTCTGGGTATACGCCATCCTCGTCATCGTCGTGGGACAGTTTTCATGGACGCTCGGCCTGAAATATGCGCGCTCGGGTGATATATCCTTGGCCACGTCGTTCTCTCCCGTCGCAGCACTTGTGATCGCCATGCTGCTGCTCGGAGAAGACCCCGGACCCGGCCTGATCCCCGGCGGTGCGATCATCCTTACAGGGATCGGCATCGGCCAATATGGCCGACTTCGCCGTCAAAAGGCAGAACGCCGCGCGGAAATCGCAGAAAAATTGGCGCTCGACGACGCTCTCGAACGCGAAGGAAGCATCAATTTCAAGGGCGCATAGGCCATCACGACCAGGGTTTTCAGATGGACCATCACCGCAAAACGGGGAAAACTGGTGCTGCTGGGGAGGATTGAACTCCCGACCTCGTCATTACCAATGACGCGCTCTACCACTGAGCTACAGCAGCACGTGTGGCGCGCTGATTAGACGCTAATCGCCGATGGCGCAAGGGGTAACTGGACGGTTTTTCGCACCTCCTGTAAGAGAGAGACCATGAGCAAAAAACAAACACCGGATAAAGCCGCGAAACAGGGCCCAAGCCGCGAGGACAGGCTGAAATCGGCGTTGAAGGCCAATCTCGCACGGCGTAAGGCGCAGGTGCGGGCGCGGGCGGATGAGGGATCAGGCCCAAAGCGCACCGGTGAAAAGGATGAGGGATAGAGCAGATGGATTCGATCGTCGTCACGGGCAATGGCCCTCTCAAGGGGCAAATCCCAATCGCGGGGGCGAAGAACGCCTGCCTCACCCTCATGCCCGCCACGCTCTTGAGTGACGAGCCGCTGACCCTGACGAACGCGCCGCGCCTGTCGGATATCAAGACCATGACAACGCTCCTGCAATCGCTGGGGGCCGAGGTGGTGCAGATGCAGGGTGGTCAGGTGCTGGCGCTGTCATCGCACAGCCTGAACAACCACGTCGCCGACTATGACATCGTGCGCAAGATGCGGGCATCCATCCTCGTACTGGGGCCGATGCTGGCGCGGGACGGGCATGCGGTGGTGTCGCTGCCGGGCGGCTGCGCCATTGGCGCGCGGCCCGTCGATCTGCATTTGCGGGCGTTGGAGGCCATGGGTGCCGAACTCGACCTGCGCGATGGCTATGTGCATGCCCGCGCGCCCGGTGGCCTTAAGGGTGGCATTTTTGAGTTTCCCATCGTTTCGGTCGGGGCCACGGAAAATGCGCTGATGGCGGCGACGTTGGCCAAGGGTACAACGGTGCTCAAAAACGCGGCGCGCGAACCGGAAATTGTCGACCTTGCTCAATGTCTGCGCCGCATGGGCGCTCAGATCGAAGGCGAGGGCACCAGCACGATCACCATTCAAGGCGTGGACCGTCTGGGTGGTGCGACACATCCCGTGGTGGTCGACCGGATCGAGCTAGGCACCTATATGCTTGCCCCTGCAATCTGCGGCGGCGAGGTGGAATGCCTTGGCGGGCGGCGCGACCTAGTGGGTGCTTTCTGTGACAAGCTCGAAGAGGCGGGCGTCAGCGTGAGTGAGACCGAGAAAGGTCTCAAGGTGAGCCGCACGAACGGACTGGTTCGCTCTGTCGATGTGGTGACAGAGCCCTTCCCCGGCTTTCCCACCGACCTGCAAGCGCAGATGATGGCGTTGATGTGTACCGCCGACGGCACCTCGGTTCTGGAGGAACGCATTTTCGAGAACCGCTTCATGCATGCGCCTGAACTGATGCGGATGGGGGCCAAGATTGATGTCCATGGTGGCACCGCCACGGTGACCGGGGTTGATCACCTCAAGGGTGCACCGGTCATGGCCACCGATCTGCGGGCCTCTGTGTCGCTCATCCTTGCGGGTCTGGCCGCAGAGGGCGAAACCATCGTCAACCGGGTCTATCACCTTGATCGTGGCTATGAACGGGTCGAGGAAAAGCTGGGCAACGTCGGCGCGAAAATCGAGAGGATCAGCGGTCAATGACCCAAGACGCCAAATTCGAGGATGGACGCGAAGCGCCGCTCAATCTTGGGGCGATGGACGCCGATGACCTCAGGGTGATTTCGAGCCTCGCACAGGATGCCGTCTTTCCAATCACCGAAATGACATGGCGTGCTGGGCAGCGTCGCTTTGGCCTGCTACTCAATCGCTTTCGGTGGGAGGATCGGGGTCAAGCGCGGCATGCTCCGGAACGAGCGCAATCGCTCTTGGTGGTCGACAATGTGCTGCGTGTGGCCAGCCAGGGCATTGATCGGAGTGACAAGGATACGATCCTGTCGCTGCTCGCAATCACCTTCGAGCCGGGGGCGGACGGCGCGGGGCATGTGCTGCTGACTCTCGCGGGCGACGGCGCGCTGCGGCTGGAGGTCGAGGCGCTGGAAGTCACACTCAAGGATGTGACACGGCCCTACCGCGCACCTTCGGGCAAGGTGCCCCATCACGAGGGCTGAGCCGCGCGCCAGCCGCCGAATATGAGTATTTGCCCCAAGGAAAATGCGGGGGCTTGAGACAGGGGACACACCCCGCTATGTCCCCCGGCGAAAGGAACCGCCATGCCGATCACGCTTGACGCCACCGCGCCCGATTTCGAGCTCCGCTTTTCACAATTGCTGAGCGCCAAACGCGAGGACAGCCCCGATGTGGACGATATCGTCGCGGGCATCATCGCCGATGTGCGGGCCCGTGGGGACGCAGCCGTCATCGCCTTGACCGAGCGGTTCGACCGTCTGGTGCTGACGCCGGAAACGCTGCGGTTTTCGCCTCAGGACATTGCGGCGCTGATCAGTCAAGTGCCGCAGGCAGAGCGTGACGCATTGGACCTGGCCGCCAGCCGCATCCGCGCCTATCACGCGCGCCAGATGCCCGAGGATGCAAGCTGGACCGAAGAAAGCGGCGCAATGCTGGGCTGGCGCTGGACGCCCGTCTCTGCGGCGGGGCTCTATGTGCCGGGCGGCTTGGCCTCTTACCCTTCATCGGTGCTGATGAATGCCATTCCCGCCAAGGTGGCTGGTGTCGAGCGGTTGGCCATCGTGGTGCCGACCCCCGATGGCAAGGCGAACCCGCTGGTTCTCTTGGCCGCGCAAATCGCGGGCGTGGATGAAATCTATCGCATCGGTGGCGCGCAGGCGATTGCCGCCCTTGCCTATGGCACCGAAACGATTGCCCCAGTGGACAAGATCACCGGCCCCGGCAACGCGTTTGTCGCGGCTGCCAAGCGGCGGGTGTTCGGCAAGGTCGGCATCGACATGATCGCTGGCCCCTCGGAAATCCTCGTGATTGCCGACCGGGGTCAAAACCCCGACTGGATCGCGCTCGATATGCTGAGCCAAGCCGAGCATGACGAGAGCGCGCAGGCCATTCTGATCACCGACGATGCAGAGCTTGCCGACGCGGTCAGCGCCGCCATCGACCGCCACCTCGAAACGCTGGAGCGCCGCGCCATTGCGGGGGCCAGTTGGCGCGACTATGGCGCGATTATCCTTGTCCCCGACATGGCCACAGCAGTAACGCTCTCGAACCGTATCGCGCCTGAACATCTGGAACTTTGCGTCGCTGATCCTGACACCCTGTCAGAACAGATCACCCATGCCGGCGCGATCTTTCTAGGGGCTTGGACGCCCGAGGCGATTGGCGATTATGTCGGCGGGCCAAATCACGTCCTGCCCACCGCGCGCTCGGCTCGGTTCTCGTCCGGCCTGTCCGTCATGGATTTCCTCAAGCGCACGACACTGGCCAAGATGACTCCCGAAGCGCTGCGCGCTATCGGCCCGGCGGCCGAGACGCTGGCCATCTCCGAGAGCCTTGAAGCACATGGCCTTTCCGTGCGCGCGAGACTTGACCATCTGAACACTTAAAGCGGCGGTTTGACGCTTGCGAACTCGAAACGCACCCTTTCACCTGCGGCGTCCGGACACTATAAGGGCAAACGCCCCG
This sequence comes from Roseovarius sp. MBR-51, assembly GCF_053628575.1. NCBI lineage: Bacteria > Pseudomonadati > Pseudomonadota > Alphaproteobacteria > Rhodobacterales > Roseobacteraceae > Roseovarius > Roseovarius sp. MBR-51. The sequence continues at coordinate 25,780 of NZ_JBRJGQ010000005.1, forward strand.
GACCCCGAGTCGCGGGGTTAATCATCGTTTTGGGCGACAGGGCACGGACGCATATGTCTATATTTGATAGGATTCCCAGTCTGTTTTCATCAGACATGGCAATTGATTTGGGAACGGCGAATACGCTGGTCTATGTCAAGGGACGTGGCATCGTCCTTTCGGAACCTTCGGTTGTCGCCTATCACATCAAGGACGGTGTCCGCAAAGTGCTGGCCGTGGGCGAGGATGCCAAGCTCATGCTGGGTCGCACACCCGGCAGCATCGAGGCAATCCGGCCCATGCGCGAGGGCGTTATTGCCGACTTCGACACCGCCGAGGCGATGATCAAGCATTTCATCCGCAAGGTACACAAGCGCTCGACCTTCTCCAAACCCAAGATCATCGTCTGCGTACCCCATGGGGCGACGCCCGTGGAAAAACGTGCAATCCGGCAATCGGTGCTCTCTGCTGGCGCACGCCGGGCGGGCCTGATTGCGGAACCGATCGCTGCGGCCATTGGGGCTGGCATGCCCATCACCGATCCCACCGGCAACATGGTTGTGGACATTGGCGGCGGCACGACCGAAGTCGCGGTTCTCAGCCTTGGCGATATCGTCTATGCCCGCTCGGTGCGGGTCGGTGGCGACCGCATGGACGAGGCGATCATCAACTATTTGCGTCGCCAGCAAAACCTGCTGGTGGGGGAATCTACCGCAGAGCGTATCAAGACCAGCATCGGCACGGCGCGTATGCCCGACGACGGGCGTGGCACCTCGATGCATGTGCGCGGACGCGACCTGCTCAATGGCGTGCCCAAGGAAATCGAAATCAGTCAGGCGCAGATCGCCGAGGCGCTTGCCGAACCCGTGCAGCAGATCTGCGAGGCGGTCATGACCGCGCTCGAGGCCACGCCGCCCGATCTGGCGGCTGATATCGTGGACCGGGGCGTGATGCTGACCGGGGGCGGTGCCCTGTTGGGCGATCTCGATCTGGCGTTGCGCGAACAGACCGGGCTGGCCGTGTCCATCGCCGACGACAGTCTCAATTGCGTGGCCCTTGGCACCGGCAAGGCGCTCGAGTTTGAAAAGCAGTTGCGCCACGCGATTGACTACGACAGCTGAACCACCCACCTTTGCCTAGAAGGGGGACTCCGTGGCTAGGGACCGGGGACAAGGCGAAGATTACAGTGGCCCGCTGAAGCGCCTGCTTCTGGGGGTCCTGCTGTTGTGCCTGCTTGGCATCTTCCTGATCTGGCGGATCGACAGCCCGCGCGTCGAGAGGTTCCGCGCGCAGGTGGTGGACCGGGTCGTGCCGTCGTTCGACTGGGCGATGGCGCCGGTCACGGGGGCGGTCAACATCCTGCGCGATTTCCAGAGCTATCAGCGGATGTATCAACAAAATCAGGACCTGCGCCGCGAATTGCAACAGATGAAGGCGTGGAAAGAGGCGGCGCTGCAACTCGAACAGGAAAACGCGCGGCTCTTGGATCTCAACAATGTGCAACTCGATCCGCGCCTGACCTATGTGACCGGCGTCGTCATGGCTGATAGCGGCTCGCCGTTTCGGCAATCGGTGCTGATCAACGTGGGCGCGCGCGATGGCATCATGGATGGCTGGGCGGCGATGGACGGCCTGGGGCTGGTTGGGCGGATTTCCGGCGTTGGTCGCAACACCGCGCGGGTGATCCTGCTCACCGACACCTCGAGCCGTATCCCGGTCACGATCCAGCCGTCGGGTCAACGCGCGTTGATCATCGGCGATAACTCCATCGCGCCGGTGGTCGATTTCGTCGAAGCCCCGGATCAGGTACGCCCGGGCGACCGCGTTTTGACCTCGGGCGATGGCGGAGTGTTTCCTGCGGGTCTGTTGGTGGGTCAACTGGCCGAAGATCCGGGCGGTCGTATGCGCGTCCGCATATCTGCCGACTACGAACGACTAGAGTTCCTTCGCGTTCTGCGCAGCTATGAGAAAGAGCGGCTGACCGACCCCGGACAAGTGATCGCGCCCTTGATCCTACCCGGCACGGAGGGCCCTACCATCCCGACCGACCCGGCAGAGGCTGCGGAGGCTGGCAATGGCTGATGCACTCGTGCCACGTTCCTGGGTCATGCGGGCGCTCTATCTCGTGCTTTGTATCACTCTGCTCTTTCTGCACCTTATGCCGTTGGAGCATATGCCGCCGAAATGGGCCGGGCCGGATTTCGTGATGGCTCTCACATTTGCCTGGGCGGTGCGTCGACCGGACTATGTTCCGGTGCTTCTGGTGGCCGTGGTGACACTCGGGTTGGATCTGATGTTGCAGCGACCGCCGGGACTCTGGGCGGCGCTGATGGTCATTGGGACACAGACCCTGCGCAACCGGGCACCCTCGTTGCGCGATCTAACCTTTGCCGCGGAATGGGCTTCAGTCGCCAGCACCATGGTTTTGATCACCGTTGCCAACCGGGTTATTTTGGCAGTTCTTATGGTGGATCAGGCCCCTTTGGGTCTCAGCCTGATGCAACTCCTGTCAACATTGGTCGCATACCCGGCCATGGCTATCGTGTCACATGTCTTGCTGGGTGTGCGCAAGCGCGCGCCCGGCGATCTCGATACGGCGGGGCCGCGCCTATGAGACGCCCGCCCCGCGACACCGCCGAGAGCCAACGACGGATCACCCGGCGCGGTCTGGTCGTGGGTGGGCTGCAATTGGGCGTGATGGGCGCGCTCGCGCTGCGCATGCGCTATATGCAGCTTGAACAGGCCGATCAGTTTCGCCTTTTGGCCGATGAAAATCGTATCAACATTCAGCTGATTCCCCCAACGCGCGGTCGCATTTTTGACCGCGAAGGACGGGTCATTGCCGAAAATGTGCCCAGCTACCGGATTACCATGATCCGAGAACAGGCCCGCGACGTGGACGAAATCATAGCCCGACTTGCCCGACTGGTCGAACTGGACCCGGGCGAGTTGGAAAAGGCCCGGCGTGAATTGACGGAACTGCGCGGCGATACCCCCGTGACGGTCGCTGACCGCGTCACTTGGGAAGAGATCAGCCGCGTCGCGGTCAACGCGCCCGCTCTGCCGGGGGTGCATCCCGAGGTCGGTCTTTCGCGCCGCTATCCGTTGCGGGGCGATCATGCGCATGTGGTGGGCTATGTCGGTCCGGTCAGCGACCGTGATCTCGAACGGATTGACGCGCCGGAACAACTCTTGCGCCTGCCCCGCTTTCAGATTGGCAAGATCGGCCTAGAGGCGCAGCACGAGAACCTGTTGCGCGGCTCGGCTGGGACACGACGCGTCGAGGTCAACGCCGCAGGGCGCGTGATGCGCGAACTTGACCGTCAGGAGGGGCAGCCAGGGGCAGATATCCAACTGACACTGAACAACAAATTGCAATCCTACGCCAACGCGCGCCTTGATGGAGAGAGTGCGGCGGTGGTGATGCTGGATTGCGAAACCGGTGACATCTTGGCCTGTGCCTCTTCCCCCAGCTACGATCCCAACCTCTTTGTGCGCGGCATCTCTGTGGCGGACTATCGCGCCCTGCTCGATGATCCCTACCGCCCGCTGCCCAACAAGGCGGTGCAGGGCATCTATCCTCCGGGGTCCACCTTCAAGATGGTGACGGCGCTTGCAGCGCTCGAGGCGGGTGATATGTCGCTTCAGGACACGGTCTATTGCCCCGGCCATCTGGAAATCAGTGGCCGCCGCTTTCACTGCTGGAAGCGCGGCGGGCATGGCAACATGGATCTCCACCTGTCTCTCCGCGAAAGTTGCGACGTCTATTATTACGAACTCGCCTTGCGGACGGGGATCGAAAACATCAGCGCCATGGCCGAACGTCTGGGTCTTGGGGTGCAGTTTGACCTGCCAATGACCAGTGTCGCCAAGGGCTTGGCCCCGACGCGAGAATGGAAAGTGGCCAATCGTGGCGAGCCGTGGGTCGTGGGGGATAGCGCCAATGCCTCGATCGGGCAGGGTTTCGTGCTGGCCTCGCCACTGCAACTCGCGGTGATGACGGCACGTCTGGCCACCAGCCGGAGCGTGACGCCCCGTCTGGTCAAATCCATCGACGGGGTCGAACAGCCTTCTGGCCACGGTGAACCGATGGGCCTCAATGAAAACCTGCTGCGCGAGGTGCGCCGCGCGATGTTTGCCGTCACCAACAGCAATCGCGGCACCGCCTATCGCAGTCGCATTGTCGAAGATGCCTTTCGCATGGCGGGTAAGACCGGCACCAGTCAGGTGCGCAACATCTCGACCGGCGAACGCGCAACCGGCGTGCTCAGCAATAGTGCCCTGCCCCGCGAACAGCGCGATCATGCGCTCTTTGTCAGCTTTGCGCCCTTTGACGCCCCAAAATACGCCGTCGCGGTGGTGGTTGAACATGGCGGCGGTGGATCAACCGTCGCGGCGCCGATTGCCCGTGATGTCATCCTTCAGGCCCTATACGGCGAAGACCCGCCGCTCGCCGCCTATCCCGAGGCCGACCGTCCCAATATCAAGGCCCTTCAGGAAAAGCTGCGCAATACCCGCCCGAGCCCCGATGGCGAAGACAGGGACCGCGCATGAGTTATCTCGAACACTCCATCAAGACCGCCCCGTCGGGCGCGCGCAAGATCCTCTATCTCAACTGGCCGCTTATCCTCTTGCTTTGCGCGGTCGCGGGGATCGGCTTTCTCATGCTTTACTCGGTTGCGGGGGGGAATTTGTCGGTCTGGGCCGAACCTCAGATGAAGCGATTTGCGCTCGGCCTCGCTGTGATGCTCGTCGTCGCCATGGTGCCAATCTGGTTCTGGCGCAATATGTCACTTATGGCCTATGTGATTTCCGTCGCCCTGCTGATCGCCGTCGCTCTGGTTGGAGTCGAGGGCAAGGGTGCGCAGCGGTGGATCGAACTTGGGTTCATGCGGCTGCAACCCTCGGAACTGGTCAAGATCACCCTCGTGATGCTATTGGCCGCCTACTACGATTGGCTGCCGATGTCGCGGGTATCGCGGCCTTTATGGGTGCTCATTCCGGTGACCTTGATCCTGACTCCGGTGGCCCTTGTGCTGCGCCAGCCCGATCTCGGCACGTCGATCCTTCTCTTGGCGGCGGGGGGGGTCATGATGTTCGTCGCCGGTGTGCATTGGGCCTATTTCGCAACCGTGATCCTTGCGGTGGTGGCTTTGATCTTTGCTGTGTTCGAAAGTCGCGGCACCGATTGGCAACTGCTTGAAAACTATCAGTATCGCCGGATCGACACCTTTCTCAATCCCGACAATGATCCGCTTGGCGCAGGCTATCACATCACCCAATCCAAGATCGCCCTCGGCTCTGGCGGTTGGACGGGCCGGGGCTTCATGCAGGGCACGCAATCGCGGCTCAACTTCCTGCCCGAGAAACATACAGACTTTATCTTTGTGACGCTGGCCGAGGAATTCGGCTTTATCGGCGGCGTTTCCATTCTGGGGCTTTATACGCTCATCCTCCTGTTCTGCGTCTCTGCGGCGTTCGGCAACAAGGATCGCTATTCCTCCTTGCTCATTCTGGGGGTGGCGATGACGTTTTTCCTGTTCTTCGCGGTCAATTTGGCGATGGTCATGGGACTTATGCCCGTGGTCGGCGTGCCGCTGCCGCTGGTCAGCTATGGCGGATCGGCGATGCTCGTGCTCATGGTCGGCTTTGGCCTTGTCCAGAGCGCCCATATCCACAAACCAAGGTAGGACCAATGACGCCCAATATCCTCTTTGCTGCTCGATCAGAGCAGTGGGACATCTATGAAAAGCCTTTGAAATCAGCCCTCTCCGAGGCAGGTGTCGCCGCGAACCTTGCGCTTGATCTGGCCCCCGAAGACGTCGATTACATGGTCTATGCCCCCAACAGCGCGGTGCAGGATTTCACCCCCTATACGCGTCTCAAGGCGGTGTTGAACCTCTGGGCCGGGGTCGAGAATATCGTTGGAAATCAAACGCTAAAGGTGCCCTTGGCGCGTATGGTCGACCATGGGCTGACGCAAGGGATGGTGGAATGGGTCACGGGGCATGTCCTACGGCATCATCTGGGGATGGATGCGCATATCCTTGGGCAGGATGGCGTCTGGCGCAAGACGATCCCACCTTTGGCCGAGGATCGCCCCGTTACGGTGCTGGGTTTGGGGGTGCTCGGACAGGCTTGCGCCAAGGCGTTGCGCGGTCTTGGGTTTCCGGTCACAGGCTGGGGGCGCAGTGCGCGCGAGGTGCCGGGGATCACTTGTCTCTCAGGCGATGACGGGCTGCGCGCGGCGCTGCAAACCGCTGAAATACTTGTGCTTTTGCTGCCGATGACGACCGAGACCGAGAACCTGATGAACGCCGAACGGCTGGCCCTGCTGCCCAAAGGGGCGATGATCGTGAACCCCGGACGCGGGCCGCTGATTGACGATGAGGCGCTTTTGGCTGCGTTGGATGCAGGGCATGTCGGACATGCCACGCTGGATGTGTTCCGCGTGGAGCCACTGCCGCCCGCGCATCCCTATTGGGCGCATCCGCGTGTGACCGTGACGCCGCATATCGCATCCGAAACGCGGCCCATCACGGCGGCGCGGGTGATCATCGAGAATGTCCGGCGCGGCGAGGCGGGAGAGCCGTTTTTGCATCTGGTGGATCGCATCAAGGGCTATTGAAACGGGATAACTATCTGAGAAGTGGCGGTTTATCCGGGTCAGAGCCGGGGGCCGCGCGCACCGATGGCCGAGGCGGTTCGGGCAGATCAAAGCGCAATCCGCATTGTGCCAGACGTGCCGCAACCGGATCGGAGGCGGCAAAAAAAGCCACGTCGAGCGCTGCCGCCTCAAGTCCCGAAAAGATCAGAACCTCAGACACAGCGCGGGCGAGGGCCGCTTGCGCCTCTGGTTGGGCATCGACAAACCCCAAGAGATGCCCCCTCGCGCCCGTGTCATAGGTCACGCCGACCAGATAGGCGAGGTCGGCCAGCCCCGCCATGCTGGCCAACCGCGCGTCGAGCGCAAGCAAGAGGTTCTCTGGCAAGCCTTTGGGGGCGCTGAATTTTTCTGGTCGCGCCTCGATCTGTGTAGGGGCACCGCCCAAGGTTTCGGCCAGCCAATCCACCGCCTCGGGCGGGAGCAGGATCGACGAAAGTGCGACGTCAAGATTGACGCCAAGGCCCACCCCCTGCCCCGCCAGCATGGTCGCGATGCTGCGCCCGCTGAGCGCCGCATAGGGCACGATGCGGCCTGCGAATTGCGCCAAGCGATCCTCTCGGTCGAATACGAGGACGAAGGAATGATCCGATAAATCAAACACTTCCGGGTCAAGCTGATCGCCAGACGCCTCGGCTTTGAGCAAGAGGTAAAGCTCGCTTGCGGCCAAGGTTTCATAGAACCGCAAGCGGGCGGTCGCTTCCTCGGGCGCGGCCTCCATCGCGGCATGGGTGGTGTCGAGCGGGGTCAGGTCAGTCATGGATAACCCTTTGAATTTGCGCACGTAATTCCGGCAGAACCTCGGCCTCGAACCACGGATGTTTCCTCAGCCAAGCGGTATTGCGCCACGAGGGATGCGGCAAGGTGAAAATCCGCGGTGCATGGTCGCGCCATGCGCGCACGGTGTCGGTGACGCCGGTCTTGACGCCGAGGTGATATTTGTGGGCATAGCCACCCACGAGCACGGTTAATTGCACATTATCAAGCGCTTGCATGACGCGAGTGTGCCATGTTTTGCCACAAATACGCGGCGGCGGCAGGTCCGATCCCTTGGCATCGTAACCGGGAAAGCAAAAGGCCATCGGCACAATCGCCACACGGGATTTATCGTAGAATTCACAATCGCTTAGCCCCAGCCAATTGCGCAAACGATTGCCGGAGGGATCATCAAATGGCTTGGCCGACTGATGCACCCGTAGCCCCGGTGCCTGCCCGGCGATGAGCAGGCGGGCGGAGGGGCTGAACCAAGCCACAGGGCGGGGGGCATGCGCGGTTTGGGTAGCGGCGAAACGATCCGCGCAGAGGCGGCAGGCGCGGATCTCCGAGGGTAGATCCGTCATGGCTTTGTGTGCATGCGAGACACTTTGTACTCGGATTCGGGACGCATCTTGCGCGCGCCCATCATAGAAGGGCGACCCCCGCCGCCGCCATCGCCGCCTCTGCCGCCGCCAGTGATCCGTCAAGGTCAATGCCCCGCGCCAGATCGCGCCGGATGGTGACGCGGTAGCCAAGGCGGGCGGCATCGAGGGCCGAGTAATTGACGCAGAAATCGGTGGCGAGGCCGACCATGGTCAGGTCGGTGATGCCGCGCGTTTGCAGATAGCCGTGCAGCCCGGTGGGGGTCGCGTGGTCATTCTCGAAGAACGCCGAATAACTGTCGATGGCGGAGTTATAGCCTTTCCGAAGGATGAGGTCCGCGCGCGTTGTGTTCAGCCCCGCGTGAAAGGCCGCCCCCTCGCTGCCCTGAACGCAGTGATCGGGCCAGAGCACTTGGGGGCCATAGGGCATCTGGATCACCTCATAGGACGATTTACCGGGATGTGACGCCGCAAAGGAGGAATGGCCAGAGGGATGCCAATCCTGAGTCAGGATCACCGCGCCAAACGTCTCCATCAAGGCGTTGATGCCCGACACGATCTGATCGCCCTCAGGCACGGCAAGGGCGCCACCGGGGCAAAAGTCATTTTGCAGGTCGATCACAATGAGGGCAGATGTCATGGCGTGGCTCCTTGCAGAGCAGAGGTAAGGTCCGTGGACGCGGGCGTCAATCATCGCGCGCGGTCTATTCTGTCTCGCGCCGACCAGCGTGATGCCCACAACGTTGCCACTGGATGCAGAACATGGCAGTCTGAAAGCGACTATTCTAGATTGCCATTTTTAGCAGGGGAAAATCATGAAACGCATCCTAGCAGTGGTATTCGGGGCATGTGTGATCGCATCGCCCGGCCTTGCCCAAGACTTGATCGCAGAATATTACACCTCTCTCGGCGCAGAGGACATGCGGAGTTCGCAAGGGCAACGCCTCGGGGATTTCTGCGCAGTTGTTCAGCAAGACAGGGCGAATTTTCACCGCTTCGGCATCCGCCATGACGGCGATCAATCGGACCCGGTCTTTGCCTCGCGCGAGATGCGCGCCCGAATTCCCGGACGCTGCCGTATCATGCCCGGCTCTGAATATCTGCCCGAGTGGGTGCTGTCGGGGCGGACCCGGTACATCTGGGTGCGGGTCTACGGGATTGGCGGCCAGCCGACAGAGTTGTTCATCTCGGAAGGCGCGGGATGAACCCACGCGATTGCGGGACAAAAGCGGCGGATTGTCCTCTTGCGAGGGGGCGCGAGGGGGCGTAAGCCGCGCGCCATGTACAAGATTGCAGCGCTTTATCATTTCACACGTTTCGATGACCCTGCCGCCGTGCAGGGGCCGCTACAAGCGCTGTGCGACGCCGAAAAGATCAGCGGCTCGCTGTTGCTCGCACGCGAGGGCATCAATGGCACGATTGCCGGGCCCGCGGCGGGGATTGCCGCAGTTTTGGCGCATATCCGCGCCCTGCCCGGCTGCGACGGTCTGGAGTGGAAGGAAAGCGCGGCGGCCACACAGCCCTTTCGCCGGATGAAGGTGCGATTGAAGAAAGAGATCGTCACCATGGGGCAGCCCGATGTCGACCCGCGCGCGCGGGTCGGGCATTATATTGAACCTGCCGCGTGGAATGACCTGATCCGCAGTCCCGATGTGGCGGTGATCGACACGCGCAACGATTACGAGGTGGCGATTGGCACCTTTGAAGGCGCAGTCGATCCGCAGACCGCGACATTCCGCGATTTCCCGGCGTGGTGGGAGGAAAACAAGCACCGCTTTCACAACAAGCGGATTGCCATGTTCTGCACCGGGGGCATTCGGTGTGAGAAATCCACAAATTACCTGTTGGGGCAAGGGGTGGAGGAGGTCTATCACCTCAAAGGTGGTATTCTGAAGTACCTTGAAGAGGTGCCTGCGGATCAGAGCACATGGCGGGGGGAGTGTTTCGTCTTTGATGGGCGGGTGTCAGTTGGTCATGGGTTGGTTGAGGGGCCGCATCGGTTGTGCCATGCCTGCCGGAGGCCGATCCTGCCCGCAGATATGGACCGGCCCGAGTATGAAGAGGGCGTCGCCTGTCATCACTGTGTCGCCGAGACCAGCGCAGAGGACAAGGCGCGGTTTCGCGAGCGGCAAAAGCAGATGGGTTTGGCCGAGGCGCGGGGCGAACGGCATATCAGGATCGTTCACGAAGGGTGAGGGGGGCGGTTTGTTGCCATAGCCCGCGCGGAACAAGGCGCGGCACGCGCCGCCGCGCGATCGCTGGGCCGTCCGTCGCACCAAAGGTGCGCCGCTTTACTCGGCACGCCTTTGGCGTGGCGGCCTAGCGATTTTGAGAGGGAGCGCATCGCTGAGGGGTCACACGCACTTTGCTGGCATAAAGTGGCAGCCATTTCCGTTGGATCGCTAGTCCCCGGCCCAGCGACCGCGCGGCTTACCGATTGGGGATAAGCACCACTCTCCCTACCCCTTTTGCCCAATCCTCGGCTCTGTCCCGGCCTTGATCCGGGCGATGTTTTCGCGGTGACGCCAGAAGACCAGCAGCGAAAGCACGAAGGCCAGCATCATTCCCGCGCTATAGCCCAGCACCACCATCCAGCCGGTCGAGAGCGCCGCCGCCATGATCGCGGCCTTGGACGAGACCCGCGTGACCAGCGCCGTCACCAGCCATGTGGCGCAGCAGGCAAGGCCCACCGGCCATGCCAGCGCCAGAAGGATGCCGAGAAAGGTCGCCACCCCCTTGCCGCCGCGAAAGCCGAGCCAGACCGGGTAGCAATGCCCCACGAACGACGCCAATGCCGCCAGTTGCGCCGCATCCTCGCCGGCCATGGCGCGGGCCAAGAGCACCGCGACCGCCCCTTTGCCGCCATCAAGGAGAAGGGTCAGCGCGGCGGCGGTCTTGTTGCCGGTGCGCAGCACATTGGTGGCCCCGATATTGCCCGATCCGATCTCGCGCAGGTTGCCAAGGCCCATGACCCGCGCCAGCACCATGCCAAAGGGGATGGAGCCCAAGAGATAACCGATCACGGCCCAGAGCAGGAGCAGGGTTGTGGTGGTCTCGATCAGGGGCATGTGTCGGCCTCAAATACGCGGGTGCCTGCGACATAGGTCGCGCAGACCTTACCCTGCAGGCGCGCGCCGTCAAAGGGGGTGTTCTTGGATTTCGATCTGAGCGCGAAACGGTCCAGCACAAAGGGTTTCATCGGATCAAACAGCACCAGATCGGCTGGCGCGCCAACGGCCAACCGCCCCGAGGCCAATCCCAGCCGCTTTGCAGGGTTAAGCGACATCGCGCGAAAGAGCGTGGGCAGATCGAGCGCCTCGGCGTGATAGAGCCGGAGCGCGACGGGCAACAGCGTTTCGAGCGCCACAGCGCCGCTTGCCGCCTCTTCAAACGGCAGGCGTTTGGATTCCTCATCCTGCGGCGTGTGCATCGAACTGATAATGTCGATCAGCCCCTCGCGCAGCGCCTCGATCACGGCCTGACGGTCATCCTCGGATCTGAGCGGCGGCTTGACCTTGAAGAAGGTGCGGTAGTCCGAGACATCCAGCTCATTCAGCGTCAGGTGATGGATCGAGGTGCCCGCCGTGATATCGAGCCCGTTCTTCTTGGCCCGCGCCAAGGCAGGCAGGGCGCGGGCGGTGGTGATCTGATCGGCGTGATAGCGCGCGCCGGTCATTTCCAGAAGCGCAATGTCACGGTCCAGCCCCATCCGCTCGGCCATGGGCGAGACAGCGGGCAAACCGCGCAACGAGGCGAATTTGCCGGAGGTCGCCGCCGCCCCGGCGCTCAGGCCGGGGTCTTGCGGGTGGCCGATGACCAGCGCGCCCAGACTGCGCGCATAGGTCAGCGCACGGCTCAGGACCTTGGTATCGCTGACCACATGGTCACAATCGGTAAACGCCACGGCACCCGCATCCATGAGAAAGCCGATTTCGGTCATCTCGCGGCCCTGCCGCCCCTTGGTCAGCGCCGCCATCACCAGCACCTTGACCGGCGAGGCCTCATTGGCGCGGCGGGCGACGAATTCAAGCACTTCGGGGCTGTCGATGGCGGGGGATGTGTCAGGGCGCGTGACCATGGTGGTGACCCCGCCCGCCGCCGCCGCAAGGCCCGCAGAGCGATAGCTTTCCTTGTGCCGCTCGCCCGGTTCGCAGACCTTGACGCCGATATCGACGATGCCGGGGGCAAGGCAATGGCCGCCACAGTCGATCACGGTCTCGGCCTGTGGTGCGTCCTCTGTGCCGCGCGCAATGATCACGCCCTTGTCGATGAGGAGCCAGCCGGGGGCGTCCGTTCCTGCCTCGGGATCAATCAGGCGGGCATTGGTGAAAAGGGTTTGGGTCATCCTGTTACTTTCCTTCGGCTCCGGCACGGCTCATCCCGCCACCCAGACCATGACCACGGTCAGCGCCGCGATCACCAGAAGGGCCGCCATGGCGATCTTGCCGGACATGCGGGGGTCTTTGGGTTCCTGCATTCTGTCCTCTTATAGTCCTACGGCGGCACGGATGCGTGCCTCGGTGCCGGCGCGGTCAGCTTGATATTTGATCAGGTGCTTGTCGCCTGCGGCGGTGATCACCTGTACGGCGCTGCCCAAGCCCCGGACCGTTTTGATCTCTGCAAGGCGCACCGCGCGGGTTTGCGGGCCAAGGAGCCGCCGGTCGGTCAAGTCCCAGCGCGCCTTGAGCTCATCGGAGGCCACATAAAATCCCCGCACTGCAATCGCCGCAAGGCCGCCCACCGCCCCGGTCCAGGCATGCGGATTGCCAATGGCCCAAAGGATACCCATGCCAAGCGCCATCGCCCCGGCGGCAAGCCAGGCATGGTCACGCCAATAGGCGCTGCGGTCGGGGTGAAAGCTCTGGATCACGCGTTCGCCGGGATCAAGCGCTGTTGTGGGTGTCATGGACTGGATGAGATCACCGATCACAGCTTGACCGCCAGACCGATGGCCACCGCCGCCCCGATGGCCAGGAGGGCCAGCGCCGCAAAGGCCATCAGCCGAAGACGCCCTGCACCGCGCGGACGGGCATTGGCGCGGGCGCTGACCACTCCCTCGGCACCGCCGCTGGGCAGCGGGGCAAAGCGCGCGGGGGGGGCCACATCCTCGGAAAACCGCCCGATCAGACGCAGCGGCGCACGCGGGCGCATCTCGAGGGCGCGGCCTTCAAAGGCGCGTGACGGCAGGATCAGCACCCGGCCCTTGAGCCCGTTCAACTGTCCGCGCATCGGGCCAAGGTCGCCTGCCGCGATGCCATGCCCGTCGGCCAGATAGTCCGCCAGCGTCATGCTCTGCAAATCCTCAAGATCGAAGAGTTCGATTTCCGAGGTTTTCAACTCTCCCGCGCCCAAGGCTTCGAGAATGGCCTCATCGGCATGGGGTTTGGCGCGGTCCTCGTCCACGGCAAAAACGCGCACCACATGGGCCTCTCCCGCCGGGATATGCAGCCGCGTGCTCATGCCGCCGCCGCCCGGCGTGCCCGCAGATTGCGCGCAAGCAGGTCCATTGCCGCCATGCGCACCGCGACGCCCATCTCGACCTGATCCTGAATGACCGAGCGGTTGATGTCATCGGCAATCTCGCCGTCGATCTCGACGCCGCGGTTCATCGGGCCGGGATGCATGACGATGGCATCGGGCTTGGCATGGGCCAGCTTTTCGGCATCGAGCCCGTAGCGGTGATAATATTCGCGCTCGGACGGGATGAAGCCGCCGTCCATGCGTTCCTTTTGCAGCCTGAGCATCATCACCACATCGGCCCCCTCAAGCCCGCGGCGCATGTCGTCATAGACCTCGACGCCAAAGGCGTCGATGCCTGCTGGCATCAGCGTGGGCGGGCCGATCAGGCGGATGCGGTTCTCCATCCGGCCCAAGAGCAGGATATTCGAGCGCGCCACGCGGCTGTGGGCGATGTCACCACAAATGGCCACGGTCAACCGGTGCAGACGCCCCTTGGCGCGGCGGATCGTGAGCGCATCCAAGAGTGCCTGGGTGGGATGTTCGTGCCGCCCGTCGCCCGCATTGAGCACCGCACAGCGCACCTTTTGCGCCAACAGATCCACCGCGCCGGAATGGGGATGGCGCACCACCAGCAAATCGGGGTGCATGGCGTTGAGGGTGAGCGCAGTATCAATCAGGGTCTCGCCCTTTTTGAGACTGGAGGCCTGCATCGCCATGTTCATCACATCCGCGCCCAGACGTTTGCCTGCCAACTCAAAGCTGGCCTGCGTGCGGGTGGAATTCTCGAAGAACATGTTGATCTGTGTGAGCCCCGCCAACACGTCGCCATGTTTCGTGGGGCTGCGGTTGAGGGTCACGTAATCCTCGGCCAGATCGAGAATCGCGGTGATATCCGCTGGGGACAGCGGCTCGATCCCCAAGAGATGCGCGTGTGGAAATGTCATGCCGCCCTCCGAGCCGGTTCATCCCGCTTTGTAAGACCGCTGGTGCCGCAGGGCAAGGCGGGGTTTGCGCCAGGGCGCTTGGCGTTCATCGTTCTGCAAATACTCAAATCCGCGCCGCATCACGGGCGCGCCATCATGGCTCTTTCACCGGAGCGCGTCCCAAGGTAGCGTCACGCGCATGGAATCAACGCTCCGCCCCCATGATGCGCTGGCCAGCCTGGTCTGGCAGATCGAGCTTGGCGCGACCGAGGCGATCTGTGATGCGCCGATCAATCGCTATGAGTTGCCGGACAAACCTGCCAAGCCCGCCGCCGCGCCCAAAGCTGAGGGGCGGCCCGCCGCACCCGCCGCTCTGACCGCACCCGCGAGCAGCGATCCGGTGGCTGTGGCGCGCGCCTCTGCCACGGCAGCCCCGGACCGCGACGCGCTGCGCGCGGCGGTGGGGGCCTATCCACATTGCGACCTCAAGCGTGGCGCACGCAATCTGGTGTTCTGTGATGGGAACCCGGCCGCGCGGGTGATGATCATCGGCGAGGCACCGGGGCGGGACGAGGATCTGCAAGGCTTGCCCTTTGTGGGTCGTGCCGGGCAGCTTCTGGACCGGATGCTGGCGGCGATCGGCCTGTCGCGCGGGGCCGACGCGCCGCATGAGGCGGTCTATATCACCAATGTCCTGCCGTGGCGCCCGCCGCAGAACCGCGACCCAAGCACCGAGGAAATCGCCATGATGCGCCCCTTCGTGGCCCGGCACGTCGATCTGATCGCGCCGGATCTCATCGTGCTGATGGGCAATATCAGCTGTGATGCGGGTCTTGGTAAACGCGGTATCACCCGGCTGCGCGGCACATGGGCCGAGGCCTATGGCAAGCCCGCGCTGCCGATGTTTCATCCGGCCTATCTCTTGCGCACGCCTACGGCCAAGCGCGAGGCATGGGCCGATCTGCTCGCGCTCAAGGCGCGGCTGCGCGAGGCGGCAAAATGATCGTTGATCCGTTGATGCTCTTGGCGTTTATCCCGGCGGGTCTCGCGCTCAACCTCACGCCGGGGGCGGATATGATGTTCTGCCTGGGTCTGGGATTGCGCGCGGGGCCGCGCCCGGCCTTGGCCGCGAGTGCCGGGATTTCTGCGGGGGGCATGGTGCATGTGACGCTGGCGGGATTGGGGTTGGCGGCGGCCATCGCCGCGCAGCCGGTGGTTCTGGACGTGATCCGCTGGCTGGGGGTTGGCTATCTCTTGTGGCTGGCTTGGGGGGCGCTGCGGATGGGCCCGATGCGCCCCGATGCGCCGGTGCTGGGTGTGGCGCGTGCCTTTCGGGAGGGGATGATGGTCAACCTGCTCAATCCCAAGGTCATTCTCTTTGTGCTGGCCTTTGTGCCGCAATTCATTGATCCGGGGCGCGCCATCCTGCCGCAGTTCCTGATCTTTGGGCTGGTGCTGGCGGTCGGCGGGTTTGTCATCAACGGCGCGGTCGGGGTTTTTGCCGGGGGGCTGGGCCGCCGTCTGACGACCTCGCCGCGTTTCGCGCGCGGGCTGGGGATTGCCTCGGCCACGATCTTTACCGCGCTGGCCGCCCGCCTCGCCCTCATGCAAAGGAGCTGACCCAATGTCGCGTATCGACGAGACCAAGGAGTTTATCCCGGTGCGGATCGCGGTGCTGACCGTCTCCGACAGCCGCGACATGTCCGATGACCGCTCGGGAGATACCTTGGTCGCGCGGATCGAGGCGGCGGGGCATATTCTGGCGGATCGCATGATCGTGCGGGATGAGCGCGATCAGGTGGCCGAGCAATTGCGCGAGTGGATCGCCAATCCAGAGGTGGATGTGGTGATTTCGACGGGCGGCACCGGCCTGACGGGGCGCGATGTGACGGTTGAGGCGCATCGCGATGTCTATGAGAAGGAGATCGACGCGTTTGGCACGGTCTTTACCATCGTGTCGATGCAGAAGATCGGCACCTCGGCGGTGCAGAGCCGCGCCACGGGGGGCGTGGCGGGGGGCACCTATCTCTTTGCGCTGCCCGGCAGTCCGGGGGCGTGCAAGGATGCCTGGGACGAAATCCTGAAATATCAGCTCGATTATCGGCACCGGCCCTGCAATTTTGTGGAAATCATGCCGCGGCTTGACGAGCATAAGCGCCGGAAGTGACCCCCGGCGGCGTTGGACCCTCGTATCCGGCTTGGCATTCGGCCCGCCGGGGTTACATTACAAGGGGTCAGTCGGCCAACCGGGCCGGCTCAAGAGGTTGCGCAGCATGCGGTTTTTGCGTCAGGGGCTGATCGGGCTCTTTCTGCTATCCCTGACCTTGGGTCTTTTGGCCTATGCCGGGCAGACCGTGGTCAGCGCGGTGCAAGAGCGCATGGCACGTGAGGTGCGGGTGCCCGAGCGCAAGGAGCGTGCCTTTGCCGTGCGGACGGTGCGCGCGGTCGAGGCCGAGATCACGCCCACCCTTACCGCCTTTGGCCAGATCGAGAGCCGCCGCACGCTGGAAATCCGCGCGCAGGCGACCGGGGTGATCACCGAGTTGGCGCCTGAGTTCATTGAAGGCGGCATGGTGCGCGCCGGGCAGTTTCTGGCGCGGATCGACCCTGCGGATGCCGAAAGCGCGCTGGAGAGTGCGCGCACCGACCTGATGGATGCCCAAGCCGAGGCGCGCGAGGCGGCGCGGGCGCTGGAGCTGGCGCGGGATGAATTGGCCGCACGGCGCGAGCAGGCCGAGATTCAGGATCGCGCCTTGGCGCGGCAACGTGATCTGGAGGCGCGGGGCGTGGGCACGCTCACGGCTGTGGAGAGCGCCGAGTTCAACGTGGTGCAGGCGCGGCAGACGGTGCTGGCCAGCCGTCAGGCGCTGGCGCTCGCGGAGGCGCGGATAGATCAGGCCGCCACCGCCACCGCCCGCGCCGACCTGGCGCTGTCCGAGGCCGAGCGGCGGCTGGCTGAAACGCGCATCACCGCAGGATTCACCGGCACGCTGAGCGAGGTGAGCGTGGTTGAAGGCCGGCTGGTGGCAGCCAATGAGCAACTGGCGCAACTGGTGGATGGCGCGGCGCTCGAGGTGGCGTTTCGCGTCTCGACCGCGCAATATGCGCGGCTGTTGGATGCGGGCGGCGGGTTGATCGACGCACCGGTCAGGGTGGCGCTTGATACCGGCGGGCTGGACCTGAGCGCTGTGGGGCGGATCACGCGGCAATCCGCGACCTTGGCCGAAGGTGAAAGCGGGCGTTTGGTCTTTGCCACACTGGACACTGCCCCCGCGATGAAGCCCGGCGATTTCGTGACAGTGACCGTCGAGGAGCCGCCCCTTGCCGCCGCTATTCGCCTGCCTGCCACGGCGCTGGGGCCGGATGGCCGGGTGCTGGTGATTGGGGCGGACGAGCGGCTGGAGGCGGTCGAGGTTTCGCTCTTGCGGCGACAGGGCAACGATATTCTGGTGCGCGGCGCAGGGTTGGCGGGGCGCGATGTGGTGGCCGAGCGCACGCCGGTTCTGGGCACGGGCATCAAGGTGCGCAAACTCGAGAGTGCCGAGGCCACGCCCGAGGCCGACACCGTGACGCTCACCCCGGATCGGCGCGCGCGCCTCATGGCCTATGTCGAGGCGAGCACCGATATGCCGGACGAGGCCAAGCGCCGGTTGCTGGCGCAATTGGAGCAGCCCGAGGTCTCGCTGAGCACGGTGGAACGGCTGGAACGCCGGATCGGAGGCTGAGTGTCATGCCGGGCCTGATCTCATGGTTCACGCGGCACCGCACGGCGGCCAACCTGCTCTTGGTGCTGATGATCGCCTTGGGTCTGATGGCCTTGCCGCGTATGCGGGCGCAGTTCTTTCCCGATGTGGTGATCGACAATGTGAGCGTGTCGGTGGCGTGGGACGGTGCGAGCGCCGAGGATGTGGACGGGGCCATCGTGCAGGTGCTGGAACCGGCCCTGTTGGCGGTGGAGGGGGTGGAGGCCGCGACCTCGCTCAGCCGTGAGAACAGCGCGCTGGTGACACTCGAATTCGAGCCGGGCTGGGATATGGGGCGTGCCGCCGACGAGGTGCAGGCGGCGCTCGATATCATCACCACCCTGCCCGACGAGGCCGATGAACCCGTCGTGCGGCGCGGCGCGTGGCGCGATCAGGTGACGGATGTGGTGATCACCGGCCCGGTCGGCACCGAGCAATTGGCGCGGCTGGCGGATGAGTTGGTCACACGGCTCTTTGATGCGGGGGTGACGCGCACCACGATCAAAGGCGTGGCAGCCCCCGAAACGGTGGTCGAGGTGCCGGGTCCGGCGCTCATTGCCAATGACATCACCATGGCCGAGATCGCCGCCGCCATTGCCGCCGAGATCACCGCCGATCCGGCCGGGAACATGACCGGGGCGAATGCCCGGCTGCGCACCGGCTCTGACAAGCGCAGCGCGCGCGACATCGCTGGCATTACCCTGCGGATTGCCCCCGATGGCAGCGCGCTGACGGTGGGTGATGTGGCGCGGGTGCGGGTTCAGGGGGCGACGCGGGCGCTGGCCTATTACGTCGGCGATGCCCCGGCCATGAACGTCCGCGTGGACCGCTCGGCGCGCGGGGATGCGCTTGATATTCAGGCCAAGGTGCAGGCGGTGGCCGACCGCATGGCCGAAACCCTGCCCGAAGGCGTGAGCATTGATCTCATCCGCACGCGGGCCGAGGCGATTTCGGGCCGGATCAAGATGCTCTTGGACAATGCGCTGACGGGTCTGGCGCTGGTGGTGGGGCTGCTCTTTCTGTTTCTGAACGCGCGCACGGCGTTCTGGGTGGCGGCGGGGATTCCGGTTGCGATGCTGGCCGCGCTGGCGCTGATGTATTCGGCCGGTCTCACGCTCAACATGATTTCGCTGTTCGCGTTGATCATCACGCTGGGGATCGTGGTGGATGACGCCATCGTGGTGGGCGAACATGCCGATGCGCGGCACCGCAAGCTGGGCGAGCCGCCAATGGTCGCGGCAGAGCGCGCCGCCGGGCGCATGGCGCTGCCGGTTTTTGCCGCGACGCTGACCACGCTGATTGCATTCTTCGGGCTGGTGGTGATCGGCGGGCGGTTCGGCGATCTGATCTATGACATTCCCTTCACGGTGATTGCCGTGCTGGCCGCGAGCCTGATCGAGTGTTTCCTGATCCTGCCCAACCACATGGCGCATGCGTTGGCGCATTCGGCCAAGGTCCATTGGTATGACATCCCGAGCCGGGTGGTGAACCGGGGCTTTGGCGTGTTTCGCGACCGTGCCTTTCGCCCGCTGATCGGGTTCGTGATCCGGGCGCGCTATGTCGTGCTGGCGGCGGCGGTGCTGCTCTTGGCCACGCAGGTCGCGAGCTTTATGCGCGGCGATGTAACATGGCGGTTTTTCAACGCGCCGGAACAGGGCAGCGTGACGGGCAACTTCGCCATGCTGCCCGGGGCCACGCGCGACGATACGCTTGCGCAAATGCGCGCCTTGCAGCAGGCCGCCGAGGAACTGGGCGCGGACTACGAGGCCGACTATGGGGCAAACCCGCTGGCCTATGTGGTGGCGCAATTGGGGGGTGCTGCGGGGCGCGGTCTGTCAGGATCGGACACCCGCGAGGCCGATCTTTTGGGCGGGATTTCCATTGAGCTGATCGACGCCGATCTGCGGCCCTATTCCAGCTTTGCGTTTGTCGCTGACCTGCAAGAGCGGGTGGAGCAGCATCCGCTGACCGAGACGCTGAGCTTTCGCGGATCGCGCGCGGGGCCGGGGGGGGATGCGCTCGACATTCAACTCTACGGCGCGGAGGCGGATCAACTCAAATCTGCCGCTGAGGCGCTGAAAACAGCACTCGGGCGCTATCCCGAAGTGTCGGCGCTGGAGGACTCTCTTGCCTATGACAAGGCCGAGATGATCCTAGACCTCACGCCGCAGGGGGCGGCCCTTGGCTTTAGCATCGACGATCTTGGCCAGACCCTGCGCAACCGGGTGAACGGCATCGAGGCCGCGACCTATCCCGACGGCCCGCGCTCTGCCGAGGTGCGGGTGGAACTGCCCGAGGATGAACTGGCCGCCGATTTTCTCGAACGCATGCAGTTGCGCACGCCCACCGGGCAATATGTGCCGCTGGCCGATGTGGTCAGCGTCGAGACACGCACCGGCTTTGCCTCGGTCCGGCGGGAAAACGGCCTGCGGCTGGTGACGGTGACGGGTGATATTTCCGAGGATGACCCGGCCCGCGCCGCCGAAATCGTGCAGGCGCTGGAGACCGAAATCCTGCCCGAGGTCGCCGCGCGCTATCAGGTGGAATACCGGCTGGCGGGGCTCAGCGAACAAGAAGATGACTTTATGGCCGACGCGCGCCTTGGCCTGATTGCGACGCTCTTGGGGATTTATCTGGTGCTGTCGCTGGTCTTTGCGAGTTGGACCCGGCCCATGGTGGTGATGGCGATCATTCCCTTTGGCCTTGTCGGCACCATCTGGGGCCATGCGCAATGGGATGTGCCGCTGTCGATGTTCACGGTGGTGGGATTGTTGGGCATGACCGGGATCATCATCAACGATTCCATCGTTTTGGTCACGTCGATTGACGAACATGCGCAATCGCGGGGCCTGATCCCGGCTATTATCGAAGGCACCGCGGACCGGTTGCGCGCGGTTCTGCTGACCACGCTGACGACGGTTCTAGGGCTGGCGCCCTTGCTCTTTGAACGCTCGACTCAGGCGCAATTTCTCAAGCCGACGGTGATCACGCTGGTTTACGGGCTTGGGTTCGGGATGGTGCTGGTGCTGTTGGTCGTGCCGGCGCTCTTGGCCATCGGGCGGGACCTGTCGCGGCCTGTGACCGCGCTCCGCCGGGGGCTGCGCGGGCGTCGGGCCGGGTTGCAGGGCGTGTTGGGGGCGGGGCTCGCGATGGTGCTGGGCTGGTTCGGGGCGACGATGGGCTGGGTGCTGGTGACAGGGGATTTGCCGGGGCCGCTGGCGGGGCTGATGCCGCTGCCGCCGATGGGCGCGGCGCTGGCATTTTTCCTGATGGGCAGCGCCTTGGGCCTAGGGCTGGTCTATCTTGTCACCGCGTTGCGCCGCCCGCGCAGCGCCTGATCGCTCTTGCACAGGCGGCCTCGCGGCGCTACCCCTCTGCCCATGCGTATCATCCGCGATTACACCTATGTCACTGACGCCGACCGGGGCGCGAGCGTCGCCATCGGCAATTTCGATGGCGTGCATGTCGGCCATCGGTCGGTGATCGAACTGGCGCGCACAGAGGGGGAGCGGATCGGCGCGCCCTTGGGGATTCTCACTTTTGAGCCGCATCCGCGGGAATATTTCGCGCCCGACGCGCCACCCTTTCGCCTGATGGGACGCGAGGCGCGGGCGCATCGGCTGGAAAAGCTGGGGGTGGAGCGGCTCTATGAGATCAATTTCAACGCAGGGTTGGCGGCGCTCAGCCCGCGCGCCTTTGCGGAGACTGTGATCCGCGATGGTTTGGGCCTGCGGCATGTGGTGGTGGGCTCGGATTTCTGTTTTGGCAAAGGACGGGCGGGCAATGCCGCGATGCTGCAAGAGTTTGGCGACGAAATGGGGTTTGGCGTGACCATCGCCACGCTTCTTGAGGGCGAGAGCGGGCAGGTGTCGTCCACGGCGATCCGCGCCGCGCTGAGTGCTGGCGAGCCGCGCGCCGCCGCCGCCATGCTGGGCCATTGGCACCGGATCGACGGGCCGGTGATTGGCGGCGAGCAGCGCGGCCGCACGCTGGGTTATCCCACGGCGAATATGTCGATCAAGGGGCTGCATCCGCCCAAGTTCGGCATTTATGCCGTGCTGGTCGATGTTCTGGATGGGCCGCACAAAGGGCAGTATCATGGCGCGGCCTCGCTAGGCGTGCGACCGATGTTTCAGGGCGAAGAGGCCAATATCGAAACCTTCATCTTTGACTTTACCGGCGATCTTTATGGGGCCAACCTGTCCGTCGGGCTGATAGACTACCTGCGCCCCGAGGCGACATTCGACAGTCTGGAGGCGTTCATCGCGCAGATGGATGCCGATTGCCTGCGCGCCCGCGACATTCTGGCTGCGCTATGAGCGATGCCATCAACCGCAGCGGATTGCGCCCGCGTTACTGGGAAACCACGCGCCTTGACCGCATGACGCGCGCGGAATGGGAGGCGCTGTGCGATGGCTGCGGCAAATGCTGCATGAACAAGCTGGAGGATGAGGAGACCGGCGAGGTCGCCTTTACCCGCGTGGCCTGTCGCCTGTTTGACGATACCACCTGCCTCTGTGCGCAATACCCGATCCGGCATCAGTTCGTGCCCGAGTGCATCACGCTCAAGCCGCATACGATCGAGAGCCATGCCTATTGGCTGCCCGAAACCTGCGCCTACAAGCTCTTGCATCTGGGCAAGCCGCTCTATCCCTGGCATCCGTTGATTTCCGGCGATCCAGCGAGCGTGCATGACGCAGGCGTGTCGATGCGGCACCGGACCCTGCCGGAATTCGAGGTGCCCGAGGACGATTGGGAAGATCACATCATTGAGGAGCCGCTCTGATGCAGTTTGCCTCTGACAATTCCGGCCCGGCCCTGCCCGCCGTCATGCAAGCGATGGCCGAGACCAATCGGGGTCATGCGCCCTCTTATGGCACAGAGGCGCAGATGGATGAGGTGCGCGACCGTCTGCGCGCGCTTTTTGAGGCACCACAGGCCAGCGTCTATCTGGTGGCGACCGGCACGGCGGCCAATGCTCTGGCGCTGGCCACCCTCTCCGAGCCGTGGCAGACGGTGTTCTGCACCCCGCTTGCGCATATCCACACCGACGAATGCAACGCGCCCGAGTTTTTCACCGGCGGGGCCAAGCTGAGCCTTGTGGGGGAGGCCGACAAGATGACGCCCGAGGATCTGGCCCGCGCGATTGCGCTCTGGCCGGCGGGCGATGTGCATAATCCGCAGCATGGGCCGCTGGCGTTGACGCAAGCGACGGAACGGGGGCGGGTTTACACCTGCGCCGAGATTGCGGCCCTGACCCAAGTGGCGCGCGATCACGGGTTGCCCTGCTACATGGACGGCGCGCGCTTTGCCAATGCGGTGGCGACCTTGGGCTGCACCCCTGCGGAAATGACATGGCGCGCCGGCATTGACGCGGTCAGCATGGGCGGCACCAAGAATGGCTGTCTGGGGGTCGAGGCAGTGATTTTCTTCAATCCCGAGAATGCCTGGGAGTTTGAATTGCGGCGCAAGCGGTCGGCGCATCTGGTGTCGAAACACCGGTATCTGTCGGCACAGATGCTGGGCTATCTGCGCGACGACCTGTGGCTGAGCACGGCGCAAGAGGCCAATGACCGCGCGGCGGTGCTCGAGGCGGGATTGCGCGCGGTGCCGGGGGTGGAGATGGTGTTTGCGCGCGCTGTCAACATGATCTTTGCCCGCCTGCCCCGCGCCACGCATCAGCGCCTCAAGGCGGCGGGGGCGGCCTATGCGCTCTATGAGGGGCCGTTGGACGGCGATGCGATGGATGAGCCGCTGATGGCGCGGTTCGTGTGCGATTGGTCCGTCACCGAGGATCAGATCGCGCGGTTTCTGGAGATTGCACAGGGCTAGATCGGGGGGCTGGGGTGGCACAAAAGCATTTGTCTGTTGCGGACGTTGCCCCTGTCCATGCCCGCGCGGAACAAGGCGCGGCTCGTTGTTTGGAGCGAATGTCACCATCAGGCACTCGCCCCGCCCCTAGCCATCGCCCGGCGTGCGCCCGCGATCAGCGTCTCGGCCCCTTGGCTCGAGCGGAAATCCTGCACCACGCGCGCGCGCCCGGCCTCAGAGAGGCGTGCGCAGAGCGCGGGATCATCGGCAAGGGTGGCAATGGCCTCGGCCAGCCCCTGCGGCGATTTCGGCAACACCAAGAGCCCGCTTTCGCCCGGATCAATCAATTCCCGCACCCCGCCCGCATCCGTGCCGATCGTCGGCACGCCGCAGGCCATCGCCTCCATATAGGCGACGCCCAAGGGCTCATGCCAACTGGCCAATACGAACACATCCGCCGCCAGCAGATGCCGCCGCACCTCAGCCCCGCTGATGGCCCCAAGCAAGCGGGCCTGTGACCCAAGGTTGAGCTTTTCAAGATGGTCCTGCAAGTCGCGGCGATAGCCGGTGCCGCCTGCGTCATCCTCGCCCGCGATGTCCAACTGCACGTCGATGCCGCGATCCAAGAGCAGACGCAGCGCCGAGAGCAAATCCTGATGCCCTTTGACCCGGTGCAACCGCCCACAGGAAAAAAGCCGCAAAGGTGCTCCGGGGCGGGGCGGTTGATAGGGCGTGTCACGCTTGAAATCCTCGGTATCGACGCCCATCGGCTGCACCATCACATCGGCGGGCAGGTCGGGGCCAAGAACATCGCGCATTTCAGCCATGAGTTTATGGGTGATGATCGTGGCAAAGCTGGCATGCCGCCATTTGAACCCCTGTCCGGGGCCATAATCCGACAGCGCCCCATGCAGCGTGAGGCTATAGCTTGGCCCGCCCATCAGCCGTGCCAGCGCACAGATCAGCGCGGCACGCCCGCAGGAATGGGCATGCACATGACCAATCCCCCGCGCGCGGCAGTTTTGGATGAGCGCCCGCGCCGCAGGCAGGCAGATCAGCACATCCTTGAGGAATTCACCCCCCTGCCCCTCGCGCAGAATGGCGGACCACGGCGCGCGCAAGAGACCCATCAGCGCGTGACCGGATGTGGGCCGCCCGAGATAGGTGGTGCGCGCGATCGCCGCGTCAGACCAGTCATGCGAGACAAGAGCGGGCGGCGGCGGCCGCGTGCTAAAGAGATGCGGCACCGCGCCGACGCGCTCCAGATCCGCAATCTCGCGCCAGAAGAAGATATGCGTCTGGCCCGGAAACTGAGGCACCAGATAGCCGAGATTCAGAGGATCAGGCATTTTCGGTTCCGCTTGCCGCCAGTTTGTCGGATAAGCTCTAGCATGCCGCGCAGGCTCAGCACAGGCTCGCGGGCGATGGATTTGGAAACCCTTTGTTGACGGACATAACCGCACCCCGGCTCAGCGTCATCATTCCCGCCCATAACGAGGCGGGGATGATCGGGGATTGCCTGCAGGCGCTCTTTGCCTCTGACCCGGTCGCGGGGGGCGCAGAGGTGATCGTCGTGGCCAATGGCTGTCACGATACTACCGTGGCCGACGCCGAAGCCTGCCGTCCGCAGGCGCGCGATTGGACGTTTACCGTGCTCGACATGCCGCAGGGTGGCAAACCCGGCGCGCTGAGCGCGGGCGAGGCGGTGGCGCGGGGCGCGGTGCTGGCCTATCTCGATGCCGATGTGGTGGTTTCACCCCCGCTCCTGCGCCAGATCACCGAGGCGCTTGATCGCGCAGGCCCGGGCTATGCCAGCGGTCAGGTTGTGATTCCCACACCGCGCACGCGCTTCAGCCGCCTCTACGCGGGGTTTTACCGTCACGTGCCCTTTTTCCACCACGGCGTGCCTGGCTGCGGTCTCTTCGCGATGACGCGCGCGGGTCGGGCGCGGTGGGGCGATTGGCCGGGGATCATCTCGGACGATACCTTTGCGCGGCTGCACTTTGACCCCCGCGAACGCCACGCGGTGCCCGCGCGCTATGAGTGGCCCATCGTCGAAGGCTTTGCAGCACTGGTCCGGGTGCGGCGCAGGCAGGATGCGGGCGTCGCGGAAATCGCGCGCCTGTACCCGGCTCTCTTGGCCAATGACGACGCACGGCCTCGGGGGCCGGCGTGGGTGTTGCGCGCCGCCATGCGCGTGCCTCTGGGCTTTCTCGCTTATATTGCTGTGGCGATTGCTGTGCGGTTGCGGCAGGGTGGGCGCGATTGGGCGCGAGGCCGCTGAGTCATCGCGAAGTCCGGATAAACCGGAACGACGGAGTAGTGAGGCGCATGCAGCGGCTAACAGCGAAATTCTCGGGCGACGGCCTCTTGGCGCGGGCGCTGCGGTCTTCGGCGCTGACTGTCGCGGGATTCGGCGGGGCGCAGGTGCTCCGGCTGGCGTCGAACCTCATCCTTGCCCGCCTCCTCTTCCCCGAGGCGTTCGGCCTGATGGCGATTGTCTCGGTCATCATCCAAGGCCTCATGCAATTCTCCGACGTGGGCGTAAGCCCCGCGATCATGCAAAGCAAACGTGGCGATGATCCGGCGTTTCTCAACACCGCCTGGACCATTCAGGCGCTGCGCGGCGTGGGCCTTTGGCTGGTGGC
Organism: Roseovarius sp. MBR-51; assembly: GCF_053628575.1. Classification (NCBI taxonomy): domain Bacteria; kingdom Pseudomonadati; phylum Pseudomonadota; class Alphaproteobacteria; order Rhodobacterales; family Roseobacteraceae; genus Roseovarius; species Roseovarius sp. MBR-51. The sequence continues at coordinate 52,366 of NZ_JBRJGQ010000005.1, forward strand.
CTGCGCGCTGGCTTGGCCGGTGGCGGTGATCTATGACGAGCCTCTCCTGATGCAGCTCTTGCCGGTGGCGGGGCTGTCGCTCTTGATCACCGGGTTCAACCCCACAGCCCTTGATACCGCCAAGCGGCATCTGCGCTGGGGCCGGGTCACGGCCATCGACTTCGCCGTGCAGATCACCGGCATCGTGGCGGCGGTGGCGCTGGCATGGTGGTGGCAGTCGGTCTGGGCGCTGGTGGTCTCGGGCCTGCTCAGCGCGGGCATTGCGCTCGTGCTTTTCTGGCTCTTTCTGCCGGGGGCGTCGAACCGGATGGGCTGGGAACGGCTGGCGGCCTCGGAGCTTGTCAGCTTTGGCAAATGGATTTTCCTCAGCACCATCTGCGGCTTTCTCTTCAATCAGGCGGACAAGCTCATCTTGGGCAAATACCTCAGCTTTGATGTCTTTGGTGTTTATAATATCGGCTTCTTTCTCGCCTCCTTTCCCATGCTCTTGGGCCATATGCTGACATGGCGCCTGCTCATCCCGATCTACCGCGAACTCCCTCCGCACGAGAGCGCGGCCAATTTCGCCAAACTGCGGCGCATGCGCTTTGCGGTCACGGGCGGGCTGATGGCGCTGTCGGCCGGGTTTGCCCTCCTTGGCGTGTGGCTGGTGGGGATCATGTATGACGACCGCTATACCATGGCGGGGGCTGTGGTGGTGCTGATGGCGCTGATGCAACTGCCCCAGATCATCGTGATGACCTATGATCAGGCCTCGCTTGCAGCAGGGGATTCGCGGCGGTTCTTCATCCTGACGCTGGCCAAGGCGGCGGCGATGGTTCTGGCGCTCTTGCTGGGCCTCGAATGGGGTGGCCTCTTGGGGGCGCTCTTGGGCTATGGCGCGGCAATGGTTCTGGCCTATCCGGTGGTGATTTGGCTCGCGCGGCACATGCGGGCCTGGGACCCGGCGCATGACGCAGGCATGGCAGCGCTGGGGCTGGCGCTGGCGGCGCTGGCGCTCTGGCTCAACGGTGCGGCGCTCTCTGATCTGGCGCGGCTCTCTGGATGGTAACTGAGAAAACACCATTATCGCCAAGGGCATGCCGCAAAACAGTCGCATTGTCGGGCGAGTTTTGGCACCGTATGATTTGAGCAGTGGATTTGATGGCCGATCACATGACCCAACCGTCGCCCGACGGCACCGAGATTGCCATTGTCGGTATGGCCGCGCACCTGCCGGGGGCGCGGAACGTGGCCGAGTATTGGCAAAACCTCTGCGCCGGGCACCGCGCCATCCGCCGCATGACCGAGGCCGAGTTGCTGGCCGCGGGCGAGCCCGCGCAAATGATCCGCCGCCCCGATTACGTGCCCTATGCCGCACCCCTTGAGGGGTTCGAGATGTTCGATGCCGAGTTCTTCGGCTTTGGCCCCAAAGAGGCCGCGATCCTCGATCCGCAACACCGCCGCTTTCTAGAAGTGGCATGGGAGGCGCTCGAGGATGCAGGCCATCCGCCCGAGCATTTCCCCGGCTCCATCGGCGTTTTCGCAGGCTGCGGCATGGGCAGCTATTTCTATTTCAACCTCTGCTCCAACCGCGATCTCGTCGACGATGTGGGCATGTTCCTCTTGCGCCACACCGGCAATGACAAGGATTTCCTGACCACCCGGCTCAGCCATATTCTCGATCTCAAGGGGCCATCTCTGGGCCTGCAAACCGCCTGCTCCACCTCGCTTGTCGCGGTGCATGTGGCATCGCAATCGCTGCTCAATGGCGAATGTGACATGGCACTCGCGGGCGGCGTGACCATCGAGCTGCCACAGGGGCGCGGCTATCTCTACAAAGAGGGCGAGATCCTGTCGCCCGATGGCGAATGTCATGCGTTTGACCACCGCGCCCAAGGCACCGTCTTTGGCTCTGGCGCGGGGGTCGTGGTGCTGCGGCGGCTCTCGGATGCGCTGGCAGATGGCGATCACATCTGGGGCGTGATCAAGGGCTCTGCGGTCAACAACGATGGTGCGGCCAAGGCGGGCTATCTCGCGCCGTCCGTCGACGGTCAGGCCGCAGCCGTGGCCGAGGCGCAGGCGGTGGCGGGCATCTCTGCCGAAACGGTCGATTACGTCGAATGTCACGGCACCGGCACCTATTTGGGCGATCCCATCGAGGTGGCCGCTCTCACGCAGGCCTTTCGCGAGACCACCCAAGCCGTCGATTTCTGCCGCATCGGCAGCGTCAAGACCAACATCGGCCATCTCGACACGGCAGCGGGCGTGGCCAGCCTGATCAAGGCGACGCTGGCGGTCTATCACGGGCAAATGCCCCCCTCCTTGGGCTATGAGGCGCCGAACCCGGCGATTGCCTTTGACGGCAGCCCCTTTGCGGTCAATGACCGGCTTACCGCTTGGCCCCGCCGCGATCATCCGCGCCGCGCGGGCGTGAATTCTCTGGGCGTGGGCGGCACCAACGCGCATGTGGTTCTAGAGGAACCCCCCGCGCGCGCGGCCCCCGAGGCCAGCGATTGGCCCTTTCAGCCGCTGGTGATCTCTGCCCGCTCCAAAGCGGCGCTGGAGGAAAACTCTGCCCGCCTTGCCGCGCATCTGCGCAATCACCCCGAGCAGGACTTGGCCGATGTGGCCTGGACCCTCAAGCAAGGCCGCCGCGCCTTTGAACGCCGCCGCGTGGTGGTGGCAAGCAGCCATGACGAGGCGGCAACGCTCTTGGAAAAGGGCGATCCGCGCCGCGTCTTCACCCATGAGGCGCTCGACGCCCCCGAGGTCGTCTTCATGTTCCCCGGCGGCGGCGCGCAATATGCCGGCATGGCGCGCGATCTTTATGAGACAGAGCCGGTCTTTGCCGAATGGATGGGCCGTGGCCTTGCGGTGCTGCAACCCAAACTCGATTACGACATCCGCGCTCTCTGGCTGCCTGCCCCTGCCGATATGGCCACCGCTGCCGAACGGTTGAAACGCCCGTCGGTTCAATTGCCCCTCATCATGATCACCGAATACGCGCTGGCGCAGTTGTGGCAGAGCTGGGGCGTAACCCCTGCTGCCCTCATCGGTCATTCCATGGGCGAGAATACCGCCGCCTGTCTTGCAGGCGTGATGGGCTTCGAGGATTGCATCGGGCTGGTGCATCTGCGCGGGCAACTCTTCGACACCGTGCCCAAGGGCGGGATGCTCAGCGTGCCCCTGTCCGCCGAGGCGCTGCGCCCCTATCTGGGCACAACACTCGACATCGCGGCGGTCAATGCGCCGGGGCTCAGCGTGGCCTCTGGCCCACAGGCGACGCTCGATGATCTGGCGGCGCGTCTGGCCGAGGCGGGGATCGAGACCACGCGCATCCCCATCGACATCGCCGCCCATTCGCGGATGCTGGAACCGATCCTGACCCGCTTTGGCGATTACCTGCGCTCCATCGCCCTCAACGCCCCGCAAATCCCGATCCTGTCGAACCGCACCGGCGATTACCTGACAGCGGCCGAGGCGACAGACCCCGCCTATTGGGTCGGCCACCTGCGCAACACCGTCCATTTCGCCGACGGTCTGGGGCGTCTGGCCGAGGGTCCGCGCCGCGTGTTCCTGGAGGTGGGACCGGGCAAAGCGCTGGCCTCCCTCGCCCAAGCCCATGGCGCCATAAGCGCCAATCAGGTCATCAGCACCCTGCGCCACCCCGAGGACAGCGTCGCCGACGATGCCTATTTCATGGCGATGCTGGCGCGGATGTGGGCGGTGGGCGTCGATATAGACTGGGATCAGATCTGGGGCGAGGCGCGGCGCACCCGCGTGCCGCTGCCCACCTACGCGTTTCAGCACAAGCCCTATTTCATCACCCCCGGCAAGGCGCGCGACACTGGGCAAACTGACTGGCCCACGCGCCGCGACGACCTGACCGACTGGGGCTACCTGCCCTATTGGCGGCCGCATCTGGCCGAGATCGAGATTGTCAGTGAGGCCGATCTGGCAGCCATGCCCCGCGAGACTTGGCTCATTTTCGAGGATGACGCAGGTCTTGGCTCAGCCGTGGGCAAGCGGCTTGCCGCCACGGGACATACGGTGACGTATGTCACGACCGGCGATGCCTTTGCTCCGCTTGCACCGGGGCGCTATGCCCTCTCGCCCGAACGCGGGCGTGAAGGCTATGATGCTCTCATCCGCGCGCTCAGCGCCGAAGGCCGCCTGCCCACCCGCATCGCGCATTTCTGGCTGGTCACGCAGGATGCCCGCCACCGCCCCGGATCGAGCTTTTTCCACCGCGTTCAGGAACAAGGCTTCTACAGCCTGCTCTTTCTGGCACAGGCCATGGCGGATGAAGGGCTCTCGGGCCCGCTCCACATCACCGCCATCACCAATGGCGCGACGCAGGTCCGCGACGAGGGCCTGCGCGACCCGGCCAAGGCCACGCTCATGGGCCCACTCCGGGTGATCCCGCATGAAATGCCGGGCGTGACGGCGGCAAGCCTTGATCTGGCCCTGCCCGCACGCGGCCCCGATGCGGCGCTGGTGACACAAGTGCTCGAGGATCTGATGCAGCCCCCGCGCAATCATGTGGCTGCCCTGCGCGGCGCGCGGCGCTACGAGGCGGGTTGGCGCGCAACACCCCTCCTGCCCGCTCAGACCCCGTTGGCAGAGGGCCAGACCGTGCTCATCACCGGCGGCTTTGGTGGCATCGGCCTCACCTTGGCCGAGGATCTGATCACGCATTCCAACGCCAAGATCGTCCTCATGGCGCGCCGCCCGCTGCCGCCCCGCGCCGACTGGCCGCGCATGATGGCCACACGCGGCGCAGGCGATCCACTGGCCCGCCGCATCGCTGCCGTTGAGCGATTGGAGGGCTTGGGCGGTCAGGTCATGGTCGTGGCGGGCGATGTCAGCAATATCGAGGATATGCAAACCGCCCGCGCGGACATCGAGGCCCGCTTTGGCGCGCTTCATGGCGTGATCCACGCCGCCGGTGTCATCAAGGACGCGCCGCTCCTCAGCAAAGGCCCCGATACGATCGAGGATGTGTTCACCCCGAAAATCCACGGCACGCAGGTGTTGGACGAGGTGTTTCCCGATGGCACGCTCGACTGGCTCGTGCTCTTTTCCTCCTCCTCCACCGCCACCGCCCCGGCGGGACAGGTGGATTACGTCGCCGCCAATGAGTATCTCAACGCCTATGCGCGCAGCCGCGCAGGCGACAAGACCCGCGTCATCGCGCTCAACTGGGGCATCTGGTCCGAGGTGGGCATGGCCGCCGAGGCTGTGGCGCAGCAACGCGGCGACACCCTCGCCGCCCCGCGCCTGCCCGTGCAGGCCCCCTTGGTGCAAGAGACCAGCCATGATGCGATGGGCAACCGCCTCTTTCACGCCCGCTATGATGCCGGTCTCTGGGTATTCGATCAGCACCGCACCAAATCCGGTCAGGCGCTCTTGCCCGGCACCGGCTATCTGGAGCTTTTGGCCGAGGCGCTGCGCGCACAGGGCGAGGATGGCCCGTTTGAGATCCGCGATCTGTGGTTCCTGCGCGCCTTTGACATGCCCGAGGGCGGCACCCGCGACATGCGCCTCACCCTGACGCGCAACGACACCGGCTATGCCGCGCGGATCGAGGGCGATCATGCGCAGGCCGGGCGTCAGGGCTGGGTCACACTGGCCGAGGCCGGGCTGAGCCTCTTGCCGCTCCCCGCTCCTGCGGCGCTCGATCTTGATTCCATACGTTACCGTATGCAAAACTGGCAACAGGCAGGCGATACCGCCCTTGCCGCCCCACAAGAGGTGCATCTTGAGTTCGGCCCACGCTGGCGCGTGTTGCGCGCCATGGGGCTTGGACAGGGCGAGGGGCTCGCGCATCTGCACCTGCCCGAGAGCGCCCAACGCGATCTGGCGGCGGGCTATCTCCTGCATCCCGCGTTGATGGATATCGCAACCGGCTGGGCCATGGGGCTGATTGCGGGCTATGACGGGTCCGATCTCTGGGTGCCTATGTCCTACAGGTCGCTCAGCGTCCATGCGCCCTTGGGGGCCGATGTCTGGTCTCATGTCCGCAATGCCGCCGACAATCACGCGAGCGATGAAACCGCGCGCTTTGACATCACGCTTTGCGATGCTGCAGGCCGGGTGCTGATCGAGATCACCGATTTCGCCATCCGCAAACAGGTGGGCGGTCTCGCCCTGACCCCGCCACGTCCCAGCGAAATCCGGTTCGAGGGCCAGACCGAGAGCGCCCCGACAAGCCCCGCCGAAGAGCGCCTGCGCCACGCCTTGCGCGAAGGTATCCGCCCCACTGAGGGGGCCGAGGCCTTTCGCCGTGCCTTGGCGCAATCCGCGCCGCAAATCCTCGTCTCCTCGCTCGACCTTCCCGCCCTCATCGCGCAGGCAGAGGCGGGCGCGCAGGCACCTGAGAGCAACGGACAACGCTTTGAACGCCCCGATCTCGACAGTGATTTCACAGCCCCTGAGGGCGAGATCGAGACCCGGCTTGCGGGCTTCTGGTCAGACCTTCTGGGGCTGGAGCAGGTGGGCGCCGAGGACTCCTTCTTTGATCTTGGCGGTCATTCCTTGATCGCGGTCCGCCTCTTTGGCATGATCCGCAAGGCGTATCGCGTCGATCTGCCCATTTCGATCCTTTTCGAGGCCCCCACCATCCGCGCCTGCGCCGCGCTGATCGAGGCGCAAATCGGGCCGCAGGAGGCGGGAGAGGACACCCCCGCACCACAAGAACCACAGCGCCGCTTTACCCATCTTGTGCCGATGCATCGGGGCGAAGGCGGGCCGAAAACACCCTTCTTCCTTGTCGCGGGCATGTTCGGCAATGTGCTGAACCTACGCCATCTGGCGCATCTCTTGGGCGAGGATCGGCCCTTTTACGGTCTTCAGGCGCGCGGCCTCTATGGCGGCGCGGCCCCCCATGACGATCTGACCGAGGCCGCAGCCGACATGATCGCCGAACTGCGGCAGGTGCAGCCGCACGGCCCCTATCTCTTGGGTGGTTTCTCGGGCGGCGGCATCACCGCCTATGAAATGGCGCAGCAATTGCGCGCGGCAGGCGAAGATGTGGCGCTGATCGTGATGCTCGACACGCCGCTGCCACAGCGCCGCCCGCTCTCGCGCCGCGATCGGCTGATGATCCAATGGCAGGAGCTCAGGGCCGGCGGCCCGCTCTATCCGCTGCGGTGGGCGGCGCGCAGGCTCGCGTGGGAAATCACCAAACGCCAGCCCAAACCCGAGGCCGTGACCGACACGCACCAATTCCACGACAGCGCCATAGAGGCCGCCTTTTACCGCGCCATCGCCAAATATCAGCTGCGCCCATGGGCAGGCGCGCTGCATCTCTTCCGTCCGCCGCTGGTGGGCAAATGGCAGGTCTCCGATGGCCGTTGGGTCAGCAGCGAGCGTGCCTATGTCCTGCCTGATAATGACTGGGCGGGCTTTGCCCCGCAGGTGCAGGTGACAGAGGTACCCGGCACGCATGATTCCATGGTGTTGGAGCCGAATGTGCGGGTCTTGGCCGCGCGCCTGCGCCGGGTGATCGAGGCGGCAGAAGTGGCACAAACCATGCCCGATCACCGCGAGGCCGCAGAATGACCGTTCCCCGCGTCCTCACCATCGTCCTCAACTGGCGCACGCCTGACATGAGCCTCAAGGCAGCGGATGCCGCATGGCGCGCCATGCGGGGCATCGCGGGCGAGATCGTGCTGGTGGACAACGATTCCGGCGATGGCTCGTTTGAGGCCATGCAAAAGGCCACCGCCGATTGGGACCGCGTGCGCGTGGTGCAATCCGGCCATAACGGCGGCTTTGGCGCGGGCAATAACGCGGGCATGCGCGCCGGTCTTAGCGACGGCACGCGCCCCGATTACGTCTATATCCTCAACTCCGATGCCTTTCCCGCCCCGGATGCCATTGCCGCGCTGGTGACGCATCTTGAGGCGCATCCCAAAACCGGCCTCGCAGGCAGCTATATCCACGGCCCCGATGGCGCGGCCCATGTCACCTGCTTCCGCTTTCCCTCGATCTTGGGTGAATTCGAGGGCGCGGCGCGGATCGGCCCGATCAGCCGCCTCTTGCGCACTGTCGCCGTGCCCCTGCCCGTGCCCCAGACCTCGCAGACGGTCGATTGGCTGGCCGGAGCCAGCCTGATGATCCGCCAAGACGTGCTTGATCAAATCGGTGGCTTTGACGAGCGGTTCTTCCTTTATTTCGAGGAAACCGACCTCTGCCTGCGCGCCGCGCGCACGGGTTGGCGCACCGATTTCGTCGAAAATAGCCGGATCGAGCATATCGGATCGGTCAGCACCGGGATGAAGGGCTGGGACCGCGTGCCCGCCTACTGGTTTGCCTCGCGCCGCTATTATTTCACCAAGAACCACGGTGCCGCCTATCTCGCCCTTGTCACGCTGGCGCATCTGCTGGGGGCCGGGCTTGGCACGCTCTGGCGGCTCCTGCGGCGCAAGGGCGCAAGCCGCCCACCCTATTTCCTGCGCGATCTGGTGCTGGGCGATCTGGGCGCGGCGCTGAACCGGCAAAAAAGGATCAAGCCATGATGCAGGCCCTCTTGATCGGCAACGAATCCCTCGCCCTTCAGTGTGGCGAGACCTGGCTCGCGCGCGGGCACGGCATCAAGGCGGTGATCACCCGCCATGCGGATGTGACCGCTTGGGCCGAGGCCAAAGGCCTGCGCGTCGTGCCCCCCGGTCCGGGTCTGGCCAAACGCTTGGGCGATCTCACTTGCGATTGGCTCTTGTCCATCGCCAATCTCGACCTCTTGCCGCAGACCGTGCTGGCGCGCGCCACGCGCGGCGCGGTCAATTTCCACGATGGCCCCTTGCCGCGCTACGCCGGTCTCAATGCGCCGGTCTGGGCTATTCTGAACGGCGAGGTGCGGCATGGCATCACTTGGCACCTGATCGAAGGCGGGGTGGACGAAGGGCGCATCATCACTCAGCGCATGGTGGACATCTCGGGGGATGAAACCGCCTTTACCCTCAACGCCAAATGCTACGCAGCGGCGCTCGACAGCTTTCCCGATGTGATCACCGCCCTCGAACAGGGCGCCGTGACGGCACAGACCCAAGACCTCAGCGCGCGCAGCTATTTCGCCCGCGACCAGCGCCCCGAGGGGCTCTGCCTCGATTTCACCCAACCCGCCGAGGCTCTGGCACGGCTGGTGCGCGCGCTTGATCACGGCGGCTATGCCAACCCGCTCAACAGGGCGCGGATCATCGCGGGCGACCGCGTGCTGCTCGTGGGCCGGGCCGAGGTGGTGCCGGGCAACGGCGCACCGGGCGTGGTCCTCAGCGTCGAGGGCGCACGCCTCACCGTGGCCACAGGTGCGGGTGCGTTACGGCTCAGTGCGCTGACCGGACCGGATGGCGGCGCGACCTCTCTTGCAGGCATCGCCGTGGGGTCGGTCCTGACCACTCAAGCCATCACCGACCTTCTGACAAAGCTCGCCTCCCAAGACGGCTATTGGCGTCGCAGCCTGCGCGCCCTGCGCCCGATCACCTTGCCACTGGGCAGCGGCGCAGGCGTTGAAGAGCGCCGCACGCTTGATCTGCCCGCCGATGCGCTCGACGCGATCGGCCTCTGGGCCGCGCGTCTGGGCGGCGAGGAGGCCACGCATATTGCCTATGCCGGGGCGGCGGTCGAGGCGGCACTTGCCCCCGGCCATGTCTGCCCATGGGTGCCGGTTGCCGCCCCGAACCTGCCCCAAAGCATCCCCGAGGCCGAGGCCCGCGGGGCCTTCGCGCTCGATCTCTTCGCCCGTGACCCGGCCCTTGATGCCGCGCAGACCCCGCATATCGGCCTGCGTGTCGCGGGGCGCGGCCTTATTCCCGGCACGGTGCTGACCATCGACCTCTCTGACACACCCACGCTCGTCTATGACGCCGCACGCCTTTCGCCCGCCATGGCCGACCTTCTCGCGCGGCGGGTTGAGACCTTGGCGCGCGGCGACACCGCCCCCCTGCCCGAGGCCGAGCGCCGCATGGTCGTCGAGGCGTGGAACCGCACCGATACCCCCTATGACGCCCGCCCCCTGCACCGCCTGATCGCCACACAGATTGCCAAGACGCCCCATGCCCGCGCCGTTGTGTTCGAGGCCGAAACCCTCACCTATGCCGCCCTTGACGCCCGCGCCAACCGCATCGCCCATGTGCTGCGCCAGATGGGCGTCGGCCCCGGCGTGCTGGTGGGCCTCTGCCTGCCGCGCTCTGCCGATATGATCGCCGCCGCCTTGGGCATATGGAAGGCAGGCGGGGCCTATGTGCCGATGGACCCGGCCTATCCCGCCGAGCGTCTGGCGCTCTATCTCAGCGACAGCGGCGCGCGGGTGGTCGTCACCCGCTCTGACGTGGCACAGACCCTGCCGCCAACAGCGCATACCCTCACGCTCGACACCGACCCGCGCGTCGCGCACGCCCCCGACAGCGCGGTTGACGGCGGCGCAGGCCCCGATGATCTGGCCTATGTGATCTATACCTCCGGCTCGACCGGCCGCCCCAAGGGCGTCATGGTCACGCATCGCAACGTCGCCAATTTCTTTGCCGGCATGGATGACCGTATCCCGGCGGAACCGGGGGCGGTCTGGCTCGCCGTGACAAGCCTCAATTTCGACATTTCCGTGCTCGAACTCTTTTACACGCTCGCGCGCGGCTACACCCTCATCCTTAGCGGCGACGAAAGCCGCGCGCTGGTCTCGTCTGGGCAATTGGCCACGTCCGACCGGGGCATGCAGTTCAGCCTTTACTATTGGGGCAATGACGATGGCATGGGGCGCGACAAATACAAATCCCTGCTCGAAGGCGCGCAATTCGCCGACACCCACGGCTTTTGCGCAGTCTGGACGCCCGAGCGGCATTTCCACGCCTTTGGCGGCCCCTATCCCAACCCCTCGGTAACGGGGGCCGCCGTCGCGGCGGTCACGCAAAACATCGCCGTGCGCGCCGGAAGCTGCGTTGCCCCCCTCCACCATCCCGCGCGCATTGCCGAGGAATGGGCGGTCATCGACAACCTCACCAACGGGCGCGCGGGCCTTGCGATTGCAAGCGGCTGGCACCCCGATGATTTCATCCTGCGCCCGGAAAACACGCCGCCCCGCAACAAACCGGCGATGTTCGAGGCGATCCGTGATCTGCGCCGCCTCTGGCGCGGCGAGGCGGTGGAATTTCCCCGCGCCGATGGCACGATGCACGCCGTCGTGACCCAACCGCGCCCGGTGTCCAAGGTGCTGCCCGTCTGGGTCACAACCGCCGGCAACCCCGAGACATGGCGCGAGGCGGGCGCGCATGGCGCCAATGTGCTCACGCATCTCTTGGGGCAATCCATCGACGAGGTGGCGGGCAAGATCACCCTCTACCGCACCGCCCTGCGCGAGGCAGGGAATGATCCGGACGCCTTCACCGTCACGCTCATGCTGCATACCTATGTGGCCGAAACCCGCGACGAGGCGCGGCGCGTGGCGCGCGAGCCGATGAAGGACTATCTGCGCTCCGCCGCCGCCCTCATCAAGCAATACGCTTGGGCCTTCCCCGCCTTCAAACGCCCGCAAGGTGTGAGCAACCCTTTCGAGCTTGACCTCGGATCGCTCAGCCCAGAGGAACTCGACGGCATCCTCGATTTCGCCTTCGAGCGCTATTTCGAGGATTCCGGCCTTTTCGGCACGGTCGAGGATTGCGTCGCTCGCGTCGAAGGGCTCAAACGCATCGGCGTGGATGAAGTGGCCTGTCTTATCGACTACGGTATTCCCGCGCGACAGGTGCTTGACGGTCTGCGCCCGCTCGCGCGCGTGCTGGAGCGCTCGAACCGTGTGGGGGCTATCCCCGAGGATGACTTTTCCATCGCCGCGCAAATCCTGCGCCATGGCGTGACGCATCTGCAATGCACCCCCTCAATGGCGCGGATGATCGCCATGAACGACGAATCCCGCCACGCCCTCGGGCGGCTGCGGCACCTGATGCTGGGCGGCGAGGCGCTGCCGGGCGCTCTGGTCCAAGAGTTGCGGCAGGTCACGCGCGCACGGATGACCAATATGTACGGTCCCACGGAAACGACCATCTGGTCCACCACCGGCCCCGCCGAAGAGACCCCCGGCCCCGCCGCCATCGGCACGCCCATCACCAATACGCAGGCGTATGTTCTGGGCCCCGACATGCAGCCGTTGCCCGTGGGCGTGGCAGGCGAGCTCTGGATTGGCGGCGATGGCGTCACACGCGGCTATCTCGGGCGCGACGACCTGACAGCAGACCGCTTCCGCCCCGATCCGTTCCGTGCGGGCGGGCGCATCTATGGCACCGGCGATCTGGTGCGCTGGCGCGCCGATGGGCGGCTCGATTTCGTCGGGCGCGCCGATGCACAGGTAAAACTGCGCGGCTACCGCATTGAACTGGGCGAGATCGAGGCCGCACTTGAGGGCTGCACCGGCGTCGCACAAGCGGTGGTGCTGGCGCGCGAGGATACCCCCGGCGACATGCGTCTCGTGGCCTATCTGCGCGGCACGATCACACCAGAGGCCGCGCGCGCGCATCTGGCCACACATCTGCCCGCCCACATGATCCCGTCGCATGTCGTCGTGCTGGAGCACTTCCCCCTCACCCCCAACCGCAAGGTGGACCGCAAGGCGCTGCCTGCGCCAGAGACCGAAGTCAAAGCCCCGCGCCCCGCAGCCGCCCCCAAACCGGTCACGCCCGCCAATACGATCGAGCGCGACATCGCGGCGATCTGGGCGCGCATTCTTGGCGTGGCCGAGATTGGCGCACAGGACAGTTTCTTTGATCTGGGCGGTCACTCCCTCTTGGCGGTGCAGGCGCATCGCGAGATCCGAAGCACGCTGGCGGTCGACCGGCTCAGCATCACCGATATTTTCCGCTGCCCGAAACTCGCCACTCTGGCGGCGCGTGTGGCGGAATTGCGCGGCGACGCGCCCCCCACGCCCGCCAATACCCCCGCCCCGGCCCCCAGCCCCGGTCGTGCCGATGCACGCTCCGATGCCATGGCCCGCCGCCGCGCCATGCGGGCGGCGCGCCAAGGGTGAGCGCCGCGCTGATCGCCGCGCTGCGCGCCCTTCTGCCCGAGGGGCTGGCCTTGGCCGCAAGCGATCCACGCGCCGAGGCAACCGGCCTCTGGCCCGAGGAGGCCACAGCCATGGCCCGCGCAGTGCCCAACCGCCGCCGCGAATTCGCCGCTGGCCGCCGCGCGGCGCGCAGCGCCTTGGCCACGCTTGGCCACGCCCCGGCCGCCATCCCCATGGCCCCCGACCGCGTGCCGCTCTGGCCCGAGGGTGTGACCGGCACGATCAGCCACGGTGCCGGGATCTGTCTGGCGCTCCTTGGGCGCACCGAAGACTGGGCCGGGCTTGGCCTCGATTTTGAGCCGGCCTTGCCCCTGCCCGAGGACACCGTTGCCACAATCTGCACCCCCGCCGAGCGTGAGACCGTAGCCCAAGACCCCAGCGGCCTCCTCTCCCGCCGCCTCTTTTGCGCCAAGGAAGCCACCTACAAGGCGCAATATGCCCAGAGCCGCAGGCTGCTTTCCTTCCACGATCTTGAAGTCAGCTTTGACGGGGCAGGCGGGTTCATCGCCCACCTCCAGACCGCCTGCCCCCCCTTTCCCCCCGCCACACGCTTTGCCGGACACAGCCTGCAAACCGGCAATATCCTCGCGGCCCTCGTCGCCCTGCCCCGCCTCTGAACAGTCTGTTTCCAAACCCCGGCAAATAACCTGTGGCGAAATTATGGCGTGATTGCTAAATTGTGGCCGAGTTGAGACTTAATTCTGTCAGGGCCGTTTGGGGGCATTCGGCTGACAGGATGGCACCCCGCAGTTGCGCGGCCGTCCGTCAGCATCGAGTAACCCGAGCGGTCTTTTGCGTTCAGCCGCGTTGAAACGACACTGATAGGCAAGCCATGAGCGCGATCCAGTCCTTTCCCGATCTGATGCGGCTCTTGCACCGCAAGCTCTGGCTGATCGTGCTGGTGGCTGTGGTCGGCGCAATTCTGTCGATCATCGTGGCGCTCAATCAGCCCAAGGTATTTCAGGCCACCGCCGTCATTCAGATCGAGACGCCGCAGGTCGGCAGCGATCTGGCCGGACAAACCATTGCCACCGATGCCAATCACCGGCTGCAACTGATCGAACAGCGATTGATGGCGCGGGACAATCTGGTCAAGGTGATCGAGCGGCACGGCCTCTTTGCCAATGCCCGCAACATGCCACTGGCTGAAAAGGTGCATCAGCTTCGGATTTCCGCTCGCATCACGCCGATCACCGTTGGTGTTCCCGGCATGGGTCCGGCAACGGCCCCCTCGGGTCTGAGTGTGACGGTGAATCTCAACGATCCGGTCAAGGCCGCCGAGGTGGCCAATGATTTCGTCGAGACCGTGATTGCCGAGAACCGCGAGCGGCGGATGGCGCTGGTCCGCGAAACCCTCGATTTTTTCAGTGCCGAAGAGACGCGGGTCAGCGCGCGCATCGCAGAAGTCGAAGGCGTCATCGCCGATTTCAAACGCGCCAATGCAGAATCCCTGCCCACCAGCATCACGCCGGTCCGCGAGGAATTGCGCACCCTGAATGAAACGCTGCTTGCGCTTGATCAGCAGATCATCACGCTGGAAACCGAGGCCTCGCGCCAACGCCAAGAAGTCTTTGCCCGACAGATCGGTCAGTTGACGGAACAGCGCGCGCTGGTGGCCGGGCGTATCGCCGAGAATGAGGCAGCCTTGGCGGCGGCCCCCCGCGTCGAACGGGAATTGGGCGCGCTCACCCGCGATCTGACCCAGTTGCAGGACCAGTTGAGAACGATCACCACCAACCGGGTCGAGGCGGAAATGGCAAGCGTGCTGGAATCGCGCCAGCAACAAGAACGGTTCGAGATTCTGGAAACCGCGATTCCCCCCGAATTTCCGGTCTCAGCCAGTCGCAAGAAACTGGTGATTGCGGGCGCGTTGGCCAGCCTTGTTGCCGGGATCGGATTTGCGGTGCTGCTGGAGATCATGAACCCGGCAATCCGCAGCGCGGCGCAGCTCGAACAAGAGCTGGAGATCACGCCTGTCGTGACCATTCCGATCGTGCGCCTGCGTCACGAGCGGCGGCGTCGCGCGCTCAAGATCGCCGGAACTGTGGTGATGATCCTGCTCATCGTTCCCATTCTGGTGAAGTTTGCGCAGGAGCGGCTGATGCCGCTGCGACTGCTGGGCGGCAACTAGGGCACCGTCCGAGGCATTTGCAAAGATCTAGCCTGCCTACGCCATTTACAGTGCCACTCGCGCGAAAAAAGGCGCGGCACGCGCCGCCGCGCGACTCTCAGCCGGAGCCCCAGCGCCTCAAACCCGCTCAGTAGCCGTATTTGGCGATGCTCTCGCCCTCGGCCCGGTTCATCACCACGCCCAAGAGCGGCGTGTCCGTGCCGAACCGCGCCTTGAGGTCACGCACATGCCGCGCGGTGGTGCGCCCACCGCCCACCACAATCAACACCCCGTCGAATTGCGGGCGAAACCCCAGCACATCGTCGTAATAAAGCGCGGGCGGCATATCAAAGATCACCACATCCGGGGCAAGCCGACGATACATGTCCTGCAACACCTCGCCGGTCTCTGGCGTATGCAGGATTTCGGCGGCATAGGGCTCTGCCCGGTCGTTGAGCCCCATGGCGAGGGTCTGACCGATATGGAGCGGATTGTCCTCGGGACAGGTCAAAAACCGCTCTAACGGAATATCACCGCTCAGGAACCCGGCCATGCGTCCGGGATCTGGCTGGCCCAGGGTATGGGCCAAAGAGGGGCGGCGCAGGTCCATGTCCATCAACACGGTGCGCACACTCGATTGCCGCGACAGGCTGATCGCGAGATTGGCCGCGACAAAGGATTTGCCGCAATCGGGGGTGGGCGAGGTAATCGCCACCCGGTGCCACCCATTCGCACGCAGCGCCGCCAAGAGCTTGGTGCGCAGCACGTCAAAGGCCACATGCGCGGGGTCCTCGCGCGTGGCGGAAATGAGTCGGTGCATCGCCAGATGCTTGGGGTCGAACACCACCCGGCGCAGCGCAGGCCACAGCAGCGGCGCAGGCGCAGGTGTGGGGTCTGGCGCGACATCTGAGGCGATCGCCGGCTCAGGCTCAGGCTCAGGCTCAGGCTCAGGCTCAGGCTCAGGCTCAGGCTCAGGCTCAGGCTCAGGAAGATTTAGCACCTCGGAGAATGTGGCAAGTACCGATTCCTCGTCTTCCGGCCATTCAAGGTTGGGGCGCACGACCGGCGCATTCTCCTCGGCTTCGGCCTCCATCTTGGCCCGACGGGCGGCGCGGCGGCGCATATAGTCGTCATGGCGCTTGAGGTTCATGATCGCACCCCATGCCACGGCCCCGCGCCGCGGCGCGTGCCTGTGGGTCTGCCGGGGGTGGCCTGTCCTGCCATTGCAAGGTCTCCTGCCTGTTGCCGCAGGTATGGCCCGAAAATCCGGCAACAATGCGACCAAAAGCGCGGGATTATATGCCCATCTCGCCGCTCAGAACCCAATCAGCCCGGCGCGGTCCACGGCCTCTTGCAGAAATTCTTCGCGGTTCGACACCGGTTTCCAGCCCAACAAAGCCTTGGATTTGGTATTGTCGAACTGCGCGAAATGCGCCCGCGATTGCCAGTCTCGCCGCGACGCGCGGATCACGCCGGGGCGGCGCAGGGCATAGGTCTTGAGCGCCGATTTGACCGCATCCGCCGCCCACATCGCCGTCAGATTGCCGGAACTCACACGAATCCGCGCGCCCAACCGCATATGGATCGCGTTGAAATAACTGCGCGCTGTGAGAGGCACATCGCCAACAAGGTTAAAGGATTGCCCCGGCGCGGCCCTGCTCTCGCCCATCCGGATGAGCGCGTCCGACACATCCCCGATCAGCACAAAGGGCAGCGGGTTGTCTCCCGACCCCCAGAGCCGCACCGCGCCCGCGCCATGCCAGCGCCCGATGCCCCAATGTTGCAACGGCCCGCCATAACCAACCACGATTCCCGGTCGCGCGATGGTCAGCGGCAGGCCATGATCGCGCGCCATCTCCCAGAGCCGCCGCTCACATTCCGCCTTGGAGCGAGCATAGAGGTTGCGGTCACGCATATCCTGCGCGAAGGGCGTCGATTCAGTAATCACCGTCTGCGGGTTGGACATGTCATAAGACGCAATCGTGCCGGTATAGACGAACCGGCCCACACCTGCCGCCAGTGCCGCCCGCGCAATCCGGTCCGACACGGCCACATCATTCTCCAAACAGTCCTCCCAAGAGGTGCCGAGCGCGCGGGCAAGGTTATAAACCACCTCGATCCCCTCCATCGCGCGGCTCAGCCCCGCCTCATCGCGCAGGCTAACCGCGCAGGTCTCGACGCTTTCGGGCAGGTCGTCAAACGGGCCATGCGCCCCGCGCGACAGCACCCGCACATCCTGCCCCCGCGCCACCAGCGCGCGCGTCAGGTCGCGTCCCAAAAACCCGGTGCCGCCAATCACCAACGCCGTGGGCTTAGGCTTGCGCCGCGCCTTGGGCGCTGCCCAGGTTTCGCGGCCCTGATCCGGCATCATCGCAATCGCCGCATCAATCGCGCGCATCACCGCTTCCGCCGCCACGCCGTCAAAGCGCGCATCGAGCGGCTTGTCCTCGCGAATGGCGGTATAGAACGCCGCAAACGTGCCGACAAAGCCAAGCGCATAGGGCGATTTCCGGTTGAGCGATCCGACCTGCCGCGCGGCATTTCCCACGCCGTCGCGCAGATTCTCCCAGGCTGCGCCCATCTGGCGCAGAAACGGATTGAGCACCAGATCGGCGGTGTTCTCATGGGTCACGGTCAGCACATCGGCGGCATAATCCAACCGCGCCAGACCCGAGGAACCGCGCAGGATCAGCGATCGGTCATCGACCGTCTCGACCAGTTGCAGGTTGAAGGCAAGATCAACACCCCCCGCCTGTGCCGTGATCCGCCAGCTTTGCGGTCGCGCCCCCGCCCCCGGCAGGGCCACGGGCTTGCTCAGGTAAACCCCGGTCACGGTGACCGGCCCAAAGAGATCATGGGCAAAGGCAAAGAGATGCGGCCCGAGTTCCAGCAAGAGGTTGCGCGGTTCTCGCAAGAGCCAGAGGCCATAGGGGCCAGAGCGCAAAGGCGCCAGCGGCAAGGCCCAGGTGATCTCGGCGCTGGAAATACGGCCCAACTCGCCGCGTGCGATCTGATCCTTGAGGCGCAGATAACTGGGCAGCCCAAGAAAATTGTGACCGGCGGCCAAGATACGCCCCGCCGCCCGTGCAACACTGGCAATGCCCGCGGTCTCGTCGCCCGAGAGGGCCACCGGCTTTTCGATCAGAACATGCAGCCCCGCCGCCAGACATTTGCGCGCAAGCGCCGCATGGCTATCGGGCGGCGTCAGGATATGCACCGCCTCGACCGCACCGCTCGCAATCAGATCCTCGACCGAGGAAAACGCCCGCGCCCCATGCGCGCCCGCCAAGCCTTCGGCGGCAGAGGCCGACAGATCACAGACCGCCGCCAGCCGCACCCCCGGTGTGAGCTTGAGCGCATCGGCATGCCAGCCTGCGATATAGCCCGCGCCGATCAGGCCCACATTGATCACTTTACTCATCGCAGATTCCCTTACTTGTACTCGATGATCTGCATCGCATCGCCACGCCACTTGCGCAGCTTGTAGGTCACCATGCCGATCAGATTTGGAAATTTGGACAGGCTGAGAAACAGCGCCTGATGCAGCGCGCTCCGCATGCCCATCCCGGAGCTGCGCAACCCCTGCACCGTCTTGGCATAGGACAACGCATAAGCCGACAAAACGCCTGCCAGCAACGGAAACCAGAATAGCCCTGCCACCGCCAAAAGAGGTAGAGCCAGCCCATAGACCCGGACCCGCGCACGTTCCCGCGCGAAATAGCCGGGGTGCATGTCCCCGACCTGCGCAAATCCGTGCCCCGAGCGCACCGCCCGCCGCCACCATTGGCCAAAGGTCCGCATCGCAGCATCGTGCCGGGTCATCGGTTCGGGCAGGCGGATCAGACGCCAGCCCGCCTTGCGCAGGCGTTGACAGAATTCCTCGTCTTCAGAGGCGATGATCGTGCCGTCAAAGCCGCCAACCTCCTGATAGGCCGCGACCCGCAACAGCATATCGCCGCCGCAGGCGGTGATCTCACCCGCAGGCCGGTGCCATTCGTGATCGCAGAGCGCATTGTAGACGGAGGCCTCGGGATGGATTTCAGACCGCCAGCCGGTGACAAGGCCGATGCTGTCCTCCGCCATCAGCACCGCTGCCGCCCGGTCGATCCAGCCCGGCACCACGATGCAATCGCCGTCGATGAATTGCACCGCGTCGGGCAGGTCCGGAGCCAGAGCGGCGAAACCCGCGTTTCGCGCCCGCGCGGCGGTAAAGGGCGTGGTTGTGTCCAACGCCACCACCTCGGCCCCTGCCGCCCGCGCTGCGGCCACGCTGCCATCGCTCGAACCGCTGTCGACATAGACCACCCGCAGCCCCTGCCCGCTGAGCGAGGCGAGGCTCGCCACTAGCCGCGCGCCCTCATTGCGTCCGATCAGAACAACGGCGATTTTCATTCTTGCCCTTCCGGTCTGAGGTGTTTGGGGGGCACCCCCTCTGCATAACCCTCAAAGAGAGCGGCCAGCCATGCCGCCTCGGTGTCCGAGGCAAACTCAGCGCTGACGCGCAACCGCCCCGCCTCGCCCATGACGCGGCAGAGGTCGGCATCGTCCAGCAAACGGACAAGCGCCACACGCAGGGCATCGGCATCACCGGGCGGCACCAAGAGGCCGCTCACCCCGTCCTCGACCAGTTCCGGCACGCCCGCGATGCGGGTTGTCACCACCGGCACCCGCGCCGCCATCGCCTCCATCAGCACGACCGGCACGCCTTCGGCAAAGCTGGGCAGGACAAGCGCCGTCGCCGTGCGCAGCAGGTCCGCCACTTCGGCCTGAGACCTATAGCCCGCAAAGGTGATCCGCGACGCAAGGCCCATGTCGCGGGCACGCCGCTCCAGTGCAGCGCGCTCAGGACCGTCTCCCACAAGCGTCAGATGCAGCGCAGGATGATCCTTGCTCAGGTCGCGCAGGGCATCAAAGAGCATCGGCACGCCCTTAACCGCCGCCAGACGGCCGACAAACAGAAGATGCGCGGGCGCACGGCTGGCAGGGCGGTCATAGCGCGCCGGATCAACCCCGCAATGCACGATATGCAACTTGTGCCAATGCCGGGGGTCGGAAAAGGCCATCGCCTGCGAGCGGGCGAAATGGCTGATACAGGCAACGAAACGCGCGCGGGCAATCTTTTCATCCAGCCGCCAGCGATAAGGCTCATAGAAAATATCCGGCCCATGCAGCGTGAAACTATAGGCAATACCCGACATTTCCGACATGAGCATCGCCACGGTGCAGCTCGATTTTGCGATGTGATTGTGCAGATGCGTCAGCCCACGGGCGCGCAGATGCTCCGCCAGAACGGCGGCCTCAGCCAGATAGATGAACTGGTAGAGCGTGGCCTTGATCCCGCCGGGGCTGGTGCGCCATGCCAGACGCAGGGCGCGCAGCCACGCCCCCGGCCTACGCCACGCCGCCAGATGCGCGGCCATCAGGCGGCGGAGCGAGCGGGCGGTTTCCAACACATGAAACGTCCCCGCCGCCTCGGCCCGCTGCTCGGGTCCGGTGTGATGCTCGGCCCCGGTGCGGCGGATCGAACAGGTCTCGACCGTGAGCCCCTGCGCGCGCAGCGCCGCCACTTCGCGCTGAATAAAGGTATCGGTGGCGCGGGGATATTCGCCGGTCAGATAGGCGATGCGCAGGGTCATGCCGCGCCCTCCGCCGCGCGCGCAAACGCCGTCTCGAAATCATCCTGCGGCACCCAGCCCAGCGCCAATTCCGCCGCCGCAATGTCATAGCGTAGCGGCCGCATCCGCGCGCGCAGCACAGCGGGGCGCAAGAGCCCCGGCACACGCGCGCCCAAGGGCGAGAGCAACCCTGCCAAGGGGGCAACCAGTCGCCAGTTGACCGGCACCACATGGCGCGGCCAGCCTGTGCGCCGCAGGGCGTCCACATACCGCGCCCGCGTCGGCAGGTCCGCGCCCAGAATATTGAGCGCACGCCCCTCGCCCGGCGCCTCTGCCGCCAGAACAAAGGCGCGGGCACAATCGGTGAGCGACACCACCGGCACCTCGCCGCCCCGCTCCATCAGGATCAACGTCCCCCCAATCCCCAGCCCCAGATGGGCATTCATCACCCGCCCCGGCCCAAGGATCGCACCGGGCCGCAAAATTGTATGGCGCAGGCCACTCTCACGCAACATCGCCTCTTGCGCCAGCTTGGCACGGGCATAGGCGTCGCGCCGCTCAGGACGGTCTTCGAGCGGTGTCGCCTCGGTGACAACGCCCATTGCATCAGCGCTGTAGACGACAATCGAACTCGCCAGCACCAGACGCGGCGGCAAAGGCTGCGCCTGCATCGCCGCAATGAGGTGGCGCGTGGCGGTGAGCGTGTCGCGGTCCTGCACGGCCCAGTCGCCCGAGAGCGCCCCGGCCAGATGGATCACGCAGTCAATCCCGTCGAGGATGTCACCCACCCCGCCCGCCGCCAGATCCATATCAGCGCGCGTCACGCCCCGCACCGCATGACCCTGCGCGCGGGCCTCTGCGACCACTGCCCGGCCCAGAAACCCGCCTGCCCCCGTGACAACAAGGCTCAGACCCATGATGCGACCTCCATCGGGGCGCAGCGGCTCTCGATCTCCACGACGCCGCTTGGACCCCGAAGCGCCAGTGTCACCTCGGTCAGATGCAGCGCCATGGCATTCGTCAGACGACAGGCGCGCGCCTCGGCCAGTGCCGCCAGCATCTCGGCGGGACCAAGGGCGAAATTCATCGACGCCGCCCCCCATCGCCCCACCTTGGGATGCGACGGCCCACGCGCCCGGATGCGCCGGCCAAAGGGCGTCTCGATCAGCCTGCGCCGCAGTGTGAAACGGCGATAAAACCGCACGGCCGCCGCATTGTCCCAAACCTCGCGCACCTGCAACACGCCCTCGTCACCAAAGACCCGCAGGCGGTGATCATGGGACGCCACAATCGAGCATGTGAGCCGCGTCACCGGGCCTGCCTCAAAGACGAGCGTGGCCACCGAAACATCGGGCGCCCCCCCCGCACCCGGTTTATCGGGAATGACCTCGGCCGAGGCCGACACCACCCGCGTCACGCTGCCGAACATGGCGATGAGCCAGCTTAGCACATAGCCCGCATGCTCCAGCGTGCAGCCAACCGCGAATTCATCGGCATGGGGCCACGGTGCCCCACTCTCGCTCTGCCATTTGCCATAGGGGGCCTGAGGGATAAAGCCGTCATCCATCTCGGCATAGATCAGCCGGGGCGTGCCCGCCACACCGCGCCGCACCGCGCCAATCAGCAGCTGTGCCGCCTCGCCCAGCACCGACGACGGCGCAGAGGCCAGCATGAGCCCCTGCGCCTCTGCCAGATCATGCAGCGCGCGGGCCTGCGCGACTTCAAGCGTCAGCGGCTTTTCGCACCAGACGTGATGGCCTGCCTCAAGACAGGCGCGGCTCACGGCATAATGCGCCGCAGGGTTCGTGAGGTTCAGCACCACATCGCCGGGGCTGAGCCGCGCCAAGAGCGCCGCGAGGGTCGCGTCGGTCGCAACGCCCCAATGCGCCGCAAATTTGGCCAGCCGTGCGGGATCATGGTCATGGGCGGCGATCACGGCAATCTCGGGATGGGCCGCGAGCGACCGCATGTAGAGATCGGCCACGAATCCGCAGCCCACCAGCGCCACGCGCCCCAGCCGTGCCGTCCGGCTGCTGCTCCCTCTGCCCTCTGCCTGCATCATTACCCCTGTATCTCGCGCCTCGGATAATCACAGAATCATGGCAAGAATCCGACCATTTCCCTACAGTTTCAATCCCTTGCACACCCTTGATGCAACGCGGACACAGTCCCCACCGCATTGCCGCAAAAGCTGCACATTTTCGCCCTAGTGTAACCACGCGCTAGGGTAGATATAGCACCAAAGGCCGCGACTTTCGTAGGGGAATCGGGTGGAATTTCACATTAAGGATGAGGTGATACGGATCGCGCCCCGCGATGCCTCGCGCCTGCTGTCGGTCCTGAGCAATCGGTTGCGCGACAAGAGCGGCTTTGCGCTGGCGACGCTCAACCTCGACCATCTGGTGAAACTGCGCCGCGATCCCGCCTTTCTGGCGGCCTATGGGCAGCATGATCTGATCGTTGCCGATGGCAACCCGGTGGTATGGCTGTCGTACCTTGCCGGGCGTCCCGTCGGGCTGGTGCCAGGGGCTGACATGGTGGTGCCGATGGCGCAGCTTGCGGCCGATACAGGGGCAAGCGTGGCCCTTGTGGGCAGCACAAACGCGGCGTTGCGCGCCGCCGAAGAGGGGCTTTGTGCCTGTGTGCCGGGGCTGGTGATCGCCGCGCGCATCGCACCACCGATGGCGTTTGATCCGATGGGCCTTCAAGGCGACGAGGTGATTGCCGCGCTGCGCGCCTCGGGTGCGGGGTTATGCCTCGTGGCGCTTGGCGCGCCCAAGCAAGAGATTTTCGCCGCCCGCGCCCATGCCGCCCTGCCGCATATGGGCTTTGCCAGCGTCGGTGCCGGGCTTGATTTCATCGCCGGGGTGCAACCCCGCGCGCCGCTCTGGCTGCGACGTCTGGCCTTTGAATGGCTGTGGCGCGCGCTCGCCAGCCCACGCCGGATGCTGCCCCGCTATGCACGATGCGCGGCTATTCTGCCGGAGTTGATGCGAGAGACGTGGCGTCTGCGCGGCTGACGCTCTGCCGCCGCGGACCAAAAAGAGCAGCTCCCCCAAGGATCACGCCCGAGACCGTGGCGATCATGCCCGCCGCACTGACCGCATTGTCATAACCCAGCCAGAGCGGGCCGTAGCCAGCCAGCACATAGCCCAACACCGCCGACAGCGTGGCAAAGACCACGCTCCACGCCAACTGACGTCCCAAGCGGTCGGTCATCAGACGGGCACTCGCGGGGGGGCAGATGAACATCGCGATCACGATGATCGACCCCACCGCGTCAAACGCCGCCACCGCCGCCAGCGCCGCCACCGCCACCAAGGCCAGCCCCAAAATGGCCGTTGGGATACCCATGGCGCGGGCAAACCCCTCGTCAAAGGTCGCAATCACCAAGGGGCGCCACAGCACCGCGATAAAAAGCACTGTGCAGAGCAGAACGGCGACCATCCGCCCCAGTTCGGGCGGCAAGCCTGCCAGCGCCTTCGGATCGGTCAGCGCGCCCCAGCCATAGCCATCCAGCCAGATCAGGCTTTCGAGATTGCCGTAAAGCGCGTGTTGCACGTCGAGATGCACGCCAGAGGCGGCGCTTTGTTCCAAGAGCAACACGCCACCCGCGAACATGGCGGTAAAGACCACACCCATTGCTGCCCCCGGTTCGATCCGGCCCAGACGGCGGATCACCTCGATCAGGATCACAGCCACCATCGCCGCCGCCGCCGCCCCCAGCATCATCGGCCCGGTGGCGACCATGCCGGTCACAAGGAACCCGGCCACGATCCCCGGCAAAACCACATGGCTGATCGCATCGCCGATCAGCGCCTGACGCCGCAGCAACAGGAAATTCCCCGGCAGCGCACAGGCCACCGCTGCCGCAATGCCAATCAGAAGCGGCGTGAGCGACAGCATGACGAAATCCTGCCCCATCACACCGCCCCCTCTGGCCCAAGCCCCCGGTCCAGTGCTGCAATCTGATCGCCCGTCAAGACCTCGTCCAACGGTGTCAGCCCATCGTACCGCGCCGCCGCCGCCTCGAATGCCGGGTCCGAGCGCAGGATTTGCCAGCGCCGCTCATCCAGCCGCGCGCGTGCCGCCATGGCACGGCCTGCCTCGGTCGCGACGCCATCGGCCCGCGCCAGCCCGGCCCGGCGCATCAAGCGCAGGGTCAGCCGCTCATAGACCGGCTGCCCCGCCGCCAGCGCCAAGAGGCCCTGACGCAGATGCACCCGGCGCTGAAATCGTAGATGCCGCAAGGCCGCCGCCAGCACGCCCCGCCCCGGTGCCATCAAGAGCGACAGCACGAAGAGCGTAAAGGCCGCCAGCACGATGAGCGGTCCGGTGGGCAAGTCCGGTGCCGTGGCCGACACCGCAGCCCCCAGATAGCCCGCAACCCCGCCAATGATCCCCGCGATCATCACCACATGCCCCGCGCGCTCGGACCAGAACCGCGCCGCCACCGGCGGGATGATCAAGAGCGCCACGATAAGCACGAGGCCCACCACCTTGAGCCCGGTCACGGTGATGGCCAGTGCCAATCCCATCATCGCCAGATCGACACGCGCAAGCCGCATCCCCTGCCCCACTGCATATTCGGGGTCAAAGGCCACAAGGATCATCGGCCGATGCAAGAGCCGCACCAACGCCAGCACCACAGCACCGCCTGCCGCAATCGTCAGCGCCTCGTCGCGCAGCATGCCTGCCGTAGCGCCCAGCAAAAAGGTCTCAAGCCCCGCCTGCCGCCCGGCATCCATCACCTGCACCACCGTCAGCAGGACAACGCCAAAGCCAAAGAACACCGACAGCACCGCGCCAATCGCGGCATCCTCATGCAACCGCGTGCGCGTCGTGAGCCATGTGACGGCGAGAAGGCCCAGCCCCGCCGACAGCGCCGCCCCCAGCATGAGACCGGGCAGAAACCGGCCTTCGCCCCCCATCGCCACCATCACCATGAACCCCAGCACGACGCCGGGCAGCGTGGCATGGCTGATGGCATCCGACACCAGCGCACGCTTGCCCAGATAGAGATAGGTGCCCGTGGCCCCCGCTCCCACACCCAGCATCGTAGCCCCCAGCGTGACCAGCGTGGCGTTATAGCCCAGTTGCAGCGTGAGCGCGTCCCAAAGCATGCTCAACCCGCCGCCGCCCCACCCATCTGCGCCAACGCCAGCCGCCCGCCATAGGCGGTTTGCAAATGCGCGGGGGTGAACACCTCGGCCACCGGACCTTCGGCAATGGCGGTGGTGTTGATGAGAAACACGCGGTCGAAATATTCGGCCACCGTGGCCAGATCGTGATGCACGGCGATCACTGTCTTGCCCTCGGCGCGCAACCCGTGCAACACCGCGATGATCGCCTTTTCCGTGGCGGCGTCGACGCCAGCAAAGGGCTCGTCCAGCAGATAGAGATCCGCCTCCTGCGCCAAGGCCCGCGCCAGAAACACCCGCTGTTGCTGCCCGCCCGAGAGCTGCCCGATCTGGCGATGGGCAAAACCTGCCATCCCGACCCGGTCAAGACAGGCCGTGGCGCGGGCACGGTGGCTGGCCCGCACCCGGCCCAAGAGACCCAGTTCACGGGTGAGACCCATCATCACCACATCAAGCACGCGGGCCGGAAAATCCCAATCCACACTGGCGCGCTGTGGCACATAGGCAATCCGCGCGCGCTGCTCGTGCAGCGCACGACCATAGCTTGTGATCTGCCCCGACAGGGGCCGGATGATCCCGAGTGCGGCCTTGAGCAGCGTCGATTTGCCCGCGCCATTGGGGCCAACGATGGCGGTCATCTGACCGGGGCGAAAACTGACATCGACGGAAAAAACCGCCGGCTTTTCACCATAAGAGACCGTCAGCCCCCGGATCGACAGCGGGCTGTCGGTGTCTGGCGCGGTGGCTTTGCTAACCAGTTCCAGTGCCATGCTCATCCCCCTGCCGCCAGTTTTCCATCCATCCCGCGCCCCGGAGCGGTGCCACCCAAGGCAGTGGCGATGGTGGTCACATTATGGTCGATCATGCCCAGATAGCTGCCCTCATAGGTGCCGGGTGCGCCCATCGCATCCGAGAAAAGCTCGCCGCCAACGATCACCTCATGGCCCTGCGCCGCCGCCCCTTCGATCAGGGCACGGATATTGCGATCTGACACGGTGCTCTCGACAAACACCGCCCTGATCTGACGACTGACCAACAGATCAACCAGATCACGGATGCGCGCCAGACCGGCCTCGGATTCCGTGGACAATCCCTGAATACCCTCGACGCGGTAGCCGTACGCCCGGCCAAAATAGCCAAAGGCATCATGCGCCGTGACCAGCACGCGCTCAGGCTCGGCCACCGTGTCCAGAACACCCGTGGCATAGCGGCCCAGCCGCGCCAAATCTTCTTTGTAGCGCGCGGCATTGCTGACAAAGAGGTCCGCATCCTCGGGCCGTTCGGCGCTCAGCGTCTCGGCGATGCGGTCCACAACAGAGGCCCACAACTCCGGCACCATCCAGACATGCGGATCATAGCGGCCCTCGTAATCCTCATGCGCGATGCGCGCGGCGTCGGGCACCGCCTCGCCCACCGGGACAACGGGCGAGCGCGCGGCAAGTTTCAGCAAAAACTCCTCCATCTGCGCCTCAAGATAGAGGCCATGCCAGAGCACCAGATCAGCGCGGGCGAGGGCGGCAATATCGCTGCGGGTCTGGCGGTAGGAATGCGGATCAATCCCCGGCCCCATCAGGGCGCGCACCTGCACGCGGTCGCCACCCACGACCCGCGCGGCGTCAGCGATCATGCCGGTGGTGGCGACCACCTCCAGCGGGGCGGTTTGGGCGACTGCAGGGCGCGAGGCAAGGACTGCCGCACCCAGCGCAAGGCCAAGCGCGCGGCGGCGGGTCAGAGACGGAAAGGCTGTGATGTGATGTGACATGAGAATGAATATGAGAACTATTCGCAACAAGTCAAGGCCCCCTCCGGCCGATTGATCCCCCTCCGCTTTCATGCCACCGTCGCGGCGGAGGCACGAGGGAGGGAACCACCATGCAGGGCCAGATGATGCATCGGCCGCTCAGGATCATAGACATCCTGTTGCACGCCGCCGAGGCGCATGCCACCGAGGGCATCGTGTCGGCGCGGGTCGAGGGTGATCTCCACCGCCAGAGCTATCCGCAAACGCTGGCGCGGGCGGCACAACTGGCGCAGGCGCTCACGGCACTTGGACTGGAACCGGGCGACCGGATCGGCACGCTGGCGTGGAACGGCCACCGGCATTTCGAACTTTATTACGGGATTTCGGGCATCGGCGCGGTGTGCCATACCCTCAACCCGCGCCTGTCGCGCGAGCAATTGCTCTATATAATCGGACATGCGGGCGACCGGTTTTTGTTCCTCGATCTCACCTTCGTGCCGCTGATCGAGGCGCTCTTGCCCGATCTGCCGCCGGACCTGCGCTTTGTGATCCTGACCGACCGTGCGCGTATGCCCGACTGCGCCTTTGATGCGCTCTGCTACGAGGATTTGCTGGCGGCGCAGCCGCCCGAGTTTGACTGGCCGACCTTCGCTGAGGAGACCGCCGCCGGTCTCTGCTACACCTCCGGCACGACCGGCAACCCCAAGGGCGCGCTTTATACCCACCGCTCCACGCTCTTGCATGCGCTGCAAGTGCCGCTCTGCCAAACCTCCAGCTTTCGCGCTGGGGGCCGCGTGCTGCCTGTGGTGCCGCTCTTTCACGTCAATGCCTGGGGGCTGCCCTATGTCGCCCCACTCACCGGCATGACGCTGGTGATGCCGGGACCGCATCTCGACGGGGCCAGTCTCTTTAGTCTGATGGACGCGGAGGGGGTTTATTCCGCCTGGGGCGTGCCGACGGTCTGGGCGGGGCTGCTGGCGGAAATCAAGGCACAGGGGCGCATCCCCGCTGGCTTTGCCGATCTGGTGGTCGGTGGCTCTGCCATGCCGCGCGTGATGATCGAGGCTTATGAGACGCGCGGCGTCGTGGTCTCGCAGGCTTGGGGTATGACCGAAACCAGCCCCATCGGCGCTTATGGCGTCCTGTCCCCGGCGCTGCAAGCGGCGCCGATGGCGGACCGCATCGCCGCCAAATGCTGTGCCGGGCGTCGCCTCTTTGGGGTGGAGTACAAGATCGTCGATGACGCGGGCCAGCGCCTGCCCCATGACGGACAGGCGGCGGGCGAGCTATTCATTCGCGGCAATACCGTCATCAGTGGTTATTTCGAGAACCCAGAGGCCACCCGCGCCGCTATGGATAGCGAGGGTTGGTTTGGCACGGGCGATGTCGCCTCGGTCGGCCCCGCGGGGCGGCTCACGATCCGCGACAGATCCAAGGATCTGGTGAAATCGGGTGGCGAATGGATCAGCTCGATTGATCTGGAAAACGCCGCCCTGTCGCATCCCGGCATCGTCGCCTGCGCCGTAATCGCCGTGCCGCATCCGAAATGGGACGAACGCCCCGTCTTGGTGGCCGTGGCCGCAGGGCCGGACCGCCCCGCACTGTCAGAGATCTGCGCCCATATGGAAACCCATTTCGCCAAATGGCAATTGCCCGACGATCTGCTCTGGGTCGAGGCGCTGCCGCTGACCGCCACCGGCAAAGTCTCGAAACTGACACTACGCGAGCAATTCGCCGATTACATCCACCCCGACCTGCGCGGGGACGGGGTATGAGCGCGCTCGACACTGAAGCCGTCGCCGCATGGCTCGGCGATCATCTGCCGGGGTTCCATGGCCCGGCGGAGGCGCAGAAATTCAGCGGCGGGCAATCCAACCCCACCTACCGCCTGACAACCCCCACGCGCAGTTACGTCCTGCGCCGCAAACCGCCCGGCGTGCTCTTGAAATCCGCCCATGCGGTCGAGCGCGAATTCCGCGTGCAGCGCGCGCTTGAGAATACGGCGGTCCCGGTCGCCCGGATGCACCTTTTGTGCGAGGATGAGCGTGTCATCGGCACGCCCTTTTACATCATGGACGAGGTCAAGGGCCGCACCTTTGACGCCCCCGCGATGCCCGGCCTCACCCCGCCCGAACGCCACGCCATAATCGACGAGATGAACCGCGTTCTGGCCGCCATCCATGACATTGACCTCGTGCAAACCGGCCTCACGGACTATGGCCCCTCCGGCAGTTACTATCGCCGTCAGGTGGATCGCTGGTGCGCGCAATATACCGCCACCGCCACCGATGATCTGCCTGACATGACCACGCTCATGGCGTGGCTCGATGCGCATATTCCTGACGATGACGGGCAACGCACGCTGGTGCATGGCGACTACCGGCTCGACAATCTGCTCTTTGAATCCCATGGCACCGCCTGCGTCGCCGTGCTCGACTGGGAGCTTTCCACCCTCGGCCACCCCTACGCCGACCTTGCCGCCGTGATCATGCAATGGTCGATGCCCGCCACCGCAGAGGGACGCGGCCTTGCGGGTGTGGACCGCGCAGCACTTGGTCTCTGGTCAGATGCGGAGTTTATCGCCCGCTATTGCGAACGGCGCGGGATTGCCCCGATCGAGGGGTTCCATTTCTACCTCGCCTTCAGCTATTTCCGCATGGCGGCCATCCTGCAAGGCGTCAAGAAACGTGCGCTGGATGGCAATGCCTCTGACCCCGCACGCGGCCTGCGCCTCGGGGAGTATGTGCCCGACTTCGCCCGCGCGGGCCTTATCGCGACCAAGGACAAGACATGACCCAGGACATCGACCCAAACCTCCTCGAACCGCCCTCGGCGCTGCAGACCCATCTCGGCTATCGCCTCATTGCCTGGTCCAAAGACTTTGCCCGGCTGGAACTGCCGCTGGAGCCCTACCTGATGAACCGTCAGGGTCTGCCCCATGGCGGCATCCACGCCACCATGCTCGATACCGCCATGGGTTTTGCCGGGTGCTACACCGGCGACCCGGAGCAGCAGCAGATGGCGCTCACCCTGTCGCTGACGGTCAATTATCTGGGGCAGGCCACCGGAACACGGCTGATCGCCGAGGCACGGCGCACGGGCGGCGGCAAATCCACCTATTTTGCCCAAGGCACCGTGCGGGATGAAACCGGGGCGCTCATCGCCACGGGCACCGGCGTATTTCGCTATCGGCGGGATCGAAACCCATAACCCCAGGCTATGAATACGTTTAGTAAAACCAATTATTAATTATTGAACGCTTCTGGTAAACGCATCAAGGATACCGCGCACGCCCAAGGAATCAGTCGCATCCATCGCGACGACTCTGGGCGACCTCACCGAAGACAACATTCAAGTAGGAGACGAAAATGGACGGCAACAACATTGGCAAATGCCCGGTCATGCATGGCAGCGTGACAGAAACAGGCACCAGCGTCATGGATTGGTGGCCCAAGGCCCTGAACCTCGATATCCTGCACCAGCACGACCACAAAACCAATCCCCTCGGGGCGGATTTCAACTATGCCGAAGAGGTCAAGACCCTCGACTTCGAGGCGGTCAAGGCCGACGTCAAGGCGCTGATGACCGACAGTCAGGACTGGTGGCCGGCCGATTGGGGCCATTACGGCGGCTTGATGATCCGTCTCGCATGGCATTCCGCGGGCTCCTACCGTCTGGCCGATGGGCGCGGCGGCGGTGGCCATGGCAACATCCGCTTTGCCCCGCTCAACAGCTGGCCCGACAACGGCAATCTCGACAAGGCCCGCCGCATCCTCTGGCCAGTCAAAAAGAAATACGGCAACAAGCTGAGCTGGGCTGACCTGATCCTGCTCGCAGGCAACATGGCCTATGAATCCATGGGCCTCAAAACCTTTGGCTTCTCCTTTGGCCGCGAAGATATCTGGCACCCCGAGAAAGACACCTATTGGGGCGCGGAAAAGGAATGGCTGGCCCCTAGTGACAGCCGCTATGAGAACGTCGAGAATCCGGCCACCATGGAAAACCCCCTCGCCGCCGTGCAGATGGGTCTGATCTATGTGAACCCCGAGGGCGTGAACAGCAAACCCGATCCGCTGGCCACCGCCGGACAGGTCCGTGAAACCTTTGCCCGCATGGCCATGAACGACGAGGAAACCGCGGCTTTGACCTGCGGCGGTCATACCGTCGGCAAGGCGCATGGCAATGGCGATGCCGAGACTCTGGGCGATGCACCCGAAGCCGCCGATCTCGAAACCCAAGGCTTTGGCTGGGTCAATCCCAACCTCGGCGGCAAGGCCACCAATGCCGTCACCTCTGGCATCGAGGGCGCGTGGACCACCCATCCGACCAAGTGGGACATGGGCTATTTCAAACTGCTGTTCGGCTATGACTGGGAACTCACCAGATCCCCGGCAGGCGCGCAACAGTGGCAGCCCATCGGCATCAAAGAAGAGGATATGCCGGTTGACGCAACCGACACCTCCAAGCGCGTCATGCCGATGATGACCGATGCCGACATGGCGATGAAGATGGACCCGACCTATCGCGCCATCTGTGAAAAGTTCATGGCGGATCAAGCCTATTTCGAGGATTGCTTTGCCCGCGCATGGTTCAAGCTGACCCACCGCGATCTCGGCCCCAAGGCCCGCTACATCGGCCCGGACGTGCCCCAAGAGGATCTGATCTGGCAAGACCCGATCCCGGCGGGGTCGACCGGCTATGATGTCGCCGCCGTCAAGGCCAAGATTGCCGCAAGCGGTCTGAGCCTGTCGGAGATGGTCGCCACCGCTTGGGACAGCGCCCGCACCTTCCGCGGCTCTGACCTGCGCGGCGGGGCCAATGGCGCGCGCATCCGCCTTGCCCCACAAAAGGATTGGGAGGGCAACGAGCCTGCCCGTCTGGCGCGGGTTCTGGCAGCGCTCGAACCGATCGCAGCAGAAACCGGGGCGAGCGTCGCGGATGTCATCGTTCTGGCCGGTAATCTCGGGATCGAACAGGCGGCCAAAGCCGCAGGTTTCGCTATAGACGTGCCCTTTGCCCCCGGTCGCGGCGACGCCACCGAGGACATGACCGACGGGGACTCCTTCGAGGTGCTGGAACCGCTGGCCGATGGCTTCCGCAACTGGCTCAAGAAGGATTACATCGTCACCCCCGAGGAAATGCTGCTCGACCGGGCACAGCTCATGGGCCTCAGCGCGCATGAAATGACCTGCCTCATCGGCGGCATGCGGGTGCTGGGCACCAACCACGCTGGCACGATGCATGGCGTCTTTACCGACAAGGTGGGCGCACTGACGACCGACTTCTTCACCACGCTCACCGACATGGGCTTCAAGTGGGACCCGAATGGCGATGGCACCTACAACATCGTGGATCGCAAATCGGGCGCGGTGAAACATACCGCCACCCGCGTCGATCTGGTGTTCGGCTCCAACTCCATCCTGCGCGCCTATGCCGAGATCTATGCACAGGACGATGCCCCCGAAAAATTCGTGCGCGATTTCGTCGCCGCATGGACCAAGGTGATGAACGCGGACCGCTTCGATCTGGTCTGACCGGACCGGTCGACCAAAACGCGAGAGGCGCGGCGAGACATCGCCGCGCCTTTTTCATGTATGGAGAGTCTCAAAGAAACTTCCAGAGAATTTGCCGCCCGGTGAGGGATACCCTCTCTTGACCGAAGCTGTGACCCAAGCGCGATGGCACCTGATCAGGGGCAAGCACCGCCTTCACCCCATAGGCATCCACACCGTCTTGAACTTGCGTACATAACCGGGGGCCAAAATGTACCGGGTGTACCCCTACCGCAACCCGTTCCGCGCAATCTCGACCGCGAGATCCCGCACCGCCTGACCGCGTGCGGCGGCAATCGCCGCAACGCTTGCATCCTCTCCCGTGGCCACTGGAACGCTCAGATCAAACAGCCGCGCTCGCGCACGTCCGCTCTCAGATGACACAAAATATTGGCCCGCCAACCGGAAAACACCAACATTTTGTGCCAACATCTCTTCAATCCGCACCTCGACCTGCGCCTCTGGGACCTCACCAAACGGCCAAGGTTCAGCCGCCACCTGCGCCCCGGTCAGCTGCGCAAGATGCCGGCTTAGCTCCAGCGTGATCGCCCGCCCCGGATCATCCGCCCATAACAAACCCGGCTGCGTGCTTAAAACTCCCATGGAATCAGAGAGATAGATCTGCTCCCCCGCCGCATAACCCGGCAATGACACCTCGCGCAGCGCGACCGACCCAAAGGCAATCCGCTGCTTGGTCTCAATCGCCGCACGCGGCACAGTCAGCCGTTGCTCGGGGACAGAGGTGCAGCCGATGAGGGCAGTCAGCACGACGAAAGCGGATATTTTTTTCATGGTAATCAACGTCCTAACAGCAAAGAGTTCGGATTGCGTTCAATCGTTCGGGCCAAGGATGACACGGCTCGGGCTGCCCGTTCAACCTCGCGCAGCGCCGCCCGCGCATCCCGGCCCACCCCGTTCTCAGCCGCATATCCCGCCAAAGTCCCCCGCGCCTGCGCCAAGACCGCTTCCGCCTCGGCAATCAACCCCGGCAGATCCCGCCCGGCTTCGGCAAAGGTATCCGCCGCATCGCGGGCTGACCCAAGGGCGGCGGTTGCGTTCTCGACCACCCCGCCTTCTCGTAACTGTGCCAAAACATTACGTAATTCTTCAAGTGTTGCGTTCAACGTGTCGGGCAAAGCCTGCGCACCATCCCCGGCCAACAACGCCTCAGCCGACCGAATGAGCGCGGTCAACTCTGCCGCCATGGCGTCAATTTCAACCGTTTCCGCCTTGCGCGCCACGGCATCCATTCGCGCCACAAGGTCCGGCACACCACTCACCGCATCACTGACACCCTGCGAGGCCGCAGAGGCATCACTGAGCGCCGCGCTCAACTTGGCGGCCAAGGCTTCTTGCGCGATCTGAGCAACCAGTGTCTCCATTTCCGTCAAGACCGCGTCCAGCCGCCCCGGCAAGCCTTGCACCTCTGGCGCGCCGACCACGCCCCGCGTCTCATCCAAGAGCGCGTTGACATTGCCCGGAACGGCGCGGATATCAGAGCTGGAAATCAGCGCATTTGCGTTTTGCATCAAGGTGATGACTTCGGACATCACCTCTTCCACAGGCAGGGCGTTGATCCGCTCGAATACGCCTGTGGCGGTGGCCGAGACGTCTGCAATATCACTCTCGGTGGTGGGAATGAACAGGCCATCCTCACCGAATTCTTCGATCTCGTCAGGTTGCGGATTGGCAATTTCGACCAATTCGACCTTGAGCCCACCGGTCAGAAGCGAGGCAGAGGCCAAGCGTGCCCGCAGCCCCAAAGCCACACTCTCACGCAGAAATTCAAGCGCCGCCTCACGCCCTGCCCCGCCTTCCAGCCCCAGCCGCCCGGGCCGGATCGCCAGAGTGACCAAGAGCCGAACCCGTCCATCGCCGAACCGTTCATTATCGACTAGACCGTTGAGCGCACTCACCTGCCCAATGCGTAAGCCATTGAATTCAACCGGTGCATCGACGCTGAGTCCGGCGATATTCTCCTCAAAGACCGCCGAAAGCGACAGGACTTCGCTGTCATCGCCGACAAAGAGATTGGCGCGCGCCGCTGATTCTTCAGGGAAAACTGTATAAACGTCACCCGATTGCGCCGGTGTCCCACCGGAAATCATGGTCTCGAAGGTGACGCCCCCCGACACAAGCGCCGCCACCGAAGAGAAATCGAGCTGCGCGCCGCTTGGCCCCAATGAAAAGGAAAATCCGGACGTGTCCCAAAACCGCGTCGCGCTGTTGATCAGACTGTCATGCGGGGCAAAAACCAACGCCTCGGCCTGTGCTGACGAACCGTCCGCGGTGATGGTCGGCCTGCCGACCCGCCCGACCTCGATCCCGCGATAGACAATCGGTGCCCCCTCGACCAAAGACGCCTTGCCTTGCGCGCGCAACGTCAGGCGCAAACCGCTCTGGCCCACCCGTTCCAGCGGCGCATCCGACAGGCCGTCGAACCGCTCCGACACCTCACCGGGCGTCTCATCCCAGAGCCCTTCGATATAAACGCCCGATAGCACCGTGCCCAATCCGGTCACGCCGCGCGCACTGACCTGAGGACGCACGACCCAGAATTGGGCATCAGTGTCGATATAGGGCGCAACCTCTTGATCCACCCGCACTTTGACCAGAACCCGGCCCAATCCGGGGGCAAAGCTCACATCCTCTACCAAGCCGACGGACACATCACGGTAGCGCAATTCGGTGGTGCCGGGCCGCACGCCGGAGGCATTGTCGAACCCGATCTCAATGATCGGACCACGATCTGCATAGGTCTGCCACGCCACACCCAGCACGACGACAAGCGCCGCCAAGGGCACCAGCCAAATTATCGAGACCCGCTCCAACAGGCCACGGCCTGCCGGTTTCACAGTGGCCTCAGGCGGGGTCATATCGTCATGCGTCACGGGTGGGTGTCCTCTTTGCGATCAGGTCTGCGGGCACTGTCCCAGATCAACCGGCTATCAAAACTCTGCGCCGAGAGCATCGTAAAAATCACCGAAAGAGCGAAAAACAGGCTGGCACGCCCCGGTGTGATGGTCGCCAGCGCCTGCAATTGCACCAAGGAGGACAGGATCGCCACCACAAACACGTCGATCATGGACCAGCGCCCGATGTATTCTACCACCTCGTAGAGCAGATGCCGCTGTCTCTCGGACAGGCGCGAGCCGCGCCAGACCCCGATGCCGAGGCCCGCCAATGCGAAGAACTTGGCCACGGGAATCACCACGCTGGCCACAAGAATGATCAGCGCCACGCCCCAGTTGCCATGCTGCGCCAGCGTTACCGCACCGCCCACAATTGTATCGCTCTGCGTGCTGACCAAAGTGCGCGTTTCCAGCATCGGATAGATATTTGCCGGGATGTAACACCCCAGCCCGAGAAGCCACCACGCCCAAACCTTTTGCAGCGAGAACGGATCGCGGGACTGCAACGCACTCCCGCAGCGCGGGCAGATCTGCGTGCCTGAGTGGCTCACCCGCATGCAGCGGGTACACCCCACAAGGCCCATATCGCGCGCCGTTCTCATTCGTCCAACGAGGCCCATATCGAATAGCGGCACATCAGGTTGTCAGTGGCGACCACCAAGACCACTAACACCGCGAACATCCACGCCGCCGGACCAAACACCACATCGGCCAGATCGCTCAATTTTACCAGCGCGACCGCGCACCCGATGGCGAAGATCTCGGCCATGGACCATGGCAGCAGCGACTCCGACAAGCGGAACGCAGACCGTGCGAGCGGCGCGGGAGGACGATCACGAATGATGGGAGCGAGCACGTAAATCAGCAGAATGAGGCGCAGCGCCGGTATCAGCACGATAAAGAACAGAACCGCAACGGAAAGTACCGATAGCCCCCCCTCGAACACAAAGGCGGCCTGAAGGATCGACGCATCATGGTGCATGCCCCCCGCGCCGATCGACAAAAACGGAAAGAGTGTTGCCGCCACAATCAGAATTAGGACAGTCAACGCCAGAGCGATGAGTTGCTTGCCGGCCTTGCGCCGGGGGGCAATCAACACCGTGTGACAGCGCGCGCACACCGCGCGCTGTCGCATCGCTACCTGTGGCGCGGTATAGACCAGATCGCATTCCGGACAGGCGATCAATCCGTCCAGATCATCGCGACGGTCTGTTGGCTCACTCACGATCGCTTGAGAAGCGCCAGCAACTCCTGTGAGGGCAGCCCGTCCGGCGTTGCCCCAACCGATTGCTGAAACGCGCGAATTGCATTGACCGTGTTGGGACCGATGATCCCGTCGATCTTCTCGATCCCAAAGCCTTTGCGCTGCAGGCGTCGCTGCATCTCCATCCGTTCGTCAAAAGACAGTGGATTATACCCACGCGGCCATGCCCCCTGAACTTCGGGCCCTCCGCCAATCCGATCCGCCAAATGACCGACCCCCATCGCGTAGGCATCGGAATTGTTGTAGCGTTTGATGACCCCGAAGTTGTCAAAGACCATGAAGGCCGGTCCTTGTAGCCCCGCTGGCAGGTAGATAGATGCGCCTCCATAATCCCGGACCGCGCGACCATCGACCCCCACGACACCCTGCGCCGCCCATTGGGAGGGCATTCGTTTTGATTTAGCCGACCCGGTGCTGAACCCACGCGGCAACCGCACTTCGACGCCCCAAGGCTGACCCTTGGTCCAGCCAAAGCGCTTGAGATAGGCCGCCGTTGAGGCCAGAGCGTCGGTTGGGTTGTCTGACCAGATGTCCCGTTTGCCATCACCGGTGAAATCCACAGCATAAGCAAGATAGGAGGTCGGGATAAATTGCGTGTGCCCCATGGCCCCGGCCCAAGATCCCTTCATGTTCTCTGGCGTCACATCGCCCGATTGCAGGATCTGCAGGGCCGCGATGAGTTGCTTTTCGAAAAACGCCCCCCGCCGCCCGTCATACGCCAGCGTTGCCAGTGACTGTATCAGCGGCAGATCTCCCAACCGCTCGCCATAGGTGCTCTCCATGCCCCATACAGCGGCGACAACCTCTTTCTCGACGCCGTAATGCGCCTCAATCCGGTCCAGAGCGCGGCGGTTGCGGCGTAGCGCTTCCTGGCCATTTTTGACACGGACCGGCGACACCGCGCTGTCGAGATAATCCCATATCTCGCGTTTGAATTCTGATTGGTTACGGTCCTTGGCGACGATCTCGGGATTGAAGGTTACACCGCGAAAGGCCCGGTCGAACACTTGCCCGTTGACCCCCTGCGCCACCGCACGTCCGCGAAAGCCAGCGATCCAATTGTCGAATCCGGGATTTGCACTGGCCTGCACGATGACAGCCTTGCCCTCAGTCTCGGGTCGCAATTGCGGCCGTAGACTGCGCACCGGCAGGTCGCTTGAGACGATGACCGCCATTGATATGACGCCCGAACCGGGTCTCATTTGTGGACGCAAGGATTGCTCCACTGCACCGGCAAGAGCCGGTGTCGTTCCGATCAAAAAGCTCAGTAGTCCTAGGTGTACCGCTCGCATGGCTTGGCCCCCTTGTGATGTGGCTCTGGAGATAGGATAGCCCGATTGTTTGCGAATCAAAAGCAATCTCGCGGGCTGCGCGCGCGTGACCGCCGATCAACTGCGCGACGAAGGACTCGATGATCGCGCGGCATTTCAAGGTCACACACCACATCACGCGACGCTCGTGTGACGACCTATCGGCGTTTGCGTTCGACTTTGCGTTTTTCCACAGCGGCCTTGCGCTTGGCGCTCCCTAGCTTGCGTTTGGGAGGTTTGCCACGCGCACCTCTCGGCCCTTTGGGCATGGTCGTGCCCTCGATGCTGACGAGTTCCAGCGCGATGCCGCCCGTCACAGGTGCGGCCTCTGCCAGCTTGACCGTGACGCGCTGTCCAAGGCCAATCGTCAAACCCGTATCAGAGCCCATCAACGTGCCAGCGTCCCGGTCAAAATGGAAATACTCCCGCCCCAGCGAGCGCACGGGAATTAGTCCATCGGCCCCGGTTTCATCCAGTTTCACGAAGGCGCCAAACTTGGCGATACCGCTGATCCGCCCGGTAAATTCCTCACCCAGCCGTTCCGAAAGAAACGCCGCCAGATAGCGGTCATTCGTGTCACGCTCAGCCATCATCGAGCGGCGTTCGGTGTCGGAAATGTGCTGCGCCGTCGCCTCAAGCCGCGCCTCTTCCTCATGGCTCAGACCATCGTCACCCCACCCATGCGCCGAAATCAGCGCCCGGTGCACCACAAGGTCGGAATACCGCCGGATAGGCGAGGTGAAATGCGCATAGGCCTGCAACGCGAGGCCGAAGTGCCCGAAATTCTGCGGCGCGTAATAGGCCTGCGTCATGGCGCGCAGGGTGGACATGTTGATGACCTCAGAATGATCCGTGTCGCGTGCGGCGTATAAGAGCGCGTTGAGATGCGCAGTTTTCAGCACTTGCCCCTTGGCAAGAACCAGACCAGCCGCCTCCGCAACATCGCGCAGCGTTTCCAGTTTTTCCGGTGTAGGTTCCTCATGAACGCGGAACAGAAGCGCCGATTTCCGGGCAACCAGCGTCTCTGCCGCGGCCACGTTGGCCAGCACCATGCATTCCTCGATCAACTTGTGCGCATCCAGCCGGTCGGCGAAATTGACCGACAGAACCTTGCCCTCGTCGCTCAGCACCACTTTGCGTTCCGGAAGATCCAAATCGAGCGGCTGCCTGCGTCGACGTGCCTCCTCCAATGCGGCGTAGGCCGCATAAAGGGGGGTAATCACCTCTTCCACCAGAGGCCCGCATTTGTCATCCGGCGTGCCGTCCTGTGCGGCCTGAACCTGCTGATAATTCAGCGAGGCGGCGGAGCGCATAAGGCCGCGCACAAAGCGGTGCCCGATCTTGTCGCCATGAGCGTTGATCTGCATCCGCACTGCAATACAGGCGCGCGGCACGCCTTCGTGCAAGGAACATAGATCGCCCGACAGACGGTCCGGCAGCATAGGGACCACCCGATCAGGGAAGTAGCTCGAATTGCCGCGCTTGCGCGCCTCGTGATCCAGTGCCGAGCCGGGGCGTACGTAATGCGCGACATCGGCAATGGCCACCCAGATCACATGCCCGCCGGCGTTCTTGGGATCGTCGTCGGCATGCGCCCAGACTGCATCGTCATGGTCGCGCGCATCCCAGGGGTCAATCGTGATCAGAGGCATGTCCCGCAGATCGTCGCGGCCCTTCAGGCCCGCCGGTTTCATGCCGTCCGCTTCGGCGACCACGTCATCGGGAAAGGCATCGGGAATGCCGTGCTGATGAATGGCAATCAGCGATACCGCCTTGGGGGCGGAGGGATCTCCCAATCGTTCCAGAACCCGCGCGCGCGGCAGGCCCATACGGCCTGCGGGTCCAGCCTGTTCGGCCTCGACCAGTTCTCCGTCCTGCGCGCCGCCGGTGGCATCGGGGGCAACGGTCCATTCCTTGCCGTCGCCCTTGTCGATGGGCAGGATGCGGCCCCCTTCGGCGCCCTTGCGAAACACCCCCAAGACCTTGCGCGGATTGGTTCCGATCCGGCGGATGAGCCGCGCTTCATAGTGATAGGCCTCGCCCTTGACCTCTTGCAGCCGCGCCAGAATACGGTCGCCCGCACCCATCGCCGGATCAGAGGCGCGTGGGATCAGCAGAACGATTGGCTCCACCCCCTCGCCGGTCCATTCCAGAGGCTTGGCCAACAACTCGCCGTCAGAGGCCTGACCAGTGACCTGAAGGACGCTGACGGGCGGCAGCCGGTCGGGATCGCGGTAGGTCTTCTTGCGCTTCTCAAGATGGCCTGCTTCCTCCAACTCCTTGAGCAGGCGCTTGAGGTCGATCCGCGCAGCCCCCTTGATGCCAAAAGCCTTGGCAATATCGCGCTTTGCGGTGAGGGTCGGGTTATCCGAGATCCATTGCAGAATCTCGTCCTTATTGGGCATCTGGCTCATGGCTTGGCCCTAGCACGAAGCGAAAGCGACGTCATCCGGGAAACCGTCAAAATGCCGGGGAAGGTTTAGAGATTTCTTCACGCTTTGCCTCTTAAGGTCTTTCAAGACCCGAACAGAGGCCAAAAATGAAAGCAACCACCCCACTTGCCCGGATAGCGCCACGCGGCGGGGCCGCGGCCCATCTGACCCGGTCGCAAAAGGCTGCGATCATTGTTCGGTTCTTGATCAATGAGGGTGCCGAGATTGCGCTGACTGACCTGCCTGACGGGTTACAAGCGCGCCTGACGACGCAAATGGGCTCCATGCGCTATGTCGACCGCGGCACGCTGGCCGATGTCGTCGCGGAGTTTGCGCAGGAGCTAGAGGGCATGGGGCTGATCTTTCCGCGTGGCGTGGCAGGTGCGCTGTCGACTCTTGGCGGTCGGATCAGTCCGCAAACCGCCGCCCGGCTCCGCAAAGAGGCGGGTGTGCGGCAATACGGCGATCCTTGGGATCAGGTAAAGGAGGCAAATCTTACGGCGCTCATTCCTATTATTGAGCGCGAAAGTACAGAGGTGGCGGCGGTCCTTTTGTCCAAACTCGAGGTGTCGCGCGCTGCGGATCTTTTGGGCAGATTGCCGGGTGAACTGGCGCGGCGGATCACCTATGCGGTCTCACAAACTGGATCGGTCAGTCCCGAAGCCGTGGACAGGATCGGCTTGGCATTGGCGGCAGAACTGCATGACGTGCCTGAAACCGCATTTGCCCAAGGGGCGGTGGAACGCGTGGGCGCAATCCTCAATTTCTCACTTGCGGCCACTCGGGATGACGTGCTGACCGGGCTCGAAGAAACCGATCAGGAATTCGCGGCACTTGTCCGCCGCGCGATCTTTACCTTTGTGCATATACCAGACCGGGTCAAACCCACCGATATTCCCCGGATCACGCGTGAGCTTGATCAGGCGGTTTTGGTCACCGCCCTCGCCGGAGCAGCCTCGGGCGATGTGGCGACGGTGGCGGAGTTCATTCTGAACAATCTCGGGAAACGCATGTCCGAGGCGATCCGCGAGGAAATGCAAGAGCGGGGTCGTGTCCGTCTGCGCGACGCCGAAGAGGCAATGACAGCTGTCGTCAATGCCGTACGCACGCTAGAAGCCGCTGGAGAGATCAGTTTTGTCACCCCGGAAGATGAGGAGCAGAGCGGCGACTGACCACTGGACAAGCGGAAAAGCCAGACATAGGCTTGGACCTATGAGTGATTGGGATGGACGCCGCTGGCACGACATGGGAGGACAGGCAGCCGGGCCTGTGCCTATGGAAGGGCATGACTTTGCTCGCTGGGAAAAGCGAATTGATGCGCTGATGGTGCTCTGCGGACAAAAGGGGCTCTTTACCGTCGACGGGCTGCGCCGGGCGATCGAGGATATGGGCGAAGACGCCTTTGAAAAATACAGCTACTACGAACGCTGGATCGCCGCCGTAAATCAGAACTTGCTGGAAGCGGGGGTCTATTCCCTAGAGGAGTTGGCCACCCGGATGGATGAGATCGCCGCGCGCGGTCCGACCTATGCCGAGGCGCAACATGGCTGAGCGGGTGCGAGTCAAGGCGCTGACACCGCCGGGTCATGTCCGCGTGCCGTGGTATCTCAGGGGCAAGAC
Organism: Roseovarius sp. MBR-51; assembly: GCF_053628575.1. Lineage (NCBI taxonomy): Bacteria > Pseudomonadati > Pseudomonadota > Alphaproteobacteria > Rhodobacterales > Roseobacteraceae > Roseovarius > Roseovarius sp. MBR-51. The sequence continues at coordinate 95,093 of NZ_JBRJGQ010000005.1, forward strand.
GGGTGAGATCGAGCGGCCCTTGGGCGCGTTTCACAATCCTGAGCAATTGGCCTATGGCCTACCGGCCGAAGAAAAGCCGCTTTATCGCGTGCGCTTTTCCATGGCAGAAATCTGGGGTGATGCGGCAGAGAACCCAAACGACACGCTCGATGCCGAGATCTACGCCCACTGGTTGGAGAAGGTGGTCATTCATGCCGCATGACCACCACGATCACGACGATTATCACCACGAGGGTATGAGCTCCTCAGGTCATCCTTACCGCTCCGATAATGATGGCCCGCTGAGCTATTGGCAACGCATGGAAATTGCCGTTCGTGAGTTGTTGGTGGAAAAAGCTCACCTGACACCTGCACAGATAGCCACTCAGATCGAGGTCATGGACGCCCGCAGCCCCGCAAATGGTGCGGCGGTTGTGGCGCGGGCATGGATTGATCCTGATTTCAAGGCACGCTTGCTCGCCAATGCCTCTGCCGCAAGCCGCGAGATGGGATTCGATATCGGCCCGCTCAACCTGATTGCTGTCGAGAACACCGCAGACGCGCACAATCTGATCGTCTGCACCCTCTGTTCCTGTTACCCCCGGAACCTCTTGGGCCTGCCGCCCGACTGGTACAAAACGCGCGAATACCGCAGCCGCGCGGTGCGCGAGCCGCGCGCTGTGTTGCGGGAATTCGGTCTTGATCTGGCTGAGAGTGTCACGGTTCGGGTTCACGACAGCACCGCCGACATGCGTTATATGGTGTTGCCTGCCCGACCAGAGGGGACCGAAGGACTGAGCCAAGAGCAGCTGGCCAGCCTTGTCACCCGTGATTCAATGATCGGCACCGGCCTGCCTCGCCAACCCTGACCGGACCGAGGGCAAGCCAAGGATGTGGGGTCGTTTTGTCATCACTCTGCCCAATGACGCCATGGCGCAGCTCTTTGGGACGGCCCCTGACAACGACCAGCCGGAACCATCGCCGAGCAACCAGTTTCCGCCCCAGACCAATGCGCATGTTGTCCGGCTCTACGCCCGGTTCAACTTGGGTCTGCGCGAGGTCGCGCCGGGTCGTGAATATTGGTCACACAAGGGACTCGAGAACCGCGCCGAAAACAGCCATCTGCCTTTCCGAAAACGACAGCGGGTTATGCAGGGTCTCCGATTACCGCTCGGAGTGCAACGTTTCGCGATCATTCAGTCCACAATACGTCATTACTTCGCCGTCCCAGCCTGCCGTCGTCCCGCTCTCACCATTCGCTACCATCGGCTAGACGCACTCGAGGCGTGGACATCAGCGGCAAACGTCGTGTGATCAACGAAAAACAGGCCAGACTTGGCAAACCCCGCGGTTAACGTGACAAGACCTTTGGCGCACATCTCGCCACTTGGGTTAACCCACATCCTTGTCACCAGAAACTAGGCGTTGCCCAAAAGGTGATCAAACCGCCTTAGCGTAGGATTTTGCACGCTCCGGCATCAGACGCGAGATCGGTGTTAGGCGTAAGCGAGACTTAAGCCACCGAACAAAGCCGCAAGGCATCATAAACCGCCGCGTGGATATTGCGTGACGACTGCGCATCGCCGATGCGGTAAAGCTCAAACCCTTTGCCCTGTCTGGGTTGGGGCGTAAGATTCTTAAGCGCATGAAGGTCTGTGACCCCATCATTGGTCGATTGCCTGCGCAGATCCTCGAACATCTCATTCATCGGTATCGTGCCCATTTCGACGATCACCTGATCATAGAGGTTCTGTTCGATGGCATGGGTCAGCTCGTTCATCAACGTCGCCTGTAGCTTGTTGCCTTTGCGCGCGACGCCGATCAGCCGCAGGTTGCCCTCGGGGCGCAGGCCAGACTTGGCAAATTCTTTGTGCCAGCGCGTGGACTCCGGATAGACGAGATCCTGACCGATGTTCACATCGATGGTCGCTAGCCGCACATTCGCCCCTTCCGCCTGCGCACTCTGCGCAGCCAACAACGCCGGATGTCGGCCGGTGTTATCCCAGATCAGGACATCCCCAACCGGCTTGACCTGCCGACCTACGATGTCCCATGCCGAATGCACCAGATTATCCCCTGCACCAAATTCGGTTTGTGGGATACCGCCCGTTGCCAGAATGGCCAGATCAGGATTGAGCGCGGCGACACTTTCCGCGTCCATGTAGCGGTTGCATTCCACCGCGACCCGCAGAGTTTCTAGCTCGGCAAGACGCCAATCTATGATCCCGATCAGATCTCGCCGCCAGTCTGCCGCGGCCATAAGCACCTGACCACCCGGCTGCGCGGCCGCTTCGAAGAGGCGGACGTTGTGACCACGTTCCGCCAAAACCCGCGCCGCTTCCAACCCGGCAGGGCCGGCCCCTACAACAACGGCATCGCGCGGGGTTTGTACGCGTTCAATGCGGTGGCCAATCGTCAACTCGCGTCCGGTTGATGCGTTATGAAGGCATTTGGGGCGATGCTGTGACTGACAATGACCGGCCCCGACACATGGCCGTATGCGGTGCTCTTCACCGCGCATAAGCTTGTTCACCATATGCGGGTCTGCGATATGCGGGCGGGTCAGCCCCGCCATATCCACATGCCCCTCCGAAACGGCAAAACGTGCCGAGGCCATGTCGGATAGTTTCGCCGCATGGAAAACCGGCAGCTTCACCTCGCGTTTAAACCGGCCAACGGCCGCAACCCAAGGGGCTGCTGGCATTCCCATGCCGGGAAACACCTCTTCCGACAGCGACCGGGAGGTGTCCATTGACCCAAAAAGCGCATTGAAAAAATCGACAGAGCCTTCGTGCTCAAGGATCTGCGCCGCCGCCAAGCAGTCCTCTGCGGACAGTTCGCCATCAATGCCCTCATCCACTACATAGCGCATGCCAACGATGAATTCGCCGCTGACATTGCGACGGATTTCGTCATGCACCATCAAGGCAAACCTCACACGGTTCTCCAATGACCCGCCAAACCGGTCTGTGCGGTGGTTTGTCTTGGGTGACAGGAACTGTCCGATCATATGTCCGGCAGCAAGTGTTTCGATCCCGTCCAGCCCGCCCTCCTCGCAGCGGCGCGCGGCCTGACCATAGGCTTTGACCACCCGCGCGATATCGTGCTCATCCATCTCTCGGGGTATGCCACGGTGCAATGTCTCGCGGATCGGAGACGGGCCAATCGGCGGCAGCCAATCCTGCGCATAGGGATCACCCCGCCGCCCGAGATGTGTGATCTGACACATCAACGCCGCTCCTTGCGCATGCATCCGCTCTGAAAAGCGTTGCAGATGCGGAATGATCTGGTCGGTTCCGACATTGAGCTGCTGAAAGATGTTCGGGCTGTCGATGTCGACATTCGACGACCCACCAAACATTGAAAGTGCAATGCCGCCCCGTGCCTTTTCTTCGTGGTAGGCCTGATAGGCCTCCTGTGGAAAGCCATCTTTCTCCAGCCCGCAGGCATGCGATGTGCTCATGATCCTATTGCGCAGAACCAGCTTTTTAATCTGGAGCGGCTGCAGCAGCGGGTCTTTGGCGCGGATGGGGCTCTGGATGGCCATAGCATAAACTCCGGTTAGGACGTGGCCGTAGCGACCTGTCGAATTTTCGATTATCGTTCGGGGTCGGGATCAGAGCACTTTGGACAGGAATTCCTGCGTGCGCGGATCTTGCGGTGTTTCAAAGATCTGCGACGGCGGGCCACTTTCCACGATACGCCCTGCATCGGTGAAATAGACCCGGTCCGATATCTCGCGGGCAAAGCCCATCTCATGAGTGACCAACATGCAGGTCATCCCGTCCATCGCTAGATCCCTGATCGTCACCAGCACTTCTTTAACCGTTTCTGGGTCTAGTGCTGCCGTCACCTCATCGAATAACATCACGTCGGGCCGCATGCACAGGCTGCGGGCGATGGCGACACGCTGTTGCTGACCGCCCGAGAGTTCCGCAGGATAAGCGTTTTCCTTATCCTTCAACTTGACCTTGGCCAGCAGGGCACGGGCCCGCTCCTCGACCTCTTTGCGGCTTTCCTTGAGCACCAGCAGCGGCGCCATCATCACGTTTTGCAAAACAGTGCGGTGCGGAAAGAGGTTGTATTGCTGAAATACAATTCCGACCTTGCGCCGCAGCGCCAGCTTGTCGAGCTTTGCATCATGCACCTCAATCCCTTCGACCTTTACCGATCCCTTGCTGACCGGGGTCAGCCCGTTGATCGTGCGGATCAGGGTGGATTTGCCTGAACCGGACGGTCCGATGATACAGACCACTTCACCTTTCATGACGTCGATATCGATGCCTTTGAGCACTTCAAGGCTACCAAAGCTTTTGTGGACACCGTGCAAGGCCACGATCGGCTGTTCGACGGTCCAGTTTCCGGTGGGGGACATCATCGTCAAGTCTCCTGTCAGGACCCAGTGGCGAAGCGCTTTTCAAGCCGACGGGTGCAAATTGATATCGGATAGATGACGACAAAGAAGATCGTCATCAGAAAGAGGTAGAAAGGGATCAGGAACTCGGGACGCGACCCTGCCGCTTCCATGGCTGCCTGTGTGTTGCCAAGCGCCTCGTTGACGCCAAGAATTGCCGCCATCGGCGTCATCAACGTCAGCAGCGCGTACCAGTTCATCCACGGCGGAAGCATCCGGCGGATACATTGCGGCAAGATGATATGACGAAGCGTCTGACCGCGAGTAAATGCAAGGCTCTCAGCACTTTCCCATTGGCCGGAAGGGATCGACGCCACCGCTCCGCGAAGAATTTCAGAGACATTCGCCATGACCGGCAAGGAAAAGCCGAAAGTGGCCTTAAGCCAGTCGGGAACAATCACCTTGTCTCCACCCGGCAGCGTGATCTGAAACGGCACCAGAAACATGATCGCAAATAAGATCACCAGCCAAGGTGAGTTGCGAAAGAGGTTCGTGACCAGCTTGGCAGGGAGCCGAATTAGTGTGACTGGGCTAATCTGCATAAAGCCCAAGATCACACCACTAGCCGTGGCCAGCGCCATGGCCAGAACGCTCATCAACAAGTTCAACCCAAACCCTTTGAGGATAAACGGCACCCAGGTGATTAGCGTGGCCAACGCCGAAGGGCGTCCGGTTGACCCATCTTGTGCCATAGCGGCCAATGTAGCCAGAACGCATAGCCCTGCCGCAAGAACGGGGGCCCGCCACGTCAGACGAGAAACGGTCCAATTCGGCGTCATTGTCCGTACCCCGGCAGTGCTATTCTACGCTCGATCATGGTCATGATCCGCGCAATGATCGCAATCAGAACGATGTAATAGCCAAAGAGAAGCAGCATCATTTCTGGCACGTTCACGCTGTCCGACCAGATGCCGCTTAGCGAATACGTGATCTCGGGAACCGCAATCACATAGGCCAGCGATGACGTCTTGGCCAGCGAGACGATGTTGTTGGTGAGCGCGGGCAGGCAGATGCGCAGGGCCAGCGGAAAGGTCACGTAGACAAATATCTTGAACCCGGAAAAGCCGAGCGACTCCGCCGCCTCTTTCGTCGAGGCTGGCACCGCCTCGATACCCGAACGAAAAATCTCGACGTTATAGCTGCCGCCGAAAATGCCGATGGCAATGACCGCCCACCCAAACGACCCAATTACAGGCTCGTACCAACCGCCCATATCCACCTGCGGAGTGATCGCGCCTAGCCCGAAGTAAAAGAACAAAAGCTGCACGATGGGCGGTGTGTTGCGAAAAATCTCAATATAAGCCGACACCATCCAACGCACGATCCGCAGCCGTGATGTTTGCGCACCCGCACCGATCACTCCGATCACCAACGAAACGGCAATGATCGCCGTGATAAGTTTGACCGAAACCCACATCCCCTCGACCAGCCGACCCCAGTCATAGGAGTTGTAAAACGGCGAGAAGTTAAGCCCGGTGGTGTCGTATAGCCGTTCAAAGAACGGCGCGATAAGGTCCAGCACGCGTGTTATCCTGTCCAAAGCTCGGGGGGGATGCACCCCCCCGGTATCATCAATTGTCGAGATACGAGTTGTCGTACTGCAACTGCTCGTGCAGCGCGGCAAGCCACGGCGACGCCTTGACGCCCCATTTCTTTTCAAGCTCAATCAGCGTGCCGTCCTTGTGCCAGTTATAGGCCATGCCGGACATGAAAGCGCCCCAGATGCCGTCCTTTTCCTCGAGCGGCACAGCAACGCCCCACGGGTTGGAAAACACCGTGTCTACAGGCATTTCATAGCCATCCCATTCGCCACTTGCGATGTCTGCCGCAATCGAAGTGTCGTCATAAACCCAAGCTAGGCATTTGCCCGAACGCAGCGCTTCCTTCGCTTCGGTGTTGCCGCCAAAGGCCACGACATTCGCACCAAACTCGACTTCCGCGATCTTGTTGTAGAACACGCCCTGCTTGCCGCAAACCGGCTTGCCCGTGATATCGTCCCAAGAAGAAATGACACCTTCTTTGGCCATGAGGGTGGGACCGGAGGTCCAATACGCAGGCTCGATGATGCCTACGACCTTGCGGCGGTCAGGGCGGTCGGACATGGCACCAATCAGCAGGTCGACATTGCCCTGTTGCAAGAATTCCATCCGATTGGCCGAGGAAATCACCACGGTTTCCAAGGTCACGCCCATACGGTCGGCGACCGTTTGTGCGAGGTCGACCTCGATGCCTTGAATGGTGCCCTCTGGCGCACGAAAGGCCCAGGGTTTGAACGCGCCCTGAACGCCGACGCGCAGCACACCACGCTCCAACACTTCTTTGAAACGGTTGTTTCCGACCTCTTGGGCAAAGCTCGCTGTCGCAGTCAGCGCAGTGATTGCGATCATACCGAGCAGTGTTTTTAGAGTGATCATTGGTCTCTCCTTGTTGGGTTCTCTACCGTTAATTTGCCGGCTTTTCCGGTTATCTCCTGTGATCCGAAGGCGCACAGAATTCGGTTTCCTGTCGGGCCAGAAATGCCGCGACCTGATGATCTTTTTCCGCACAGGACCAGCCGAACAGCGGGGCAACAGTGTCGGCCACCCGTGCCGCGTCCTCGCCGCTGATCAACCCGTGCCAGATGGCTCCGGTGCGCCGGGTCAACACCGAATAGAGGTCTGGCGCATGTTCATGGGTCACGGCGTACTCGACAGGATTTTGGCTAGCTTGGGACACGCCACGCAGGCTGATGGTTGCACGTGCAGGCGGCGGCCCGATCCGCGCTGAAACCTCAGACAACATCCGCCGTCCGGCGCTGCGCAGGCTCATCACTGGCCCCGCAGTCATCGCCAAAACGTTTTCAAACCCCTGCGGTGCAAGATCATGCACACGGCGTTCGCGCGCGCCCATCGGGCGATCAGGGTCTTCGGTGAGGGGTCTCACACCCGCCCAACATTGTTCGATATGGTTTCTCGTCAGGCCCAGCCCTGGTAGCAGAAAGTTTGCCTCCGCCAACAAGAACGCCACATCGTCAGCATCGGCATGGGCGTTCCGCGCATCCCCCTCGAACAGGGTTTCCGTCGGTCCGAAATAGAAACGATCATCGCCCAATGGCAGGCCGTAAAACGGATGCCCGCCACGATGCACTGTCGCTATTCCGCGATTGGCAAAACCATCGGGCAGGCGCAGAATGATATGCGCTCCCTTGCTGCCTCGTATCAGCCGTTTACCAAAACTCCCAACCTCGTCAGCCCAGCTTCCGGCCATGTTCAGAACTGCATGGGCCAGAACTTCGGTTTTGCCCTCTGGCCCATCCAAAGCCATCCGCCATAGCCCAGAACCGTCGCGTCCGCGCAACTCGGCGCGGGTCATCAACCGCAGTTTGGCCCCATAGGCCTCAGCGTCCAGCGCATTGTCGATGCAGAGCCGCTCGGGTGCGGTAAACAGATATTCGCGGAAGCTGACCATGCCGCGAAGCGCGTCCTGATTGCGCAGATTGCGGCCGATGGGATGCGCGCGCGCAGCATCCGCGTCGCGGATCGTGCGGTCAAGCGATGGCTCCGGCGGCCCGAGTAGTTGAAGCAGACGCAAACCCGCATCAAGTTGCCATCGTGGAAACGGCCCATCGCGCCAGATCGGAAACGACAATTCGATGGATCGTGTCCCGACGCTGGTATCCTGCGACAACTCCGCCCGCGCCGTCATAGCGTCGCGGGCCATGCCCAACGCGCGCGCAAAGTGGATGGGGTGGCGTAGTGCGTTCCATACCGGATTGGGCGTTTCCAGATAGCGCAGTCCACAATGGAGCATGCGCGAAGACCGACCGCTGGCCCCCGCGCCCAAGTCTTCTGCTTCGACCAGCAAAACCGCGTATCCCGCCCGCGCCAGTTCACGCAAAGCGGCGGTTCCGTTGACGCCGCCACCGATGATGACAACGTCAAATTCTTGTGCGTCAGACGCGGAAATTGAGCCGGGTTTCTGGTTCATGGACCGCATTAAGAACCAGCGATCATTAGAATCAAAATGCAAAGTTAGCCTTTCAATATACGTTTAGCGCATACTGAAAGGTGTCGCCGCCTACCTCATCTGGGCAAGCACCTCATCCCGCAGACTTTCCGCATGGCCGATCAACTCGGTGGCCAGTACTGTTGGCGTCCGGGTGTCCGGTCGCAGCAATGCAAACCTGCACGGAATCTGAGGAAGAAACGGGCGATAAACAATTCTGGGGTCCGGATTGGCCCATGCCGTGAAGGGATCCACCACCGCCAGCCCCAAGCCGCGCTTGACCATGCTGCACATGGTGGCCGACATCGTGGTTTCGATCAATTGCTGTGGTACGATCCCCGCGCCCTGCATAATGTCGTCAAAAATGCGGCGAGCGGAAACCGAGACGGTCCAACCGATCAGCGGCTCACGGCGTAGATGGTCGGGGCGTACGACCTCTTCCTCGGCGAGAGCATGATCGGCGGGAATAGCGGCGATATAGACTGTATCTGCAAAAATCCGTGTTCCAAACCCGGAGAGCTGGAACGGCGTTTCAGCAAGCCCAAAATCGACTTGCTGGGTCGCAACCCACTTTTCAACGCTGACCGACATGCGCACGTTCAGCTTGACCCGGGCTTGGGGTCTATCCTTCGAGAACCGCGAAATGACTTCCGGCAGGAAATCCAACCCAAGAGCTGGCAGAGCGGCAATTCTGACACCACCATCCTGCCCCTCTTCCATCCGACGGCTGAAATCATCCAGTGACGACAGGGACACGAACAACCGTTCCACCTCGTCCAGCAATAAATGCGCCGCATGGGTGGGCACGACACGCCCCTTGCGTCGCTCAAACAGCTTCACGCCCACACTGCTTTCCAACTTGTCGATCATGCGGCTGACGGCTGGTTGACTACGGCCCAGATAGTCTGCGGCACCAGATACGGTCCCTGACCGCATGACGACTTGAAATGCCTCGTAAACAGATGGATGCAATTTCATAGATAATCTCTTGGTTTCAGAACGCTTTCGACACCAAGTGGCGGATAGAGCATCGCAATTTTCCTCAGGTCAGACTGTATCTCGTCCACCAACCAGTCTCTCACCGCTTGAACGACATCGGCATTCGCGCCATCGGTGCGCGATAAGATACGGCAATCTCGGCCTGGAAAGACCAACTCGTTGACCGCGGGCACAAGGCGTCCTTCGTTCATCCAGTAGCTGACAATGTTCATCCAACCCGCGGCAATACCCTGCCCGACGAGGGCTGCCTGAATCACCACGGCATAGTCTGAGAATCCCAGTTGTCCTTCGCGCCGCAGACCCAGACCTGGCATCAAGGACGCCACCCCTTCGGTGGCCTCGCCATCCAAACGGATCAACGCGGGCCCATCCTGCGGCGGCGGGTTCAGATACCCGGGCGCGCAGACTGGAACATAAGCTTCACGCATGACAAAACGCCCCGACGTCTCTGATGCACTGCTATAGCGCATGGCAATGTCGACCCCGGCTGTCGGGCCAGTTACTGGACCGGGGATCAGTTGAAAGCGCAGATCGACACTTGGAAAAGCCTCTTGAAACTGTGCGATGCGCGGCATCAGCCAATGCGTGGTAAAGGCGGTCGAAACCGATATCGTAACCTGCGCCTTGCCTGTGCGTCGCTCCTGCAACTGATCGAGAACGCCGTTTATCTGAGAGAATGCCGATTCCACAACCTCTTTCAGAAGCAATCCATCATCCGTCAGTCGGGCTCCGGGCTTGCCACGCAAAAACAGTTGCGCCCCCAAATGCGTTTCAAGACCCGCAAGCGTGCGGCTAACCGCAGGCTGGGTCACGTTCAACTCTTCAGCAGCGCGGGTGAAATTCTCATGCCGTGCAGCGGCTTCGAACACAAAGAGCGCATTCGCAGAAGGCAATTTTCGACGCAATCCATTCATGATGTCAAGTTATGGAAAGTCTCAGTATTTGGCAATTGCTCAAATGGGGGGCTCTGCATCATTGTCACTTCAATACGAACGCCCGACCGGGGCAAACAACACGAGGCTTCCATGGATTTTTCCGCATTCAAAGTGCTGACATTCGATATCGTCGGCACCTGCATCGACTTTGAAAAGGGCGTTTTGGACGCCGTGCGCCGCATCGGTGGCAGTGCCGCCGCCCAGCTGTCTGATGATGACATCTTTGGCCCCTATATGGCGGGTCGCGACCTGAACTACGGGCGCTCCAGCGAGGTTTTCGCAGATGTTTACGTGCATCTCGCCCAAGAGCTCGGCCTACGGACAAGCCCAGATGCCGCCCGCGACTTTCAGCTTTCAGTCCTAGAATGGCCTGCGTTCGCAGACTCTGTCGAGGCCCTCGGGCGTTTGCGCACGCGGTTCCGTCTGGTGGCGATGACCAACGCGGATCGCACGGCATACTCCGCCTATGCGCATCGGCTCGGTCTGCCTTTTCACGACGCAGTGACCTGCGACGAGGCGCAATGCGCTAAACCGAACCCGGAGTTCTTTGCTTTCAACCTTGGTCGGCAATCGGCGCTTGGCTACAAACAAAGCGAAATCCTGCACGTTGCCCAAAGCCAGCATCACGATATCGGCGTCGCTAAATCCTTGGGCTATAAAACATGCTGGATCGAACGACGGCATGATCAGGCGGGCTACGGCGCAACCCCGGATCCGGCACGCTTGACCGAACCCGATCTGCGCCTGACCAGCCTCAAAGCGCTTGCCGACGCCGTATTTGGAGCCGCATGATGCCGGTTCCGCCGCCAGCCAAATCGCTTTGGCGAGAGCAAGAACCCGCCAGCCCGGACTATCCGGCGCTGCGGCAGGATTGCGCGTATGACATTGCGATCATTGGCGGCGGATATACCGGTTTGAACGCGGCCCACACCTTTGCCGATGCAGGTTTAAGCGTGATTGTGCTCGAGGCTGGAGAGCCAGGGATCGGCGGCAGCGGTCGGAACGGCGGCGTCGTATCAGCCAAATTTCGCCGTGGTTTCAGCGACATTGCCCGATCGCACGGTCTTGAGATGGCGCAACGTATGCACACCATCGCAACCGACAGCGTCGGGCATCTGACGACGACCCTCATCAGATTTGATTTGTCGAACACTGGATTTCGCCGGGTTGGCGCTTTGAAATGCGCGCATTCAGCCAAGGCCTTTTACCACGCGCGGCAAGAGGCGGACTGGTTGCGAAACACTTTGGGCGACACCGGATTGCACGTTCTGTGCGCCGAGGCCGTCGCCGAGGAGACAGGTTCCAGTAGCTTTGTCGGCGGCGTGTTGCAGGATGGTGCCGGAACCATTCAGCCCCTCGCCTATCTACTGGGCCTATGGGGAGCAGCCAAAGCCCGTGGCATTGGCGTCTTTGCCCAGACCCCAGTGCAATCCATCGCGGAAAAGGGAGGACGGGTGGTCTTGACTACACCGGGCGCAAGCGTCATGGCTGACCGCGTTCTGCTGGCCACCAACGCTTACTCTTGGCTTACTCCGGCGGGAAAGCCTGTCGCCAGGAGTATCGTGCCGTTCCGAAGTGCCATGGTTGCAACCGAGCCTTTGCCCGACCAACTGGATCAGCTTTTGCTACCCAAATGCCGAAGCTACACCGAAACCCGCCGCATGATGCGCTGGTTCCGCAAGGTGGATGGGCGGGTGATCTTTGGGGGGCGCGGTGCATTGGGGGCCGTGGATGCACCAGCCGCCTTTCGTCGACTTGAAGGCGCAATGCTCAAGATTTTCCCCGAACTGCACGATGTGCCGATTGCGCTGCGCTGGTCCGGTCAGGTTGCATTGACCTTTGACGGCCTTCCACAAGCTGGTCTCCTGTCGAACCGCATTGGCTATGCGGCGGGATTCAACGGTGCCGGTGTCGCGATGTCGGGCTTCGTTGGGGATCAGATCGCCAGGCGCATGACCGGCCAACCACATGACCTTGGCCTGATTGCGCGCGCAAGCATCCCCAAAGTTCCATTCTACCCTTTACGCGCAATCGCTGTTCGCTCGACAACCTTTTTCTACGAAATGCTCGACGCCGCCGGTCTCTAGAAACGGGTCCCTCCAAGGAACGCGGTATACTATTATTGACCCCAAATTTGCGAGCTAGCGGCCGCATTTCTCCGGCGCAAGACCTTGGGTGCTCGAAAACCTATGAGGCTAGGTTTTGAATGTTCCCGTTCGCGCCTATTCGTTCTTATGTACCCAGCGATCCAAGCATGTGCGACGAACATTCCAACTCACACTAAAATCTAGAGACCTAAGTTTTACATGAGCGGCCCGCGATGTCCTCGACCTCGCGCAGACCCAAGTTGAACCCGGCGTAGAGCCGGACAACATGCGCAATGGTCTGGGGTGGAAACCGGTGATGCTTGTAGCTGATTTTCTCTGTCTGCATCGACACCGCCAAAGACCAGATCAATGAAACAGCAACCTCAAACCCGTTACCGTGACAACCCTCTCATGCAACCCGCACCGGAGACCACATTAGTGAGGTGGCGCGTCGATCCTCGGGTCAATTCAAGCCGGGCGCGTGGCCCCGCACAGATCGAGCCAGTAGCAGACACAACGGATTGAACCGCTTCTTTCACGCTGACCCTTTTCTAACCGGGGGCAAAAGATATATAGACGTCATGAAACAGACCCTGTCCCATGGCAATAATCCGATAGTGCGACACAAATGATCCAACATCCGATTACAATGGCCGGGCCCGATGAGGACGCGGGAGATCCCGCGGTCGTGGTCGCCACCCGGCCCAAAACCAAGCGTCCACCGCTCTATAAGGTTCTGCTGCTCAATGATGACTACACGCCGATGGAGTTTGTGGTCGCCGTGCTGGAACGTTTCTTTGGCATGTCGCATGCACAGGCGTTTGAAATCATGCTGACGGTGCATAAGAAGGGCCTCGCCGTTGTCGGTGTGTTCAGTCATGAGATTGCCGAAACCAAGGTGGCGCAGGTGATGGATTTTGCCCGCCGCCACCAGCACCCGCTGCAATGCACAATGGAAAAAGAATAACTTGGCCACTGCCACACGCCTGACCATTGCCCTCGCCGACGGGGTAGTTACCATTCCCGAAGCGGGGCGGATTGCCGTTTTCACGCCGCGTGTGGATTCAGACCTGTCGGCGTTGCCGATGGACCGGGTGCAGGTGATCACCACGCTGAAACCCGATTTCGATTACTTTGCAGGTTTGGGATATGACTGCGCTGTTGCGCCCGAGGGGCGATATGGTGCGGCGATCCTCTGTCTGCCCCGTGCCAAGGCAAGAGCCCGTGCCGCGCTGGCAGAGGCTGCATCGGTGACCGATGGCCCGGTGATCGTCGATGGTCTGAAAACCGATGGCATAGAATCGGTGCTGCGGGATTGTCGCCGCCGCGTGACCATCAGCACGCCACTGTCCAAGGCGCATGGCAAGATCTTCAGCTTGGCCGCCGGGCCGGAATTCTCCGAGTGGGCCGCGACCGTGCCGCAAGAGATCGAAGGCGGTTATGTCACCGCACCCGGCGTGTTTTCTGCGGATGGCATTGATCCCGCATCCGAGTTTCTGGCCAACAGCCTGCCACCCAAGCTGGGCGCGTATGTGATTGATCTGGGCGCCGGCTGGGGCTATCTGAGCGCCCGTGCGCTGGAGCGCGACAGCATTGCGCGGCTTGATCTGGTCGAGGCGGACCATGCGGCACTCACCTGCGCGCGCAAGAACGTCAAGGACCCCCGCGCCTATTTTCATTGGGCTGACGCCACCCGATGGCAACCTGAGGCGCGCGCCGATGCCGTTATCATGAACCCCCCATTTCACGAGAGCCGCGCCGCCGATCCGGATCTGGGCCGCGCCTTTATTCGTGCAGCGGCGGGAATGCTCAAACCCTCGGGTGCCCTCTGGATGGTGGCCAATCGCCATCTCCCCTATGAAACCACGCTTGCACAATGCTTCACTTCGGTCACCGAGGCAGCAGGCGATACCCGCTTCAAGATCCTCCACGCCAGCCGTCCCGCGCGGAAAACCCACTAACCGGATCCAGCGCGCACGCCTTGGACCCAGCTCGAAAGGCCCAGCATGTCATTCTCCATCTCTGGCAAAACCGCGATCATCACCGGCGGGGCGAACGGAATCGGTCTCGCGATCGGTCGTCATTTCGTGGACAAGGGCGCCAATGTCGTTTTTGCCGACATGGACGAGGCACGGCTGATCAAGGAATTGGGTGAGAATGACGACAGCAGCAAAGTCCGCTATTTCGCCGGAGATCTGCGCGAAAAATTGACCCAAGCCAATCTCGTATCCGCCACGATTGATGCATTCGAGCAGATCGACATCCTCGTGAATGCCTGCCGTCAGATTGTCCCTTCTGATGCACTGAACCCCGATGATGATGCGGTCGAGATGCTGTTGCAGCAAAACTTGCTGACCGCGCTGCGGATGAGCCAACAGGTCGCGCGTCGGATGATCAAACAATCCGAAGGTCAAACCGAAGGAAGCGCCGGCACAATTGTCAACATCTCGTCGATTGCCGCGCGCTGCACCCATCCTGCTCTGCTGGCCTATTCGATTTCTTCCGCAGCTCTTGATCAGATGACACGCAGTCTTGCGCTTGCCCTTGCACCACATCGGATTCGGGTTAACGCGCTGGCCTTTGGGTCGGTCATGAGCGCCTCGCTCAAGGAAACCTTGCGCGAACACAGCGACTATCGTGCCGACATCGAGTGCCACACTCCGCTCGGTCGGATCGCGTCTGCTGCGGAACTGGCCGAGGCCGTGCACTATCTCGCCTGCGACGGATCGGCCTTTATGACCGGGCAGATCATGACGGTCGATGGTGGGCGCACCCTGCTTGACCCCTGCGCAGCCCCGGCGCACTAATAGGCATCATTGCCCTAGGACAAGACGCATGACCGACGAATTTACCCAGGAGAAAACCCGCGCCGCCGCTTGGTTCCGCCAGTTGCGCGATGACATCGTCGCCGCCTTCGAGGGGCTGGAGGACAGTCACGCCAAAGGTCCCCTGTCAGACACCGCGCCGGGACGCTTTGAAGTCAGCGATACCCGCCGCCACAGCGAGGATGGATCGGACGCCGGGGGCGGCCTCATGAGCGTGCTACGCGGGGGCCGGGTGTTTGAAAAGGTTGGCGTCAATGTCTCAGAGGTCTATGGCACCTTGGGCGAGGCGGCACAGCGTTCGATGGCGGCCCGCGGCGTGCCGGGGATGGACAGCGATCCGCGGTTCTGGGCTTCGGGCATCAGCCTTGTGGCGCATATGCAGAACCCGCACGCGCCTGCGGTACATATGAACACGCGGATGTTCTGGACGCCACATGCATGGTGGTTCGGGGGCGGGTCCGATCTCAATCCCTGCATCGAGTATCCTGAGGACACGGCACATTTTCACGCTCAACAACAGGCGCATCTCGATCCGCATGGCATTGATCTCTATCCCACACTCAAAGCATGGGCGGATGAGTATTTCTTTGTACCGCATCGCAACCGCGCGCGTGGCGTTGGCGGCATTTTCATGGATGACCGCAATACCGGCGACTGGGAGGCGGATTTTGCCCTGACGCAAGACATCGGTCGTGCCTTCTTGCCCGCCTATGTGCCACTGATCGAAAAGCGCCGGGCGCAGGATTGGTCAGAGGCCGACAAGGATACCCAACTGATCCATCGCGGCCTCTATGCCGAATACAACCTCGTCTACGATCGTGGCACGAAGTTCGGTCTCGCCACCGGGCATGATGCGAACGCCGTATTGATGAGCCTTCCGCCCATGGCGAAATGGATCTGACCCCGCGTCAGGCTACGAGCTGTGACAGATCGGACGCTGCCTCGCGCATGATACCGAGATAATCCAAAGCCTTCTCGATGCTGAAACGCTGCGTTGGCGCGTGAAACGCCAGTGTCGCCATGAGCCGGTCGTTAACGTCCAAAATCGGCACGGCGAGGGCGATCATGTCCTCCATGAACTCCTCGCGGTCGAGAGAATAGCCCTGAACTCGCACCTGCTGAATCTCTTGCAATAGGGCGTCAGGATCGGTCAGCGTGTTGGGCGTGCGCGCCTCAAGATCAGTCGCGCCGAGGTATCGCATCAGATGACTGCGCGCGAGCGTACTGAGATACATCTTACCGCTGGCCGTACAATAAAACGGCACACGCGTACCGATGGGAAGTTGGATACGCAGAGGCCATTCCGTCTCGATCCGCTCAAGATAGATCATCGCGTCCCGATCCGGCAGGGCGATATTGCAGGTTTCGCCGATCTGACGGCTGAGACGTTGCAAAACCGCCTGCCGAGCGGTGCGAATTCGCAGCGATGACAGCACGCCGCCCGCCAAGGTACGCAGGCGCGGCCCCGGAGAATAGCTTCGCCCATCAAGATCGCGTTGCAGAAACCCCTCCTCCTCCAACGTGGCAAAGAGGCGGTGGATGGTTGGCTTGGGCAGGCCAATCGCGGCGTTGACCTCGGTCGGCGTGATGGGGACGCCCACACGCGCAATCTCTTCGATCACCAGCAACAGCCGCAGGTTGGTCGGTATCGTTGCTGAGTCCTCGCCGTCCATGCCTAGCCCATCTTCACCGTTGTGGAAGCAGCGCTGTCGAGAGACCGGGAACCAATGCGACAAGGACCCAGACCGCGAGCAGAGCCACGAGATAAGGAACCGTGTAGCGCAAAAGCTTGAAATAGGGAACGCCCGTCACCCCAGACGCCACATAGAGATTGAGCCCATAGGGCGGCGTGATGAATCCGATCGACGCGCCTACAAGGAAGATCACCGCAAACTGCACCGGCTCGACACCCACGGCATGTGCAATCGGGGCGAGAATGGGAGCGAGGATAATGGTGACCGGCAAGCTTTCCAGCACCATGCCACAGACAAAAACGATGGCCATGGAGGTGAAGAGCACAGCGTAATAGCCGCCCATCGAAGTCACAAAGCTGCCAATGGTTTCCTGCGCACCCAGTACCGAAAGGATCTGTTGCATCACCACCGACACCGCGATGAGCGGCGCCAGAATACCCGTAATCTGTGCCGAACGCATGGTGATAGACGGCAGCTCCAGAGGGCTGAATCCTTCTACCACCAGCATTTCCGAGATTTTCTTTTCGCTGACATCACGGCCCTTGGCCCCACCCATGAGCTTGTAAAGCGGCAAGCTGACAAAGCCCACGATCACGCAGAAGCCAACGGTTACACCCGCCGCTTCGGTTGGGGAAAACTTGCCGGTATAAATGCCCCAGAGCACTAGGCCGATAGCAAAGAACCCGAGCCAAGCGCCGATGGCTGTTTTGAGCACGCGCATCGGGCTGAGCGCAATGAGAATGCCCCAGCCGTTGCGCCAGCAGATCAGGAACGCGGCCAGCATCATCGCCAGCACCATCAGGGTGCCGGGAATGATGCCCGCGACGAACAGTTCCGAAATCGGCAGATTAAGGAGGAACCCATAGACAATGAAGATGATCGAAGGTGGAATGATGATCCCAACCGTGCCGCCCGCCGCCGCCGTGGCCGCTGAAAAGCGCTCGTCATAGCCTCCTTTGACCATTTCAGGGTGTAACATCGAGCCGATGGTCGCGGTCGTAGCAGAATTTGAACCGGAGATTGCCGCAAAGAGTCCGCAGGCCCCGAGCGAAGCCATGGCAAGCCCGCCCCGGATCCATCCAAGGCACGCATAGGCAAAATCACTCAGACGCCGCGCAATTCCAGAGCGGTTGATCAGATCTCCGGTCAGAATAAAGAGCGGCATCGCCAGAAGGGCAAAGCCATCGGTGAACACATCCGCCAATGCCCCGCCGATATTCTGCAAGGACATACCAAGCACAAAGGAAATGCCGATGACCCAGTAACCGATGACCAGAAAGACCGGCACGCCCAACATGAAGAGAAAGGTAACTGCGATAGAAATCAAGGTGATAAGGGTTGGATCGGACATCTCAATCACCTCCTATCACGGCTTGGGTAATCAGGGTCTCACCGCTACGGAAGTTCGCGATATCCGTCAGGGCATTCTCGATCACACGCGCCACTAGGGTTATAAACGCTATCGGCACGGAAAGCAGGAACCACCATTGCATGACATTGTCGGTGCCCAGCATGATCTGAAAATTCGAGGCGGAATTGGCGACGACCTTGGACGAGGTGACGACAACCACCCATGAAAATCCGATCCAGAGAGCCGCATCCAGCATCAGGCAGGCAATTTGCCCGCCGCGCGGCATGGCGGTTCGAAATTCGGCAAAGGCCAGATGCGTTCGTAGTTTGACGTTATAGCTGCATCCGAACCACGTCATGATGAGAAAGAGAAATGGCGGCAAGGTCGTAGACCACGGCACCTGTTGCGAGAAGACGAAGCGGCGGAACACTTCAACAAAAATGATCCCCCCGATGGCAAGATAGGAGACGACCATAAGCGTCTGCTCCAGATTGCGCTCGGCCCAAGGGCTGAGGCGATAGAGCAAAAGGATCAAAAGGGACAGCGCCAACATCGCAGCGAGACCAAGCGGCCAAACCGCAGGTTGGTTCATCGCCGCGCTCAACATCCAGGAATCGCCTGCCATGAGGGCGCTCAGGATTTCGCCTGTGCCCTGAAACCAGCCGGTCATGCTTGAATCTCCCTTCGGGTCATTCCAATTGCGCAACATCAATCGTTGCGTTGTCGTCCGGGCCACCCGGAAGGCAGCCCGGTTCCTGAGGCAAAGGCTCAGGCCGACCGCCACCACCGGCGCGGTTCAACGTTTTCGGGCAGAGTATCCACCGGGATTTCCCGCGCAACGTCATAAATCGCTTGATAGGTATCGATGCCACCTGCCCAGCCATTGAGCCGCTCGCGCCACTGCGCCCAAGGCTCGGGGTTGAACTCTGGCGAGCACATTTCCTCGGCGATCTTGATCTGCTCATCCGCAAGAAAGGCAGGGCGCACGTTGTTCTCGGCAAAAATAGTTCCGGGCAGTTGCGGATCAGAGAACCCGACGGTCTTGACCAGCGCCGCCTCATTGGCAGCCTGCACATGGACCTGCGCCAGATAGGCGGATTCCATGATCGCATCCTGTAAATGCCCCTCCATGGCGTCGAAGACTTTGGCCGACATCGAGGTATGTTCGGTGCCACAGAAGAACTTGAGATCAACAGACTGGCTGACCACTGGCGACATATTGGCATAAGCCACGGCTGAGGCCCATGTCTCAGCACCGTCGATCAAACCCTGCTTGAGACCATCAAGCGTCTCTTCCCAGGCCACCGGCACCGGATTGAGATTGAGAAGCTGCATGGCGATGCGCCCCAATTGTGTGCCAGTGACGCGGTTCTTGGTGCCGAACAACTCTTCAATCTTGGTCACTGTTGGCTTTTGCGCAAAGGATTGACCCATCTGCAGACCGCGGAGTTCGCAATGCGAGAACAGGAATTTCAGGCCATGCCGTTGCTCCAATGGCTCGCGTAGGATTTTCTGCGAGGCGGGGCTGTAGAGGAAATGATACTGCGCGGCACGGCTGGGGAACATATAGGCATAATCCAGCACATTGAGATAGGGCGCGCCACCGGCAGAGTTTTGGGTCGAGGCCGGTACATGTCGACGACACCCAACTGGGTTTTTTCCACACAGTTGAGCTGACCGCAGATTTGGTTGTCGCCAATGAATTCAACGCGAATTTCGCCGTCAGTCCGCTCCTCCAGATCGCGGGCGAATTCCAGAACACCAGCCCGCTCGATCAGCAGGTTGCGCGCGTTGAAGCCTGAGGCTCCCAATTTCAGCGTATGTTTAGGTTCTTTTCCGAACCGCTTGTCATAGGTGCTCTCGGCGGCACGCGCCAAAGACGGGAGCGAGACCGCCCCAGTCAGAGCGCCCGCGCCCAACACCACGGATGACAGGCCGAACTGACCTGACAGACGGAACAGATCCCGGCGAGAAATCTCGCTCAGGGCTTTCGATACTTTCATGGTCTCCTCCCTATTGTGCAATTTTGATACTTGCAGTCTCAATAATGATCGAATTATCCTTGATCTGGCAAGGATAATTTTTTCTTCGCGTCAGGATTGAGGAGGGTAGGCAGGAATGTCGGAGATTTCAGCGGATTACGTGATCATCGGCGCCGGTTCTGCCGGATGCGTTCTGGCGAATCGTCTCTCAGCAGACCCCAAGATCAAGGTGGTTCTGCTTGAGGCTGGCGGGCGCGACTGGAATCCCTGGATCCATATTCCAGTTGGATATTTCAAAACGATGCACAATCCGAGCGTGGATTGGTGTTATCGGACAGAGCCAGATCCCGGCCTGAACGGCCGTGCGCTGGATTGGCCGCGCGGCAAGGTTCTGGGTGGGTCGTCCTCGCTCAACGGGCTGCTCTATGTGCGTGGTCAACCGCAGGATTACGACCGCTGGGCGCAGATGGGCAATCCCGGCTGGGGATGGGACGATGTGTTGCCACTCTTCAAACGGTCAGAGCGTCAGGAGCGCGGTGCTGATGACTATCATGGCGATCAGGGCACGCTCTGGGTGTCCAATATGCGCTTGCAAAGACCGATATGTGACGCATGGGTCGCGGCAGCCCAAGAGGCTGGCTATCCGTTCAACCCAGATTACAATGGGGCCAAGCAAGAAGGGGTCGGCTATTTCCAATTGACCACGCGCAATGGACGGCGTTGCTCTGCCGCCGTGGCCTTTCTCAACCCAGCCCGCAAGCGGTCAAACCTGACCATCGTCACTCATTCTCAGGCCAGCCGTATCCTTTTTGACGGCAGACGCGCAATAGGTGTTGCCTACCGTGACCGCGCCGGACGTGAGCATGTTGCCAAAGCGCACGCCGAGGTGATTTTGTCCTCCGGGGCGATCGGATCACCGCAGCTCTTGATGCTGTCAGGGTTGGGCGAAGCGGCTCATTTGCACGATCATGGCATTGAAGTGCGCCATGATCTGCCTGCCGTGGGCCGCAATATGCAGGACCATCTGCAGGCGCGACTGGTCTTCAAATGCAACGAACCCACCTTGAACGACGAAGTGCGCAGCCTGACAAATCAGGCGCGAATTGCTCTGAAATATGCCCTCTTTCGCGCTGGCCCCATGGCCATGGCCGCAAGCCTCGCTACCGGCTTTATGCGTACGGGCGACCATGTCGAGACACCGGATATTCAGTTTCACGTACAGCCATGGTCCGCCGACAGTCCCGGCGAGGGGGTGCATCCATTCTCAGCTTTTACGATGTCAGTCTGTCAATTGCGTCCCGAGAGTAGAGGCGAGATTCGACTGGCCTCTGCAGACCCGACTCACTACCCCAAGATCCACCCGAATTATCTCTCAACTGAAACCGACTGCCGCACCATCGTGGAAGGGATCAAGATCGCCCGTCGCATAGCCCGATGTGCACCTCTCACGTCCAAGATTTCCGAAGAGTTCCGCCCCGACCGCACGCTCGATCTAGAGGATTACGAGGGCACGCTTGACTGGGCAAGGCGGTTTTCGACCACCATCTATCACCCGACCGGCACCTGCAAGATGGGACATGGACCGGATACCGTGGTCGATGCACGGCTCCGGGTGCATGGCATCGACGGGCTGCGCGTGGCAGATTGCTCGATCATGCCCGAAATCGTTTCGGGCAACACCAACGCCCCCGCCATCATGATCGGCGAGAAAGCCTCGGACATGATCCTCGAGGATCGCGCGGCGGGCTGAGCGCGGCTCGGCCCGTTCCGGTCGGATCGTCCTGCCTGTCCGAAGGATCACTCCTTGGCGCGTTTGGCGCCAAAGAGGCGCGTCACGATGACAAAGAAGAGCGGCACGAACACGACGCCCAGCACCGTGCCCGAAATCGTGCCGCTCAGCACCCCGGACCCGATGGCATTGCGCCCCCCCGACCCTGCGCCGGAACTTAGGACCAGCGGCAGAACGCCCAAGGAAAACGCCATCGAGGTCATGATGATGGGACGGAACCTCTGACGCGCGGCCTCGATAACGGCCTCCAGAATGGTCTCGCCCGCCTCATAGCGTTCTCGGGCGAATTCCACGATCAGGATCGCGTTCTTGCCCGTCAGGCCCACCACGGTCAACAGGCCCACCTGAAAGAACACGCCGTTCTCGAACCCACCAATCCACGCACCGGTCAAAGCACCGACAATCCCGATGGGCATGGCCAGCATGACGGCGAAGGGGATAGACCAACTCTCATAAAGCGCCGCCAGTGATAGGAACACCGCCGCCAAAGAAAGCGCGTAGAGCAAGGGGGCCTGGTTGCCAGAGTCGCGTTCCTCAAGTGATAGACCTGTCCAAGCCAGTTCAAATTCCGCCCCGAGTTGCGCGACTAAACGCTCCATTTCGGCCATCGCCTCGCCGGTCGACACCCCCGCTGCAGGTGAGCCCTGCAGTTGCACAGACGGGATGCCATTGTAGCGATAGAGGCCCTGCGCACCGTAATCCCATGCCCCTTCGGAGAAATTCGAGAACGGCACCAACCCGCCGCTTGCATTACGAACGCGCCATTTTTCGATATCCGACGGCTGCGCGCGCGCCTCCGCCTCACCCTGCACATAGACTCGTTTGATCCGGCCCTGATCGAGGAAATCGTTGACATAGGTGCCCGCCCAAGCGACCTGGAGCAACTCTCCGACGTCACTGGGGGTCAGACCCATCGCCCCAGCCTTGCGCCAGTCGATATCAAGGTTGAACTGTGCCGCATCCTCAAGTCCGTTTGGACGGGCGGATCCGATCAATTCACTCTGTGCCGCCATGCCCAGCAACTGGTTGCGCGCCGCCATCAGATCAGCATGGCTTTGACCACCACGCGCTTGCAGGTAAAAATCGAACCCCGAAACGTTGCCCAATTCTATGACCGACGGTGGCACCACCGGAAACACCATCGCATCACGAATCTGACTGAAGGCGCCAAAGGCGCGCCCCGCAAGAGCCTGCACACTCTGGTTCGGTTCTGTGCGCTCTTCCCAGTCCTTGAGCTGGACAAAGGCCAGACCCATGTTCTGCCCGTTACCGGAGAAACTGAAGCCGACCACCCCGAACATGGAATTCACAACGTCTGTTTCTTGTTTGAGATAGTAATCCTCGACCTGTTTGACGACCTCGAGCGTGCGCTCGGCGCTTGACCCGGTGGGGGTCTGGATGAGGGTAAAGAGAATGCCCTGATCCTCTTCCGGCAAGAATCCGGTGGGCGTGCGCAGAAACATCAGCGCCATGCCCAGTGCCAGTGCCAGATAGACGACGAACACCCGCACAGGGCGGCGCACCGACCACCCCACCGTGTCACCGTAGCCGTTCGTGAGCTTGCCAAAGCCCGTGTTGAACCACGCAAACGGTCCGCGCTTCGGTGCGTGACCCTTGGCCTTGAGCAAGGAGGCGCAGAGCGCCGGCGTCAGCGTGATCGCCACCACCACCGACAGCGCCATGGCGGATACGATGGTAATTGCAAATTGCTGATAGATCACCCCCGTGGAACCGGGAAAGAACGCCATCGGCACGAACACCGCCGAAAGCACCATCGCGATGCCCACCAGCGCGCCGGTGATCTGGCCCATGGATTTATGCGTGGCCTCACGCGGGCCCAGGCCCTCTTCCTCCATGATCCGCTCGACGTTTTCCACGACGACGATCGCGTCATCGACCAAGAGACCAATCGCCAGAACCATCGCCAGCATCGTCAGCGTGTTGATCGAGAACCCTGCCGCCGCGAGCACCCCGAAGGTGCCTAACAAGACGACCGGCACCGCAAGAGTCGGAATGAGCGTGGCGCGCAGGTTCTGCAGGAAAAGGAACATCACGAGGAACACGAGGCCGATCGCTTCGAACAGCGTTTTGACCACTTCCTTGATGGAAATCTCGACAAAGGGCGTGGTGTCATAGGGGATTACGTAATCGACACCCTCGGGAAAGAAGCGTGAGAATTCGACCATGCGCTCCTTGATCGCTCGGGCCGTATCGAGCGCGTTAGCGCCCGGTGCCAGGGTGATTGCCATACCCGCCGCCGGGTCAGTGTTGAACCGCGCCGTTGTGGCATAGTTCTCTGCCCCGATCTCAACCGTTGCCACATCGTCCAGCAGCACCAGACCACCATCGGTTTCCGCCCTGAGAACGATCTGGCGAAAGTCCTCGGGCGTGCTGAGCAGCGATTGTGCGGTGATAGTGGCATTGAGTTGCTGGCCCTCTACGGCAGGGCGCGCCCCAAAGGAACCCGCAGAAATCTGCGCATTCTGGGCGGAAACGGACGCCACAACATCCGACGGTGTCAGGCCAAAACCCGCCAGCTTGGATGGATCGAGGCAAATCCGCATTGCATACTGCGCGCCGAACACATTGACCGAACCGACGCCTTCAATCCGGCTTAGCTCGTCGACTAGATTGGTCACCATATAATCTGAAAGATCAACCTGTTCGAGACTGCCGTCGGTCGAGATCATACCGACCACCATAAGGAACCCAGCCGAGGATTTCTCGACCGTGATTCCCTGCCGTTGCACGATCTCAGGCAAGAGCGGCGTAGCCTGTCCTAGCTTGTTCTGCACTTGCACCTGCGCGATATCCGCATCGGTGCCTGTCTCAAACGTCAGAGTTACCTCAGCACTACCGGCCGAGGTCGAGCGAGACGAGAAGTAACGCAAACCGTCCAGTCCGGTCATCTGCTGCTCGATAACCTGTGTCACCGTGTTGGCGACCGTATCGGCAGAGGCCCCTGGATACGTGGCCGTCACCGTGACTGAGGGCGGCGCGATCTGCGGATATTGCGCGACCGGAAGGATCATGATCGCTAGAATCCCAATCCCCATGATGAGAATGGAAATGACCCAGGCAAAAACCGGGCGGTCGATAAAGAAACTAGCCATGCGGTATATCCTCTGCCCGGTTACTGTTGCGGCTCAGCACTGCGTTCTTCGGGCGCGACGGCTGCCCCCGGCGCAGTTTTCTGAAAGCCTGCCACAACAATGCGATCACCGGGATTCAAACCCTCGTCCACAACCCAATCATTGCCACGGTCTTGAATGACGCTGAGCGCGCGCTCTTCGATCACCCCTTCGCCGTTGACCACCCAAGACAAGGGCCGCCCACGACGATCGCGGATCACCCCTTCTTGTGGCACGAGATAAACCGCCTCGGCCACTTCAACAGGCACTTCCACCTGCACATACATTCCCGGCAAAAGTAGGAGGTCGGGATTCTCAAATTGCATTCGCAGTGTCACGACGCCGGTCTGCGGATTTACATTTGGTTCAGCCGCCTTGAGTTGGCCGGTCTCGCTATAATCAGAACCATCCGCCAGCTTAAGCCGCACTGTCGAATCCGCTCCTTCAAGGTCGCGCTCTGTCTCACCGCGTCGCCAGCGCAAGAGGTCCGCTGCGGATTGCGTCACATCGACATAAACGGGGTTGATGTTGCGGATCACGGTCAGCGGCTGTGACTGACTCGCGGTAACAAGCGCGCCCTGCGACGTGAGAGAGAGGCCGATACGCCCTGAAAGCCGTGCGCGGATTGTGGTGCGAGACAATTCGATCTCTGCCGAATTCAACTGCGCCTTGGCCAGTTCCAATCCCGCAGCCGCCGCATCGCGGGTCGACGTCGCCTCGTCCAGTGCCTGTTCGCTGGCCACATTCCGGGATTGTAATTCCGCCAACCGTTGCGCTTCTCGCTCCGCCGAACGCAACTGTGCCTCGGCCTGTGCGACAGTTGCCTGCGCCTGCCTAACGGCCGCTTGGTACGTGGCCATATCGATCTGATAGAGTGGATCACCTTCCGTCACATCAGCGCCTTCTTCAAATAGGCGCTCGGTTATGATCCCATTGACCTGAGGACGTACTTCGGCCTCGGCCGAGGCTGCCACACGCCCCGGTAAAAGCGACGTCAGGGTCACATTTTCCGGCTCGAGCGTTACAACGGTGACGGGGGTCGGTCCTTGCTCCTGTTGCGCCACAACCAAATCCGGCACAAAACAGACACAGGCCACAAGGGTAAGGATGAACCTTGGAAGATGAGCCATCAGGAGCCCTTTCACGATAAAGCATTGGCGCGATTGCATCGGGTGATTTATAAAACGGTTGGGTTTTATAAATATGACGGACCCGGAAATGGCAAGATCACAGATGGCCCGCACAGGGACCTGTGCGAAATTGAGTTAGGCCGATGCATAGTAATACGCCGAACATCAAGACCTGCGAGAATATTCGGCGCGGGCGACCGATTACGTTTTCCTGTGACGAACGCCGTGAGGCAATCTTTGCGGCACTCGAATCAGTGCATGCGGAAAGCGGACTTGATGGGGCGACAATGCAGGTCATCGCGCACCGGGCTGGCATGTCCAAGCGCACCCTCTACGATATCTTTCCGGGACGCACCGCGCTCTTGCGGTCCTATATGGACAAAGTGGCGGACCAGTTCATCCGCCCCCTGCCCGCTTGCGAAACGGACCTGCCAATTGCGGACCGACTGGATCGCGTTCTATCGCAGAACATCCGGCATCAGGGCTATGGGTTGCCGCTTGAGATTCTGCGCGCCTTTGTGGCACAGGTGCCAACCGCGCCGGACATCGGGTGCGATCTTGTGGATGGCTTGATACAGCGCGATCTGTCCATTCTGACTAGTGAGCTGGAACGTGGCGTGGCACGCGGAGAAATCAAGCTGGAGGACACCAGAGACGCCGCCATGTTACTTCTGGATATGGTGCGGCCTTGGCCACTTGAATCGCTGCTTGATCCGGCACGGCTGGCCACCCCTGACACGTTCGCCGCGCGGCGCAAGTTGGCGATACGGGTGTTCCTGAATGGTGTCGCGGCCCCCGCGAGCAATCTCTAGACGGCGCGGGGTTGGCCGGCCTTGGTCAAAGGCGGTCCAAGCCGCAATCCGCCTTCTCGCTCGATAAACGCAACGACAGCGTCGATCCCGGTCTCCTTGTGCAACTGTGCCAACACAAAGGGCCGTGCCCCCCGGGCACACGCTGTGTCTGCCTCCAAAAGCGCCAGATCGACGCCGACATAGGGCGCGAGATCAGTCTTGTTCACCACAAGCAAGTCGGATTTTGTCACACCAGGTCCACGTTTGCGCGGGATGTCCTGTCCGGCGGCAGTGTCGATCACATAGATTGTCAGGTCCGCCAGTTCAGGGCTGAAAGTCGCCGCGAGATTGTCACCACCTGATTCAATCAGGATGAGATCAAGATCGGGAAAGGTGGCGCTCAGATCAGCCACCGCCGACAGATTGATAGAGGCATCTTCTCGGATCGCGGTGTGCGGACACCCTCCGGTTTCTACGCCTCTGATGCGCTCATTTGGCAGAACTTGCGCGCGCATGAGGTACTCCGCATCCTCGCGGGTGTAAATGTCATTGGTGATCACCGCCATCGAGCATCGGCTTGCGAGCGCGCGCGCCAATCCTTCGGTCAGTGTGGTCTTGCCCGCGCCCACCGGACCACCGATGCCCACGCGCAAAGGACCGTTCATACGCTCGGTCATGTCCGGAATATCCTTACCTCTTGGGTTTCATGTTGTAACGCCGCAAGATCGCCCGCGAGCGCACAACCTCCTAAATCGCCCAGCGTCGCGTCAGCAGCACGGCGGGCGATATCATGAATCAGCGGCAGAAGTCGCGAGAGCACCAATTGCCCTTCCGTTTGCCCCAACGGGATGTGACGAATAGCGATGGTTACAAGATTCCCGGCTAACCCCTGAAGATATAAGGAGATGACATCCAGTTTCGGCAGGTCTAACGGTTTTGCTGCCTCACCCAATGCCACCGGCAACGAACGCATCGGCAAAACGCGCCCTGTAATCCCAGCTACCGTCCGCGCGAGAGCCGCCCCTTGTTCGCGGGTTTCCTGCAGCCGTTCGGCACAGGGCTGTAGCGCTCGCGCCAGATCATCGAGCGCCGAACTATCGCCATCGAGCGACTGCGCCAGCAAAACCGCATCCTGCCAGCCTGCACCAAATCGAAGGACGTTTGTCAGCCAAACCTCTAGGCTTGCCGCATCCGTGACGACACCGGTTGAAATCTCGCGCTCCATCCCGTGCGAATAGGCAAAGGCCCCGGTGGGAAAGGCGGGCGAGAGCCACTGGATGAGCGTCAGATGTGCTGGCGTCAGCATCAGGAATGATGATCTTGCGGGCCGTGATCATGCCCCATGGTGCGACCCTTGCCATAGGCTCCACCCTCGGGGCGGAACGGGCCGGTCACAGGCTGCACCTGTGCGCCCAACTGGGACAGCATCGCCTCGATCACATGATCGCGGCGAATGCGAAGGTGATCAGAGGCCACTTCGCAAGGCGTATGCCGGTTGCCGATGTGCCAAGCCAGCCGCGCCAAATCACCACGCACTTCGATGAGATCCTCGGGCGCGGCCTCAACCCCAACGGCGCGACCATCGTCAAGCGCAAAACCCCAGTGATCATCAAGGTTGCTGACCTCAGCCAGATCAGCCAGAAATTCCAATCCCCCCTTGCACACCAACCGT
The DNA here is from genome assembly GCF_053628575.1 of Roseovarius sp. MBR-51. Taxonomy (NCBI): domain Bacteria; kingdom Pseudomonadati; phylum Pseudomonadota; class Alphaproteobacteria; order Rhodobacterales; family Roseobacteraceae; genus Roseovarius; species Roseovarius sp. MBR-51. The sequence continues at coordinate 123,856 of NZ_JBRJGQ010000005.1, forward strand.
CTGCGCCGCATCAACCGCGCCTCATAATCGAGGACGACAGTATCGGTCACAGCCTTCGGTCGGGCGTGCAACAGATGACGGGCAATCGGCAGATCAGACATGTTGGGCCCTCAAAACAGGAAATAGCGTTGTGCGAGGGGCAATTCAGAGGCCGGTTCGCAGGTGAGCAATTCGCCATTGGCGTGCACCTCATAGGTTTCGGGATGCACCTCTACGACTGGGGTGAGACTATTGTGAATCATGTCGCGCTTGCTGATCTTGCGGGTGTTCGAGACCGCCACGGTCGATTTCGCCAGCCCAAGTGCTGCGCCGATCCCGTCCGCCTGCGCCGCTTGCGACACGAACAACACCGCAGAACGTTCGACCGACCGCCCGTAGGCCCCAAACATGGGACGGGAATAGACCGGCTGCGGCGTGGGTATCGAGGCATTGGGATCGCCCATCTGCGCCAGCACGATAGAACCGCCCATCAGCACCATCTCGGGTTTCGCGCCGAAAAACGCCGGGCTCCATAGTACCAGATCGGCGCGTTTGCCGGGGCTGACACTTCCGATATGGGCGCTCATCCCGTGGACGATGGCGGGGTTGATGGTGTATTTCGCAATATAGCGTTTAACGCGCATATTGTCGTTCTCGCCGGTTTCCTCGGCCAGCCGCCCGCGCTGCTTGCGCATTTTCGACGCCGTCTGCCAAGTGCGGATGATCACCTCGCCCACGCGCCCCATCGCCTGACTGTCCGAGGCCATGACGGAAAACGCGCCCATGTCGTGCAGGATATCCTCGGCGGCGATGGTCTCCCGGCGGATACGGCTCTCGGCAAAGGCCACATCCTCGGGGATCGCCTTGTCGAGGTGGTGACAGACCATCAGCATGTCGAGATGCTCTTCGATGGTGTTGACGGTATAGGGCATCGTGGGGTTGGTCGACGACGGCAGGATATGCTCATACCCCACCACCTTCATGATGTCAGGGGCGTGTCCGCCCCCCGCACCCTCGGTGTGAAAGGCGTGGATCGTGCGCCCCTTGATGGCGGCAAGCGTGTTTTCCACAAAGCCGCTTTCATTGAGCGTATCGGTGTGGATCATCACCTGCACGTCCATGTCATCGGCGACCGAGAGGCAACAGTCGATGGCACCCGGCGTTGTGCCCCAATCCTCGTGCAGCTTCATCGCGCACGCGCCCGCGCGCACCATCTCGACCAGTGCTTCGGGCTGGCTCGCGTTGCCCTTGGACGAGAGACCGAAATTCATCGGAAAGGCATCCAGCGATTGCAGCATCCGCCCGATATGCCACGCCCCCGGCGTGCAGGTGGTGGCAAGCGTGCCATGGGCCGGGCCGGTGCCGCCACCCAGCATGGTGGTGATGCCGGAATGGAGCGCATCCTCGATCTGTTGCGGACAGATGAAATGGATATGCGCGTCAAAGCCGCCGGGGGTGAGGATACGGCCCTCTCCAGCGATGATCTCGGTTCCCGGTCCGATGATGATATCCACGCCCGATTGCGTGTCGGGATTGCCCGCCTTGCCGATGGCGGCAATGAGGCCGTCGCGCAAGCCGACATCGGCCTTGGTAATCCCCTGATGATCGACGATGAGCGCGTTGGTAATGACGGTATCCATCGCCCCGCCCGCGCGCGTGGTTTGGGATTGCCCCATGCCATCGCGGATCACCTTGCCGCCGCCGAATTTCACCTCTTCGCCGTAAGTGGTCAGATCACGCTCTACCTCGATGATGAGGTCGGTATCGCCAAGGCGCAGCCGGTCGCCCGTGGTAGGGCCATACATGGCCGCATAGGCAGCGCGGGGGATCGCATAGGGCATCTAGAGGTCTCCCATCACCTGTTGATTAAAGCCGAACACCCGCCGCGCGCCACCATAGGGGATGAGCCGCACCTCGCGGCTTTGCCCCGGCTCGAACCGAACGGCGGTGCCGGCGGGAATATCCAAGCGCTGCCCGCGTGCGGCGGTGCGGTCGAACGCAAGCCCGCTATTGGCCTCGGCGAAGTGGTAATGGCTGCCCACCTGCACCGGCCTGTCGCCGGTATTGGCGACCATCAGCACGGTCACGGGCGCGCCTGCGTTGAGGGTGATCTCGCCTTCGGCACAGAGCACCTCGCCGGGGATCATTTCCGCACCTTGGCCAGCACATAGCCCCCTGCCGCCGCAAGGACGCCGACCACCCCCACCCAAAGCGCGTCAATCCCATGCGGATGCAGATGCGGGCCGGAATGGGCCAGCGCCAGCGTGGGGGTAAGCAGGAAAAAGGCAATGGGATAGCGCATGATCGGGTCCTTTCAGCGGATGGGATTGTGAACGGTGACAAGCTTGGTGCCGTCGGGAAAGGTCGCCTCGACCTGCACGGCGTGGATCATCTGCGCGATGCCTTCCATACATTGCTCGGCGGACACGACATGCGCGCCCGCCTCCATCAGATCGGTCACCGTACGCCCGTCGCGCGCGCCCTCGACGACGTAGTCGGTGATCAGCGCCACCGCCTCGGGGTGGTTGAGCTTGACGCCTCGCGCCAGCCGCCCACGCGCCACCATGGCGGCGAGACTGATCAAAAGCTTGTCCTTTTCACGCGGGGTGAGGTTCATCGCGTAACTCTCCTAGATTTGCCATACGCGGGGCAAGGGACCGGGGCGCAGCGCGCTAACAAGCCGCATGATCTGGCGCTTGAGCGGCCAGCCGTCGGCTGCCATGAGGCGGATCATCAGCTTGCCGTCAAAGCCTGAGGCGCCGCCTGTCACGCCCTCTTCGGTCAATTCCGCGCGGGCGCGCTCCACCGCATCCGCAGCCCCTTGCGCCACCAGCGCCAGCGTGGCAAAGGCCCGCGCCCCGCCCAAAATGGCGGGACCAGCAGTCAACGCCTCGGTGCCCAGATGCAGCGGCTCGATCAGCAGGGGGCGGCCCAAGCGCATGATCCGGCGCGTATCGCGCAAGGTGACGTCGGCCAGCGTCTCGCCCATGGCCGCACGGCCCAGAACGATCGCTTCGAGCATGAGGCACGAGGCACCTTGCGCCAGTTCAATCACAGTCTCGCGGTGCAGGTGACTACTATCGTAGAGGATGGTTTCCTGCGGCAGCCAATCCAGATGCGCGCCCGCCCCGACCGCATGCCGGACGCAGACATGCGCAGCCCCGCCTGTGCTGCGATACGCGCGCTCGGCTGTTTGCGTGGTGGCGGTGGCCCGGCATCCCGCCGCTAGATCAAGGCGATAGGCCAGCGTATCGCCGCCCGCCAGACCGCCGGAGGTGTTGAGAAACACCACCTCCGGCCCACATGCGCCGGGATGCACAAAGGCCTTGGCCGATCCCGCCTGATGCAACCGGTCAAGCCGCGCCCCCGCAGGGCCGGGCAAGAGGCCCACATGGGCCGCGCCGTGGCTACGCTGATGCAAGGGGACAGGACAGGCGGTCATGGGTGATTCCGGGTTGTGACAGGTCAGAGGCTACCGCTTGCGTCAGCCCCTGCCAGTGGCCGCGCGTGCCATCCCGGCATCGAACCCGCGCGCCCTTTGTATCTGCCTGTTTTTAGCGCACATCGCCCATCAAATAGACACTTCGCGCAAGAGCCGCGCGCGCTCTACTGTCGCCGCCGGTTCGGACAGCCGCACCTCGCCCCGGTTCAAGACCACCAGATCATCCGCCAGCCCATAGGCGAAATCGAAATACTGCTCGACCAGAACGATGGCGATTTCCCCCTCGTCGCGCAAAAGTCCGATCACCTCGCCAATCTGCTTGATGATATTGGGCTGGATGCCCTCGGTCGGCTCGTCCAAGAGCAAGACGCGCGGGCGCGCGATGAGCGCGCGGGCGATGGCCAATTGTTGTTGCTGCCCGCCCGACAGATCGCCGCCGCGCCGGTCCTTCATCTGTTCCAGCACCGGAAAGAGATCATAGATACGCGCCGGAATCCGATGCTCTGATTTCGGGAGACAGGCAAATCCGGTCTCGAGGTTCTCGGTCACGGTCAGGAGCGGGAACACCTCGCGCCCCTGCGGCACATAGCCGATGCCCGCCCGCGCCGCCTGCGCCGCGCTGAGATGGTCTAGCGCAACCCCATCCAGCGAGATGCGCCCCCCCGAATAGGGATGCCGCCCGGCGATGGCCTTGAGGAGGCTGGTCTTGCCCACCCCGTTGGTGCCCATCACCGCCGTCACAGCCCCCGGTCGCGCGGTCAGGCTGACGCCATGCAGGATTTGCGACGCGCCATAATGCAGCGTGAGGTTCTCGACGCTCAGCATCGCTCATCTCCCCAGATAGACATCAATCACCTGCTGGTTCTGGGTCACATGATCCAGACTGCCTTCGGCCAGAACCGAGCCTTCGTGCAGCACCGTCACCTTGCAGCCAAGGCGGCGGATGAATTCCATGTCATGCTCGATCACCACCACAGCGCGGGTTTCCGCCGCGCGTTTGAGAATATCGGTGGTATGTTCGCGCTCGGCCGGGGTCATCCCTGCGGCAGGCTCGTCCACCAACAATAGACGCGGGTCCTGAGCCAGGAGCATGCCAATTTCCAGCCATTGTTTTTGCCCATGGCTCAACTCTCCGGCGCGGCGCGGCAGCGCGTCAGCGAGGCCGATTTCCTCGGCCAGTTCGGCAATCCGGGCGGTTGCGGTCTTGGAGCGGCGATAGAACAGCACATCGAACGGCCCACGCTTGGCCTTGAGTGCCATGGCGAGGTTCTCACGCACGGTCTGCGCCTCAAAGACCGTCGGTTTCTGAAATTTGCGGCCAATGCCTGCCCGCGCAATCTGGCTCTCGCTCAACCCCAAGAGTGAGACGTTCTTTTCGCCCCAGATCACCCGGCCCTCATCAGGCCGGGTCTTGCCGGTGACGATGTCCATAAAGGTTGTCTTGCCCGCGCCATTCGGCCCGATCACAGCGCGCAACTCGGGCTCTGCCACCTGAATCGACAGGTTGTTGATGGCACGGAACCCATCAAAGGTGACAGAAACGCCCGAGACTTCGAGAAGTGTGGTCATGGTTTTCTCACGATCATGTCAAAAAGCCCCCCGATACCGCGCGGGAAAAACAGCGTGACCGCGACAAAGCCCAAACCGAGCAGAACCAGCCACCAATCAGTCCAGTTGATCGTGTAGACCCCGAGGTTGATATTGGGCGCGCCTCCGCCGGTGAACCAGCTTGATGCAAGGCTGACCACCGCCGCGCCGATGACGGCCCCATAGAGCCGCCCACGTCCTCCAATGGCGACCCAGACCGCGAGGTAGATAGAGGCGATCGGCGCAATCTCGGCGGGGTTGATGATGCCTGCCTGCGGGTAATAGAGCGCCCCCGCGATAGCCGAGACCACCGCCGTCAGGGTGAAAATCACCAGTTTGTAACTTTCGACATCATAGCCCAGAAACCGCACCCGCGCCTCATTATCGCGAATGGCGCGGATAACCGAGCCGAACTTGCCCGACACGAGCCAAGCAAACACCAGATAGCCCAGCCCCAGTGCCAATGCAGAGGCCCAGAAGAACCACAGCGACAGCGTGGATTGCGGCAGATGGTCGAGACCGGGGATGTTCTGCAACCCCGAGAGGCCATTGTTGCCGCGCAACCCGGTGTCGTTCTGAAAGAGGTAGAGCGACAGCGCCAACGTCATCGCCTGCGTGAGAATGGACAGGTAGACGCCCGTGACACGGCTGCGGAACGCCAGCCAGCCAAAGACCAGCGCCAAGAGGCCCGGCACCAGCACCACCATCATCAGTTGCAGCGTGAGACTATGGGCAAACCCCCAGAGCCAGGGCAGCTCATTGCTGCCCACCACGCCGAAAATCTGGCTGGCGATGGCATTCTCGATCTCGATCTCAGTCGGCGGAATGGGCGTTGCCGAGAGCGCCTCTATCACGATCCCTTGGGTGCGCGCATACATCAGCCACATGCCGATGGCATACCCCCCAAGCCCGAAAAAGGCGAAATGCCCAAGGCTGAGGATACCGCAATAGCCCCAGACCACATCCATCGCCACGGCGATGAGACAGAGGCAGAGCGTCATGCCGAGAATCTTGACCATTGACGTGGAAATCAGGGCAAGGCCAAACCCTTCGGCCAGAACCGTCACGCCCAAGGTAAAGAGCGCGAGGCAGCCAAGGAACCACAGGACCGACGGATTTTCCGCCAGAAACCGCCTGCGCGGGGCAATCTCGGGTGTGCTCATGGCTCAGTCCCCCGCCGCGCGGCCCTTGAGGGCGACGATGCCCTTGGGCCGGAATTGAATGAAAAGGATGATGAAGAGGATCATATAGGTCTGAGCGGCCAGCGTGTTCGAGGGGTTGAACCACTCGATCCCCTTTTGCAGGAACCCGATGAGCGAGGCCCCCGCCAATGTTCCCCAGACATTACCGACGCCGCCCACGACAACGGTCATGAAACTCTGGACGATGTAATTGGCCCCCATCTCGGAGGTGACTTGTGCATAGAGGCCAATCGCCACGCCCGCGATGCCCGCGATGCCCGAGCCAAGACCAAAGGTCAGCATGTTGATGCGGTCCGGGTCGATGCCCATGCTGGCCGCCATGCCGGGATTTTGCGTGACAGCCCGCACCTCAAGCCCCAGCCTTGTGCGCTTGAGGATAAAGAGCAAAAGCGCCAGAAAGATGAGGGCGAGAACAAAGATCGCCACCCGGATATTGCTGATGCTCACGATGTCATTCAGCGTCAGCGCGCCGCTCAGCCAGTCGGGCGCGGTCAGCGGGCGCGCCTGCGTGCCAAAGATGTTTTTGGCCAGTTGTTGCAAGGCAATCGAGATGCCAAAGGTCGCGAGCAGCGTTTCCAGCGGCCGGGTATAGAGATGCCGGATCACCAGCCGCTCCATCGCCACGCCCGCACCAAAGGTCACGACAAAGGCCAGCGGCAGGGCGACGATCAGGCTTACAGTGTAGTCGGGGATGAAAAGCTGAACCACATAGCCGGTATAAGCCCCCATCATGATGAACTCGCCATGCGCCATATTGATCACGCCCATCACCCCAAAGGTGATGGCAAGACCGATGGCCGCAAGGAAAAAGATCGACGCGAGCGATAGCCCATCGAGCACCAGATCCAGTGTTTGATAGAGGCCGAGCGCCCGCGAGGTGGCAGAGAGTGCATCTTCGGCGGCGGTCGTTACCTCGGGGTTGGGTTCGGTATAGACCTCGTAGAACACATGCGCCGCCACGGCACGCGCCACCTCATCCTCAGCGGCGCGCGGCGGCACGGTGCCCGCGGCCTCTAGTGCCTCGTAGGCGCGGGCGCGAGCGGCATCGGTGTTGAGCAGATGCAAGGGCACGCCGCCCACCGCCCCATCGACGATATGCTGTGCCAGCACGTCGCGGCGGTCCGTGGCACTCTGACGGGGGGGCGCAAGATTGGCGGCCACCAGCCGGTCATAGGCCTCAACCTCGGAAATATCTGCGCCAACCTCGAGCACGTTCGCAATGTTGGCCCCCGTTGGCAGGGCGGTGCCCACCCCCGGCACCCGCGCGGTCAACTGGTTGAGCACGCTGCGCGCCTCGATGCTGGTATCCCCGGCCAATCCGTCGATCGCCGCGAGGCGGTAGGGCAGCGCCGATGCGAACTGCGCCGTCAACAGGGTCAAGAGCCGCTCTTTGCGCGCTTTCAGCGCGGGATCACTCTCTGTCTCGATGGACTGGCTGAGCGGGTCGATCTGGCTTGCCTCACCGCTGCGGGCAATCGCATCCAGCGCCGCCGCCCGCCGCGCCGGATCGGGGGCGTTCAATTCATAGGGCACCAGCGCCGCTGCAATCACCCCGCGCACCCCGGAATTGGGACGGATCTGATTGACTTCGCGGCTGCTGACCTCGGCCACCGCCGCGCCGCTGTCGATGTCGATCAGCCGCAGCGCGCCGGCTGTCTCTTCAGCGTAGAAAAACTGCCCATCACTGGGCCGCTCATAGACCCCACGATCCTGCCAGCGCAGCAAGAAGTCTGCGGTGCCGGGCCGGCCGGCGGCCATCAGTGCGCCTAACACCCGCTCGACTGTGCTTCGCGACGGCTTTGCGATGTCGGCCTGATACTCTTGCAAGAGCGGCTGCAACCCCTCTTGCGCCAGTGCCACGACGGGCCGCAGCAGGGACATAAGGACAATGGCCAGCACAGTCGCCGCAAGCCGGGCGAGGGAAGGGATCGAACGCATCTGGATGAAGGCCTTGCTGGGGAGGAGAGGCGCGCAGCGGCATCCGCCCTGCGCGCCCGGTCCGCGTCAGTAGTTCGAGGTCATCTGCACGCAGGTCTTGGTTTCGGTATTGTACATACCGCAGCCCAGATCCTTCCAATCGCTCGTTAGCGGCGCGCTCTCGGGCAGATAATCGGTCCAGGCATCGCCCGGCACCTCTGTTGTCTGGCTGATAATGTCAAACTGTCCATCAGCCCGGATTTCGCCGATCAGCACCGGCTTAGTCAGGTGATGGTTGGGCAGCATGACAGCCGTGCCGCCCGTGAGGTTGGGGAATTCTTGCCCCCACATCGCGGTGCGCACGGCGTCCACATCGGTGGTTCCCGCCGCTGTCACCGCATTCACCCACATGTTGAAGCCGATGTAATGCGCCTCCATCGGGTCGTTGGTCACGCGGTTTTCACCGGCATAGGCCTTCCACGCCTTGACGAACTCGGCGTTGATCTCGGTATCGGCGGATTGGAAGTAATTCCACGCCGCGAGATGCCCAACGAGCTCGGTGGTATCCAGACCCGACAGCTCTTCTTCACCAACCGAGAAGGCGACAACCGGAATGTCATCCGCGCTTACACCGGCGGCGGCCAGTTCCTTGTAAAAGCCGATATTGGCATCGCCGTTGATCGTGGAAATCACGCCCACCTTCTTGCCGCCTGCGCCCAAGGCTACGACATCCGCCACGATGGTCGCCCAGTCGGAATGACCGAACGGCGTGTAGTTGACAAAGATATCCTCAGCCGCGACGCCTTTGGATTTGAGGTAAGCATCCAGAATGTTGTTGGTGGTGCGGGGATAGACATAGTCGGTGCCCAAGAGCGCAAAGCTCTCGACGCCCAGTTCGTCGATGAAATAATCCACCGCCGGGATCGCCTGCTGGTTGGGCGCGGCACCGGTGTAGAAGACATTCTTCGAGGATTCTTCGCCCTCGTACTGCACTGGATAGAACATGAGGCCGTTCAGTTCCTCCAGCACCGGCAGGGCGGATTTGCGGCTCACGCTGGTCCAGGAACCGAAAATCACATCGACCTCGTTCACGGTCAGCAATTCGCGCGCCTTTTCCGCAAAGAGCGGCCAGTCCGAGGCCGGATCGACCACGACCGCCTCGATCGGGCAACCCAGCAGCCCGCCCTTTGCGTTTTGCTGTTCGACCAGCATCAGAACCGTGTCCTTGAGCGTGGTTTCCGAGATTGCCATCGTGCCCGAAAGCGAATGGAGCACGCCCACCTTGACGGGGCAATCCTGAGCCAGCGCCGGTGCCGTCGCCAGAACGGTGGTCGCAACGAGGCTCGCCATAAATGTTCTTGTCGTCATTTCTTACGGAACTCCCATGTCCGGGCTGCGCGCGTCGTGGCGTTGTTCAATTCCGATCCCCCACCGTCATTTTGGCAACGCAGCATTTTGTTTGCACCTCTCCACAGAGGAGCGCGGTCCGTCTGGACCGGCGCCGCCCTGCGAGGGTCTGAGCCGTTTCAGGCATGAGGAAGCAAACAGATTTGGCGCGAATTGCTCTAGCGAGAGCGTGCAGCATAGCGGCGAACCCGCCAAGATTGCCGCTTTTTGGGCAGTTCTCAGGCGCGCCGCCCATTTTATTTGCGATTGCAGAAAAAATGCCGCGTCGCGGCATGGCGGCAGCTACGGCTTTGCCGCGCGCCCTTGCACGAGAATACCCAAGAGGCCCAAGAGCCCCGATCCCACCATCAGTGTCACCGACACGGCGTTGAGCACCGGGGTTGAACCTTCGCGCATGCGGTCGAACATCGTTACCGTCAGCGGCGCATTCGATCCGTTGAGGATCAGCGTGGTGTTGAAATTCTCGAAGGAAATCAAAAAGGCCACAATCCCGGCCCCAAAGAGCGCAGGTCGCAGCCACGGAAGGGTGATGGTTCGAAAAACCACCGCCGGCGTTGCCCCAAGGTTCAGCGCCGCCTCTTCCAGAGTGCGGTCAAAACGGCGTAGCCGCGCGGCGATCACCAGCGTTGCAATGGTGGTGATGAATGAAAATTGTCCGAGAATCACCAGAAACAGCCCCGGACGCAGCGCCCCGACCTCCAGACCTGTGAGGCTATTCACCGCCTCTGCCAGCGTCGACGAAAACACAAGAATGGAAATACCAAGTATCACCCCTGGAATGACCAGCGGTGCCAGCATCATGAGATAGGCGAATTCCTTGAACCGGAACTCGTGGCGGTCAAAGAGAAACGCGGTCGTGGTCGCCACGGTCAGCGACAGGGCCGTGACCCAGAACGCTACGAAGGCCGAGTTGAAAAAGCCGGCAACGATCCTTCGGTCGTTGATCAGGCCAAGCCGGGGCTGCTCTGCCCCGATGAACCAATCCAGCGTGAACCCTTCCCATGGCAGGCCGGGAAACTGGCTGTCGTTGAAGGCAAAGACCGCCACCACCGCCAGCGGCAGGGCCATATAGACAAAAAACAGCGCCACATAGGCCGCATAGGCAAAGCGCAAGAGCGGCGAGCGGGGGAGAGAGGCGAGCATTCTAGCGCCCCAATGTATTCGAGAGCGACTGCCCCGAGAGGCGCAGCAAGAGCCAGACAAGCGCGCTCGACGTGGCCAAGAGGATAAAGCCAAAGGCCGAACCCAACTCCCAGTTAAAGCGCGTGATGAACTGCGAATAGATCTGTGCGGTGAACCACTGTCCACTTTTGCCGCCCAGCAGCGTGGGAGTCAGGTAATTGCCCAGAGCCAGCATGAACACCACGATAGAACCCGCGATGATCCCAGGCATGGCATAGGGAATGACGATCCGTGTCATCACGGTCCAGCCATTGCCGCCCAGATCATAACCCGCCTCGACCAGCGCATCATCCATCCCGTCGATGGTGGAAATCAGCGGCACGATCATGAAGAGCATCGAAGTGTAGACGAGGCCGATCAGGATGGCCGCGTCATTATAGAGAAACTCGACCGGCCCCGAGATGATCCCCAGCCCTTGCAAGGCGTTGGAAATCAGTCCGGTTTCACGCAAGAGCAGCATCCAGCCGAACACCCGCACAATCTCGGATACCCAGAACGGCAAGAGGCACAGCATGAAGAGCGCCGCCTTCGTGCGACCCTGTGCGATCTTGGCGATGTAATAGGCCACCGGGAACCCGATGAGGAATGTCAGGACCGTGGCGATAATAGAAAAGACCACCGTGCGCAGCAGCGTCCAAGGATAGACCCAAGAGGCCGCGAAATCCGCATAGTTGCGAAAGCCGGTTTCATAGACGCGCGGGGCCACCTTTTCGCGCAGCGACAGGATCAGCATGTCGATATGCGGGATCACGATCAAAAGCGCGATCCACGCCGCGAAGGGCGCGAAGAGCAACCAGAAGACCAGCTTGCCTTCGCGCATCACGCCCCCGCCGCCGCAAAGGACACGACCGATCCCGGCCCAAGCCCGAGCGCCACAGAGACCCCGCGGCGCAATGGCTCTGCTTCGCCCGATTGCGGCAAGAGCGCCTCGATCACATCGCCCCCCGGCAGGCGCGCCAAAATCCGACTCTGCGCCCCGTTAAAGAGCACATCCTCGATCACCGCCTCAAGCCTGTTGGTGCTGTCCTGTGCCGCTGTCCCCACTGCGATGGATTCAGGCCGGATAAAGATGTCGAACATGCCCCCCACTTCCGCCGCGCCAGACCGTGGCGGGGCGGCGATCAAGGTGAGGCCCTGATCGGTGGCCAGCTTGCATCCTGTGCCATCCGTCGCGATCACCTTGGCGCGCAGTTTGTTGGCATCGCCCACGAACCCGGCGACAAAGGCGGTCTGAGGGCGGAAATACAGCTCTTCCGGCGTGCCCACCTGCTCGAACCGCCCGGCGTTCATCACCGCCACCCGGTCCGACATCATCATCGCTTCGGATTGGTCATGAGTGATATAGACGAAGGTCGTGCCAAACTCGTGCTGCAACTGCTTGAGTTCAATCTTCATATGCTCGCGCAGCTTGAGATCCAGCGCGCCCAACGGCTCATCCAACAGCAAGACCGCCGGGTCCAGGACCATGGCACGCGCGATCGCGATCCGTTGCTTTTGTCCGCCCGAGAGCTGATCAATCTGCTTCGGTCCGGCATCCGGCAGCCCGACGCGGTCCAGAACATCCGCCACCGCGCGGGCAATATCAGCACGCGGCGTGCCGCGACGACGCAGGCCATAAGCAATATTCTCGGCGACGGTCATCATCGGGAAAAGCGCCAGATGCTGAAACACAAGATTGACGGGCCGCCGGTTGGGCGGCGTATCCAGAACGGAGGCGCCCTTGATCAAGATGTCGCCCGCATCGGGGCGCGCAAACCCGGCCATCATCCGTAGCAATGTGGTTTTACCACAGCCAGATGGGCCAAGGATGGAGAAGAAAGATCCCTTGGGGATTGCAAAGGACACATCGTCTACGGCCGTGAAACTGCCGAACCGCTTGGTCAGGTTACGGCATTCGAGATCGGCGGATAAGCTGTCCACGTCTATTGACCTTTCGGGGTTGACGCGGCGGTTCACCCACCGCGTCACCTAGAAGTTATTGTGCCGCGATCTGATCCAGCAGACGGCCCTCGATATCCTCAAGACCTGCCGGAATCGGCGGGAACCACTTGATGTTGGCAATCACCTCGGGCGGGAACGCCTCTTGATAGGCGGCGCGCAGCGCAGGATCGACCAACTCGTCAGAGCCTTTGGAGGCCGAGAACGACCCCGCCTGATTGACGATTTGCGCTGCGATATCAGGGCGCATCACGAAGTTGATCCATTTGTAGGCTGCGGCATCATTCTCGCCCTTGGCGGGGATGACAAAGGTGTCGATCCAGCCCAAGGCACCGGTCGAGGGGGCCACGAAATTCCATTTCGGGTCCTCTGCATTCAGCTTGAACCCGGTTGCATCCCACGCCTCTGCGGCCACGACTTCGCCTGAGCGCATCATCGCCAAGAGGTCGTCAGCACCGGTCCAATAGGCTTTTACATTGGCCTTGCACTCACTCATCGCTGTTGCAGCGGCGGTGATGATTTCCTCGTATTTCGCGGGGTCCGCATAGGCCGCGAACGGGTCTTCCCCGGCGGCAAAGGCAAAACCCAGAAGGGCAATCCGCTTGGTCCGCATGGAAATCTTGCCCGCATAATCGGCAGAGCATAGATCGGCATAGGTCTTGATATCGCCTGCAACAGAGCGATCCACGGCAAAGCCAGACACGCCCCAGATATGCGCCACGCCATAAGCCGCGCCATCGACCGTGGTTGCGGCCACCGAGGCGTCATAGAGGTCGCCGATGAATTGCGAGGCGTCGATCTGGCTCAGATCGAGAGGCTTGTAGATGCCGAACTCCTGTTGCGGCCCAAGGATGCGGTCCTGACTGGGCTGAGCAAGATCAAATCCAGCCCCGCCGGTGGCGCGGAGCTTGGAAATCATGTCCTCGTTGTTCGACAAGGTGACTTCGACATCAATGCCGGTTTCAGCTTTGAATGCTGAAATCACGGATTCGGGTGCATAGCCCCCCCATGTCAAAAGACGCAAGGTCTCTGCAAATCCGGCGGTGCCAACCAGTGCAAAGGCTGCACTGGTCAGGACGGTTCCCAACAGCTTTCTCATAGTCCACTCCCTGTGTATCACCCGGTTCCCGGGCCGTTGTTGTGGCCAGACGCTATGCTTCTGCCCGGCATGCGTCAAGCCATGCGCAGATCACGGCTGAGCGAGGGCCAGACCTGTTCGCAAGGGGAGCAATATTATGCAATCACCGTGTAGGGGCGCCGCCCACGATAACAGAGCGAGGACGCTGATCCGCCCTCGCCCCTTTGACTCCGATAGAGGAGACAGGACCGTTACGTCTCATAGCGTCAAGATCGTCGATCCGGTCGTTTTCCGCCCTTCCAGCGCGCGATGCGCCTCTGCGACCTGATCAAGCGGGAACCGCTGGCCGATATTGACCTTTACCGCGCCACTCTCGACCTTGTCGAAGAGGTGCCGCGCCATGTCCTGACAGCGGGCGTGATCGGCAAGAAAGGTGAACAGCGTCGTGCGCGTCAGCTTGAGCGATCCCTTGGCCGCCAGCGTTAGCAGGCTCACCGGTTCGACCGGGCCAGAAGCATTGCCAAAGGACATCATCATTCCCAAGGGCTTGAGACAATCGAGCGAGAGGTTGAACGTATCTTTGCCCACCCCGTCCATCACAACGTCCACGCCCTTGCCATCAGTCAACGTCTTGACCTCGGACACGAAATCTCGATCGCGATAATTGATGCAGGCGGAGGCACCGTTTTCCAGCGCAAGTTTGCACTTCTCATCCGTGCCCGCTGTCCCGATCAGAGTGATCCCCTCCGAGCGCGCCCATTGGCAGGCCAAGAGCCCGACACCCCCGGCGGCGGCATGGAACAGCACGGTTTGCCCCGCCTCGAGCGGCCAAACCCGGTGAAAGAGATATTCGACCGTCATCCCCTGCAACATGATTGAGGCCGCATCCTCAAAGGAAATGCCATCGGGCAGCGGACAAACCTGCGACGCGGGCATCACCCGCGCCTCGGCGTAAGCACCCGGCGGGGTCGCCGCATAGGCGGCGCGGTCGCCGGGTTTCAGATGGGTAACCCCCTCGCCCACTGCCTCGACAACACCTGCCGCCTCCATACCCAATGCATGTGGATAGGTCAGAGGATAGAGGCCTGTGCGCTGATAGACGTCAATGAAATTCAACCCACAAGCCATATGCCGGATACGAATCTCACCCTGCCCCGGTTCGCCGACCTCAAGGTCAACGAGCTTCAACTCCTCGGCTCCGCCTGCCTTTTCGATAATTACCGTTCGCGACATGAGTGTCTTCCTTTCGGTCTGAGTGATGCGACTTTTCGCAGCGTACAAATTTGCCCGACTAAAGGGCAGTCCTCCGCGAAAGGCAATCCCACGCGAACCCGAATTAGGTGCAGGTATGTCCCTTCATCGTGGCGGCTCTGGCCGATAGAGGGTAATCCCCCCGTAAGTAAGGGGCTGGATAAGTAGAATTTTCTCGGCAAGATGAACGAGGAGATTTCGAATGAAGACAAGCAGATACAGTGAAGCGCAGATCATGGCGATCCTGCGCCAGGCCGAGGGCGGCGTGCCGGTGGCTCAGTTGTGCCGAGAGCATGGCATGAGTGATGCATCTTTCTACAAATGGCGGGCCAAGTATGGCGGGATGGATGCATCAATGGTCAGCCAGATGAAGGCGATCGAGGACGAGAACCGTCGCCTGAGGCGAATGTATGCGGATCTGAGCATGCAGAACGATCTGCTCAAGGAAGCCCTTGGAAAAATGTATGGTCATCTCAGCGCCGGGAGATGGCCGAGAAAGCGGTGGTACGACGAGGCGTCAGCATTGCGCTGGCATGTCGGGCGTTTGGCGTCAGCGAGACCTGCTATCGCTACAGCCCGAAACTGAAGGACGAGAACGAGGTGATCTCCGACCTGCTGGTCGGGCTGATCGATGCACGTAGAGCATGGGGGTTTGGTCTATGTTTTTTGCATCTGCGCAACGTGAAAGGGCATCCATGGAACCACAAGCGGGTGTATCGGATCTACTGCGCGCTTGAGCTGAACCTGCGCATCAAACCTCGGAAGCGGTTGCAGCGGGAGAAGCCTGAGGTGCTGGCGGTGCCGGACGCGCCGAATGTGACGTGGTCGATGGACTTCATGGCCGACAGATTGGGTGACGGCCGTGCGTTCCGCCTGCTGAACGTGCTGGATGACTTCAACCGCGAGGGACTGGGGATCGAGGTTGATTTCTCGCTACCCGCCGAACGGGTCATTCGCAGCCTGAACCGCATCATCGAGTGGCGCGGCAAGCCTGGAATAATCAGAGTTGATAATGACCCCCGCGCTGGAGGATGTAAATCTCGTTGTGGCTTGACCCCTTACGTCCACTGAGGCGTGACGTAGTGCCGAGTGCTTCGTCACGCTCCACCAATCTGGATTACCTCACACCATGAAATACGCGGAGTCGCCACTGCTGACACCTCCGCCGAAAATTTTGAAGTGGAAGAGGTAAAAGATCAGCCCAAAGTAGTAAAGGAAGCGGATGCCGGGGGCATTACGGAAGCGGAACCCAACAAGTTAGTCAAAAAGAAGGCCAGACAGCAAGTGGAATTGCCCTCTGAGGAGTTTCTTAGGGCGTCGGTTGAGCGCGAATTCGACGAGATATCCGTAGCGGCCCCGTTAGCCAGTCAGACACCGGAAAGGGCGAAGAAAAATGGGAAGCCCCGCGTCACACAGTCAGATTTCGCGGAGAAGGAGGTACGCAATCGAAAACTGGGAGAAGCCGGATAGTTCTTTGTATTTCAATATGAAGTACACAAACTCACGGCCGCCGGAATGGCGGATCTTGCAAAGCGAGTTCGGTGGGTATCAAAGGAGCTAGGCGATGGCCTAGGGTATGACATCAGATCATTTGACCTCGAAGGGAACGAATTGTTTCTCGAGGTTAAGACTACCACAGGCGGGCTGGCGACCGCCTTTTATGTGTCAAACAATGAAGTTGCTGTATCCGAGGAAAAGGCACAATCCTACCATCTGGTTCGGGTGTTCAATTTCCCAGACAAACCTCGGTTCTTTACGCTTTCAGGTCGCCTCTCCGAGACACTGAAACTCGAACCAACGTCTTATCGTGCAAGGGTCTGATTTTTTGGGCACATTCATCTGAATGCCCCGAAGAAAGAATTTATGGTCGAAAGTGCCTGTATGAATGATACCCCATTGATACCCCAGGTATAGTCACCAGATATCCAGAGATAACTTCATGGCACGTAAGTGTATGTTTTAATTTATTTAAAATGGTGCCCGGGGGCGGAATCGAACCACCGACACGAGGATTTTCAATCCACTGCTCTACCCCTGAGCTACCCGGGCATGGGAGAAGGCTTGGCCTTCGGGTGGATGCGTTCTAGGCGAGCGCGCGCGGGGTGTCCAGAGGGTATGAGCAAAATTCAATGGGGTTTTTGCAGCTCTTGCTCCAAGGCGTCGATGGCCTCTTCCAGATCAGGGGGCTCTGTGGAGGGAACAGCATAATCGCCCGCAAACCATTTACCCAGATCAATGTCAGCACAGCGCCGCGAGCAGAAGGGGCGGTAGGCGTGGTCAGTCTTTTTCTGGCAGATCGGACAAGTCATTTGAATAGGTCAGTCAGAGGCAGGCGGTCACGTTTGCGTTGCAACTCAAAGTGCCCCAGAGGTGTCCAGCCCACAAGGGCGGTTTCCGTCGCATCCTGACGAAACGTGGCGCGCAGAGCGGATTCGAAGGTGCGGCGGTCTTTTTTGGGCATTGGCGCAAGATCAAGAGTGATCTGCCCGCCCAAGCCCCGCAGGCGCAACTGGCGCGGAAGATCGCGGGCCAAGGCGATGTTGGCCTTGAGCCCCGCCGCAAGACTGGCGTCACCGCCAGTATTGACATCTACAGCCACAAGCGCCCGGGTAGGCTCGATATAATATGATCCGCCGCCAGGCAGGGGCACCTGAGGGTCACTGAGTGCCCCAATCTGGTCGAGCACGCCAGTTGTTGCGAAGGAGCCGGGGGTGGTCATCACATCGGCGGGAGCCACCCAGTCGCGCCACGCAAGGGTATGGGGGCCATCGCCTTCGGTCAGGGTCTCAGGCTCGGACCCTGTAGCATCGGCCAGAACGGCTTCGGCCAGCTCGCACATTGCGCGAATATCCTCGGCTATATCAGAGGCTTGGGCTGTTTCACATGAGGAGCGCAAGATCAGGCCCATCGTGCTCTGCCCCATCTCCGCGTGGGCAATTTCGAGGAGAGAATCGCGCAGGTCCTCGTCCTTAATCGAACGAGAGATATTGAGACCCGGCGCGTCAGGGGTGACGATTGCGTAACGGCTCTTGAAGAGAATATTGCTTGTCACAGGCAGCGCCTTGCCCGGTTCGGCATAGCCCGTGACTTGCACCAGCAGCGGTTGACCCGGGGCCAAGCCTTTGATCTGGCGCAGGAAAGCGGACCCATCCGGGGTACGCAGGAACATGCCGCCCTGGCCTTTGACGGGCCGGTCGGCGATGGCGCGATAGATGGCACCGGGGCGCGGTTGATCCGAGTCGATCAGCAGATCCTCAAGCCGCCCGCCGACCAACAGGGCCGCGGCCTCGGCGCCGTTCAGATGGTCGAGCGCGATGGTGCGCAGGGTCATGGGGTGTCCTTCCAGAGAGGGTAGCCTGCGGCGCGCAAGAGGCCTGCGGTCTCGGCCAGAGGCAGGCCGACGACGGCGGTGAAAGAGCCCTGAATCCAGGGAATTAGCGCTCCTGCGGGGCCTTGGATGGCGTAGCCGCCGGCCTTGCCCTGCCAGTCATTCGTGGCAAGGTAGGCGTTGAGGTCCTCATCCGAGAGGCGCTTCATCTGCACGGTGGTCACGACATCGCGCTCCCATATCCGCGCGCCACGCCGGACGGCGACTGCGGTAACCACACGGTGTCGCCGACCGGAGAGGGCGAGCAGGAATTGTGCCGCTTCGCCAACATCTTGCGGCTTGCCAAGAATGCGGCGACCAAGCGCCACGGTGGTGTCGGCGCAGAGCACAATATCGCCCTCATCCGCCGAAACCGCCCATACCTTTTGCCGCGCCATACGGGCGCAGTAGGGGCGGGGCAATTCGGCCTTGGCGGGGGTTTCGTCGATCTCGGGCGGGCGGATGTCATCCGCCACCACCCCGATCTGCGCCAATAGATCGCGGCGGCGCGGGCTGCCAGATCCGAGGATCAGTTTCATTCCGACTTTGCCTCATCTTGCATCATGGCGGCGCGTTCGCGCAGGCGCAAACCCAAGGAAAAGGCGGCAGCATCGAGGATCGCCTTAGCATGCGGATCGTTCATTTCCTGAGCTAATTCATGCACATAAGAGACCGCCTCTTTGGAGGCCGCCCGAAACGCCTGAACATACTCGGGGCTGCGCGCCAAACTTACTTGAAGCGATAGTTGATCCGACCCTTGGTCAGATCGTAGGGGGTCATTTCCACCTGAACTTTGTCGCCTGCAAGAACGCGGATGCGGTTCTTGCGCATTTTACCTGCCGTATGTGCGATGATCTCATGGCCGTTTTCAAGCTCGACCCTGAATGTCGCGTTGGGCAGGAGTTCCTTGACGACACCGGGAAATTCGAGCGTGTCTTCCTTGGCCATGGTCTCTCCTTGATATGGCGCCCCGCCGTTTTGCGGAACGCGCTAGTAAATGCGCCTGTTTTGCGCGGTTTTCAAGGGTCTAATCACCGCAGACGTTCAGATGTGACCGTGACGTCGCGCCCCTGTTGATCGTCCCAATGGCGACGGTTGAGGACGACCCCGTCGGCGCGGACATGGGCGATGCGGTCCAGATCGACCTCGGCATAGGTCCAGCCGGGGCGGTTGAGCGTGCCTTCGGCAAGGACGCCAGTGGGTGGGAAGCCTGTATCTGGTGGACCAAAGACGCCACCCATACCACAATTGGTGTCCACTGCCGGGGACCACGCCGCCGTGCCGACGGTCGAGGCCATCACCGCCACGCATTGCATTTCAAGCGCGCGGGCCATGGCCCCGATCCGGACGCGGGAATAGCCGGTCAGAGCCTCGGTGCAGGAAGGCACGAGGATCAGGTCAGCATCGGCCAAAGCCTTGCCCAGCAAAGGAAATTCGCTGTCGTAACAGATCAGGATACCGATCTTGCCCAGGCTTGTGTCGAAGAGGCGCAGAGGGCCGCCGGACGCAACATGCCATTCCTCGCGCTCGAAGCGGGTCATGATCTGTTTGTCCTGTGCGGCGCGCGCGCCGGTGGGGGTAAAGAGCATGGCGCGATTCACTGGGCGTGCTCCCAAATCCGGGTCGAACACGGGGGCAGACGCGCCCAAAATGTGTAGATCATGCTTGGTTGCAAGCTCTGCGTGCAGATCGTAAGCCTCTGACATAACGTCAGAAACAGCGTGCAAAGAGCGTTCCAGATCGCCTGCGGCCTCGGCCCCCGCGAGCATGGCCAATTCCATCGTGCCATATTCAGGAAAGACGGCAAGATCCGCCCCCTGCCCGGCCGCCTCGGCCACCCAATCGGTGAGTTTGCGGCGATACTCGGCCCAAGAGGTGAGTGCGTCGAGCGGATAGGCGGCGGTGGCGATTTTCATGCGGTGCGCTCCGGGGTGAGATCGGTTGTAACCTTTGTAAGGTTCTAGAGGTGATTTTGTAAGGTCTCGCATCGGTTTTGTCCCGGCCGATCGGTGGCGGCAACGATTTCTTAACCGGCGTCTGTCAGGCTCGCCTCATCGGGCAAGACATGAGGCGGGCAATGTATGACGAGATGCCGATTCACCGGTTGCGGGTCCGTCTGCGGCGGGTTGTGGATCATCTGGCGGCGGGCGGACGAAGGGTGATGGTGCTGCGCAACGGGGTGCGGGTGGCGGGCATTGTCTCGGTCAGCGATCTCGAGGCCTTGGAGAAGGCGGATCAGGCGCGCATGGAACATCACGAGTTGATGACGCAGGCGCGACTGCGGGAAATAAGCTGGTTGAAGGCGGGACTCGATTCGGCACGCTATGAGGCTAGGGTACGGCACGGCCCGCCCGGTACCAAGCGATGAGGGTGGCGCGCTCTGCCAGTTCCATCGCAGTGAGATTGGCGGGCGGCATAGCGTGGGAGAGACCGGCATGCAGGTAAAGGGCGCGGGCCTGCCGGGCGAGGTCGACGGGCGTTTCGAGAATCACGCCCTTGGGCGCGTGGATCATTCCGGGCCAGAGCGGTTCGGCCGCGTGGCACATGGCACAGCGCAGGGCGACAATTTCCTGCACGGTGTCAAAGCCGGGGGCCTCGGTCAGGCGGGTCTGGGCAGGGCTGAGGCGTGTGGTTTCGGGGGCGGTATCGGCGGGCGTCGGGCCGCCAAGCGCAGACAGCCAGACGATGGCGGCGAAGATCAGTGCGGTCAGCCCCCATGTCCACCAAGGGGGGCCGCGCCGGGCGTGCAGCGTGTTGAAGAAATGCCGGATGGTGACGCCCATCAGGAAGACAAGGGCCGCGATGAGCCAGTTGTAGCCCGTGGCAAAGGCGAGCGGGTAATGGTTGGAGAGCATCAGGAAGATGACAGGCAGGGTAAGGTAATTGTTATGGGTCGAACGCAGTTTTGCGATCTGGCCATAGCGCGCCTCGGGCCTGCGCCCGGCGCGCAGGTCGGCCACCACGATGCGCTGATTTGGCATGATGATGAGGAACACATTGGCGGTCATGATCGTGGCCGTGAAGGCACCCAAATGCAACATCATCGCGCGCCCGGTGAAAACCTGCGTATAGGCCCACCCCATGCCGGTGAGCAGTGCGAAAAGGAGCAGCATGAGCAGGGTGGGGCGCGCGGCAAGCCCGGATTTACAAAGCCGGTCATAGATCAGCCAACCGACACCCAGCGACGCCGCCGAGACGGCGATGCCCTGCCCCGTACTGAGCGGGCTCTCGGGGGCGAGCAGGTAGAGTTCCGCCCCGACCCAATAGACGAGCATGAGGAGGACCGCACCCGAGAGCCAGGTGGCGTAACTCTCCCATTTGAACCAGGTGAGGTGGTCGGGCATCTGCGGCGGTGCCACGAGATATTTGCGGATATGATAAAAGCCGCCGCCATGCACCTGCCATTCCTCGCCCTGCGCGCCATTTGGCAAATCCGGGGCGCGCCGCAACCCAAGATCGAGCGCAATGAAATAGAACGACGTGCCAATCCACGCCATAGCGGTGATGACATGCAACCAACGGGCGGCAAAGCCGGCCCATTCAAGAAGGATCGCCGGGTCTGGCATCTGCGCGCGCTCCTGATGGCGATGACTCTGTGTCTCAGCTTAGCGGTTGTGGCCGCGGTGTCTATGGGGGCGCGCGCGGCAAGGGCTTGCCTGCATGAATTTGCAAAGATACTCATTGCCGTATGCGAAACTGCAAAACGGGTGGGATCGAGCAATGGCGACGCAGAAACTCTATGCCGGGGCCAAGCTGCGCGAGACGCGGCAGCGGCTGGGCCTGACGCAGAAAGATTTCGCGGGCAAACTGGGCGTGTCGCTCCCCTATCTGAACCAGATGGAGAACAACAATCGTCCCCTGAGCACGACGGTGGTTCTGGCGCTGGCGCAGGAATTCGGTTTCGACGTGACGGAGTTGAGCACGGGCGATGCCGAGCGGATGGTGAGCGACATGCGCGAGGCGCTGGCCGATCCGGTGTTTGGCGACGATCCACCCCCCTTGGCCGATCTGCGGCTGACGGCGTCGAACGCCCCGGCGCTGGCGCGGGCATTTCTGGAATTGCACAGCGCCTATCGTCAAACCCACGAGCGGCTGGCCTCGCTCGACGAGGCCTTGGGGCGCGAGGATGCGCGCAGCCAATCGAGCCCCTGGGACGAAGTCCGCGATTTCTTTCATTACTGCGACAATTACATAGATGCGGTGGATCATGCCGCCGAACGCTTTGCCGAGGGCGGCGAGCGGCAGGGGATTTCCGAATTGGCTGCGGCACGGCTGGCGGGGCTAGGGATCACCGTGGTCGAGGCCGATACAGCGCAGTTGCGGCATTACGACCGCGATGCCGGGATTCTCACGCTGTCGTCCCGCGCGGCGCCAGAGAGCCGCCGGTTTCAACTCTTGTTGCAATTGGCCCTTGTGACGCAAGACCAACTCCTCGAAGCCACTCTGGATTTTGCGCGGTTTCAGTCCGAGGCGGCGCGCTCGATTGCCAAGATCGGGTTGGCGAATTACTTCGCCGGGGCAGCCATGATGCCCTATGGCCGGTTTCTGTCCGCAGCTCAAGAGGTGCGGCACGATCTGGAGGTGCTCGCCAACCGGTTTGGCGCGTCAATCGAGCAGGTTTGTCATCGCCTCTCGACCCTGCAACGTCCAGGGGCCAAGGGCATTCCGTTCTTTTTCGTGCGGGTCGACCAGGCCGGAACAATCACCAAACGGCATTCGGCGACGCGATTGCAATTCGCGCGATTTGGCGGGGCCTGTCCGCTCTGGAATGTGCATCGCGCGTTTGAAACGCCGGGACGGTTTCTGCGGCAATTGGCCGAGACGCCGGACGGGGTGCGCTATATCAGCCTCGCACGTGACGTGAGCAAACCTGGGGGCAGTTTCGGCGCGCCAGTGCGACGGTTTGCGATCAGCCTTGGTTGCGAGGTGAAACACGCGGGCGATCTGGTTTATGCGGATGATCTGGATGTGAGCCATGCGCGGGCCTTCGAGCCGATCGGCATTTCGTGCCGGATTTGCGAGCGGGCGGAGTGTCACCAACGCTCGGTCCCGCCGCTGGAGCGGCGGTTGCAGGTGACACCGGACGAACGCGGTGTGTTGCCGTATCGCGTGGGGTAGAATAGGGGAGCGTTGCGATGTGGCCTGAAGGGGACGTTGGCCTTAACTGGTGAGACGCGCGGTGCCCGTCCGCCGGGTGGGCGTTGCGACTTGGTCGGCTGGCACTTTATATCTGCCAAACACTCCCGCGATTTCAAGAGACTGCACCGTTGCAAAAGCGCCCGCCCGTCACGCCAGAGGCGTGCCGAGTTAAAGTGGCGCACCTACGGTGCGACGGGGCGGGTCATGCCGGAGGCATGCCTTCGGCATGACCGCTGCGCGGCGGCGCGTGCCGCGCCTTGACTCCGCGCTTTGGAGATTGGGGCAAATGGCCCCTTCAGCACAAAACCCGCCCCCTCCTGGCCAACCGGTATGACTTAGCCGACGGTCGCCTGCAGATCAAAGATCGGCAAGAGGATCGCCAGAACAATCACCAAGACAAGCGCCCCCACGATCATCATCAAGAGTGGGTCTATCAGCGCCGAGACGCGCTTGCGTTCATTGGTGAGCCAGGTTTCCACCAGCACCGCCGCGCGTTCGGTCATGCGGCCAAGACGGGCGGATTTCTCGCCGGCGTCAATGAGTTGGCGGCAGACGGGGGGGATGAGGCTCATGCGGGTGAGACCCTGACTGAGACTTTCGCCCGAACGCACCGCCTCGGCCAGATCGAGCGCTTCGGCGCGGAAACGGCGGATCACCAGCACGTCGCTGGCAGAGGTCACGGCATCGACAACGGTCTGGCGGCTGGAGATCACCAGCGCCAGCGTGCGCAAGTACTGCGCCGCCGCCGAGAGGCGCAGAAGACGGCCAATGACCGGCAGCGAGAGGGCAATGCCATGCCAACGGTCGAGCACGGCAGGAACGCGCAGAGCAAAGACAAGGCCGGTGATGCTGGCGGCGATGCCGATGGCGAGGGCAATCCAATGCGCCTGAATCCAATCGCTGATCGCCATGACGACTTGGGTCAGGGGGGGCAATTCGCGGCCAGAGACCGCGAACATCGCGGCAATCTCGGGGGCGACGTTGACCATCAGGATGCCGCAGACCAAGAGCGACACAGCGGCCACAAAGGCCGGGTAGATCAAGGCGGTGGCCAGTTGCGCGCGGTCGGCACCGACGGTTTCGAGATACTCGGCCAGCCCTTCGAACACCGCCGCCACGTCGCCCGAGGTTTCGCCCGCGCGCACCGCCGCGATGTAGAAGCGGGGAAAGCCCGCGTTGGCCTTGTCGAGCGAGACCGAAAGCGGCTGGCCGTCCATCAAGGCTGCCTTGGCCTCGGCCGCTGCCGCCTCGATCACCGGCGAGGTGCCGGAGGAGCGGATGGTTTCCAGCGACATTTCGGCGGAGAGGTCAGAGGACAGGAGCACCGCCATCTGGCGGGTGAAGACCGCGCGCATATCGGCGTTGAGCCGGGTGCGGCGGCTGCGCGCAAGGGTCAGCCCGCCGCCCTGCCGTTTGGCGGTGATATCCTCGGCAAAGAGGCCCTGACCGCGCAGGATGTCGGCGGCCTGTGCCTCGCTCTCGGCCACCAGAGTGCCACGCTTGCGCTGACCGTCGGCGTTGAAGGCGGTGTAGGCAAAGGCCCTCACAGCGCGTCGCCCACCACGCGCAACGCCTCGGCGAGGCTGGTTCTGCCGACCGAGACCTGATGCAGGGATTGGCCAAAGAGGGTCTGATCCGGGGCGAGCGCGACACGCTTCATCTCCATCTCGGACTGACCCTTGTCGATGGCGGCGCGTAGGGTTTCGGACACTTCGAGGATCTCAAACACGCCGACGCGCCCCGCATAGCCGGTGCCGTTGCAGGTGGTGCAGCCAACGGGGTGATGCACCACCTCGGGGATGGCCATGCCGGCGGTTGCAAAATGCGCGGCCTCCTCAGGCGTGGGGGGGGCCGCGCGGCGGCAGGTGGTGCAAAGCTGACGCAGGAGGCGTTGGGCGATGACACCGCGCAGGGTGGCGGCGATGAGGAAATCATCCAGCCCCAGATCGCGCAGGCGCACCACCGCGCCGACAGAGCCGTTGGCGTGCAGCGAGGAGAACACCAAGTGCCCGGTGAGCGAGGCCTGAGCCGCGACGCTGGCGGTTTCCTGATCGCGGATTTCGCCCACGAGGATGATGTCGGGGTCTTGGCGCAGAGCGGCGCGCAGACCGGCGGCAAAGGTCATGCCAATCTCGGCGTTGATCTGGCTCTGGCTGATGCCGGGGAGGTCGTATTCGATCGGGTCCTCGGCGGTGAGGATATTGCGGATCTCGTCATTGGCGAGTTGCAGGAGGGAATAGAGCGTCGTGGTCTTGCCCGAGCCGGTGGGGCCGGTGGCGAGGATGATGCCATTGGGCCGCGCGGCCATTCGCTCGAGCACCTCGATTTGATCGGCGCGCAGGCCAAGTTGGTCGAGCGGCATGAGGCCGGCAGAGCGGTCAAGCACCCGCATCACGACCCGCTCGCCATAGTTTCCGGGCAGGGTCGAGACACGCACGTCGATGGCGCGCCCACCCAAGCGGAGCGAGATATGGCCGTCCTGCGGCAGCCGCGTTTCGGAAATATCCAGTCCTGCCATGACCTTGAGCCGCGAGACCACGCGGCGCACCGGCAAATCATTCCGGTCGAGCACAGATTGCAACATGCCGTCCACGCGCATCCGCGCGCGCAGGCCGGTTTCATGTGGTTCAACATGGAGGTCAGAGGCCCCGGCGCGCACGGCGCGGCGCAAGAGCTGGTTCACTAGCTGGATGACCGGCGCTTCTTCGCCATCTTCGAGCAGGTCGCGCGGGCCGCGCCCACTGCCTGACCCCTCTTCGAGATCGAAGGCGAGATCGTCGGTGCCGGTCTCAGAACTTGTGCCGTCCTGATAGAGCATGGCCAGACGGGCCTGAAACGCCTCGGACGAGAGCGGCTCTGTCACAAGCGGTTGGCCCGCGCGGCGGCGGGCCTCGCGCAGGCCGAGCGCGGTTGCGCCGGGACCGATCAGGAGCCGGTCGCCCTCGACCAGGATCTGTTGATCACGGGCAAGGGTGAAGGGCAGGAGCGGCGCGGTCATGCTCTATCTATCCGCGAATGTCAGGGCCGATGGCAGGGGGGGAAAACGCCGGGTTTGAGCCGCGCTGTCGATGAAATCGGCATCGAAGGGCTGGTTGAGATTGGCGCCATCAAAGGGAAAGCTCGAATCGGGGACGCGCGGATAGGTGCCATCATCAGCGGGGGCGATGTAATCAGCGGCGCGCTTGGCCTCGCGCGCCAGACGCTTGGTCAGTTCGCGCGCCTCGTCGTCACTGGACAGGATGCGCGGGCGCAGCATCACCAGTAGAATACGCTGGTTCTCGTTAACCGAACGCCCCTTGAACAGCCGGCCCAAAAGCGGCAGTTCGCTCAGGCCCGGCACGCGCTGATTGACCGAGCCGGAGCCATTTTCCAACAAGCCGCCCAACATGATCACATGCCCATCGCGCACCAGCACATTGGTCGAAAGCTGTCGCTTCGACGTGATCTCGCCCCCCGCAGCGGAGGCTGCGTTCGTGAGGTTGGATACCTCTTGGTTAATCTCCAAACGCACCGTCTTGTCGCGGGTGATCTGTGGCGTGACCGTGAGTGTCAGGCCAACATCCTGACGTTGGATGGTCTGAAAGGGTTGGTTGGGCACGGCGCTGTCGCCGACGGTGGAAAAGCTGCCGGTCACAAAGGGCACGTTCTGTGAAGTTGAGCAGGACCGGACCATCAAACGCCATCAGATCCGCAAAGTTCACCTTTTGCGCGGTTTTGTTGCGCAGGGTGACGGCGGGCATCTGATAGTCCTGAAAACTGCGCTTGTATTGGAAACCATCCGGGCTCATCGCTATGCCGAGGGTGTTGCCATCGTCCATGCCAAGATGGTCGGGCATGCGGTGCGCTTCTGCGGCATGGTCGTGGTCGCCGTGGCCTGCCGTCGCGTCGTGGCCGGCAGTCATGTCGTGACCGGCTGTCGCGTCGTGGCCTGCGCTGTGATCGTCGTGGCCTGCCGAATGGTCTTCGGTTTTGACCGCGCCGTGGTCGTGGGTATGGTTTTCGGTTTTGTCGTGACCGGAATGATCGGCGGCGACAGGGCCCGCGAACGCCAAAAGCGCCAGACTGAGAGCACAGGCGGGCGCGGTGCGAAGGGCTTTTCTGATCTCGGCCATTTCAAGTCTCCGTCTAGAAAGTAATGTTTAGGTCAAATGTGGGCCCAGCGGCTTGGATGCCGCTGGACCCTTTTTTAAATCAACCGCTTAGTGGACGGACCACACGGCAGTATCATGGTGCAGCGCATCGAACTGATACATGCGCAACCGGCGAGACGGCTCGTAGCTGAACTCCACTTCGAGGTGGTGTTCACCGATACCATCGACGTTCACGTAGTCGTTCATCTCTTGCTGCATGCCACCCCAAGCGAACTCAAAATTGCTCGGAACTACACCGTTGCCATTGGCGACCTGCCATGACTGATCATTGACCGGCGAGTTGGGCGCCCCATCCGGACGGGTTGCCGGCGGCACGGGGATCGGACCACCGCCTGCGACGTGGATCCAGAAGTAGTTGCGGCCGAAGGTAAAGAGCGGACCTGCGCCCCCGCTCGGCAGTGTGTTGTGGAAGGTATTTTCCCAGCCACGCAGACCACCGAAGTCAACCAGAACATAGGCGTGCACGAAATAGTCGCCATTCAGGAGCTGAATGTTGACCTTGTCGCCGCGCGTGTCCCACACGCCTTCGTCCATGCGGACTTCGGCATCACCATCATGACCCTTGAGTTGGCCATAAATGGTGTTGTTGAGGAACAGAACCGTCACGTCGGCATCCGGGGCCATTTCATAGCCGGTGGGAAGTCTGCCTCGGTTCTTCCAGTCGTCAAAGGCCTGACGGATCAGGTGCATCTGCGCCTGAATGATCGACCCATTGAGACCGCCGCCAAAGTGCTTGTTGGTCCGGTTGATCGTCATGCCGCCCATTTCGCGGAACATCTGCCACATGCGCTTGGCCGGGGCGGTGTCACCGATCATGCCGATTGCAGCAAGTTTGGCCTCTTCGCTTTCGCGCGGATTCTCACCAAACACACCACTTTCTGCCGTGTTGCGCAGCGCGCCATTGCGCAGCGGAACCCGCATATTTTCCGTCACCTGAACCCGAGGCGGGTGCTGACGCCAGCCCCAATGGTAGCTGAGGTTCCAGAAGCGTGCCGGCGGCATCTTCATGTTGAGGGTGTATTCAAGCCCTTCCTGCATCGGGAAGAAGGTCTGGTCCATGCCAATGTTGGGAACGCGCGGAAACGCGGTGCCACCAGCGGTCATGTCCGGCCCACCTTCGGGAGTGAAGTCGAACTCGGTCCAGTCATCAAAGAACATGGCATAGGGCGCAAAGTCTTCGTGACCGCGGTTGAGGATCTTGACCACATATTTGATGGTCCATTCCTCGTCTGTCACCGCAATCGGATCAATGTAGGCGACATCCGACTCGATATGGCTGTCATACCAAAGCTGGTTGACAGTTACCGACTTGGTCTCGGGATCGACGACTTTGGTCTTGAGCCCGCCGAGATAGTGCAGGAGCGGGAAACCTTCGTATTCACGCTCGCTGAAACGACCCTGAAGCTCGTTGCCCTCAATGATATCGACGGCCCGCCGCGCCAGAGTACGCATTTCGCCCGGATTCACCCGGCGAGGATAGCTGTAGCAGTGCTGCGTACCACGGAAGTTGCGGCAAATCTGTTGCGGTTCCGAGATGGCCTCGAGCCGATCCATGATCCAGTCAAGGTCATCGGTCGGTGAGGTTTTGTCGATTTCCCGGATGACGGGATCGTCATGCAGGTTGTAGGGATTGTCCGGTGTCGAGGGCAGTGTGTTGGGGATCTCGTTTCCCCGGCACGTCTTGGCGTTCTCGAAGATGGTCGGCAGCATGTTGGGCGGATTGGTCCCAAAGCTGTCGCCTTCCGGAAAGACGGAGTAGCCATCCGCTGTGAGCAGGGTGGTGGTGTTCCCAACAGTCGTACGCGTTTCAAAGGGAACACGCGGCTGCTGGCCGCCGTTGGCATGTCCTGTCACATTACAGAACATGTTGAGGTCGAAGGGTGTCTGTGCCCAAGCGGGCGCCCCCCCAACCATGGCCGAGGCGGGCAATGCCATCACCGCAGCCAGTCTTATGGATTTACGAAACATTTTCATTGTCTCCGATTCAAAATACTGTTCTGGTGCCCCGGTTGCCCGGGGCCCGGGATCAGACTTCGCGGTTGTGGTTGCGCGTGTCTTTCATATCGAACACACGCGGACCGGCCCGGCGCAGCTTTTCGCCAACTTTTGGCGCAGGCTGCGGCATGACCCAACTGACACGGCTGGCGGCATCGTCGGCCCGGATGTCCCAAGGGAACGATCCCCAAAGGCCGGCGCTGCCATTGCCATAGAACACCACGTCCACCTTGCGCTTGCCGGGCAAGGTCGAGTGACTCATGCGATACATCCGGAAGGCGAGATCGGCGCAATGCTGCGGCGTACCCGTGAGGAAATGCCAGCCCTTGGGCGCACCGAGTTCCTGGGCATAGGCCTGCATGCGTGCAGGTGTGTCATGCTCGGGATCGCGGCTGATCGAGTACACGAACACATCGCGCCCGACTTTGTCGCCCAATTCTGCCACCACGTCGGACATGCGACGGGTGATCGGGAAATGCTCTTCATCCTTGAGGCTCATGAAGTGCATCATGACGACCTTGTTTTCGATGAAGCCCTCGTAAAAGGACATCCCGAGGCCGTCTTGGTTGACCATCATCACATTGGGGAACGAGTCGTTCACCGCAGAGTTGATGACCCCACCGCTGTTGATGGGATTGCAGAGAACCGGCATCTCGTTGGGATGCAGGGTTGCTTTGGTTTCGCGCAGCTTGGAGATTGCAGCTTTGCGTGCCTCATCAGCGCGCTCCTTGGAGTTTCCCGGCGTGGTATAGAACCCGGCGGTTATCCCAGCAGCCGCCGCGACCGGGAGACCGGCCATGAATTGACGTCTGTTTGTCATGTCTTTTCCTCTCTTTTTTCAGAGAATTCCTAGAAGGGATCCGCTCAGTCGCCGAGACCCGGCTCCACGATGTCCCACCGCATCATCATTGCGTGGTCTTCGTGTACGACGTTGTGGCAGTGCATAACGTGCTTGCCAAAGAAGTCGCGCCAGCGGCTAAAGAAGGTTACCTCGTCACCCGGCCCGAGCGAGACCACGTCCTTGCGGGCACGTTCTACCGCACTTGGCGGACGACCGTTGACCTCAAGAATCTGGAACTCTTCGAAGTGGGTATGAACAGGGTGCGCCCATGCGTTGCCCTCGTTGCGGAAGGTCCAGATCTCGGCAGAACCCTGCTCGATCGAGGCATCCACGCGGTTGGGATCCATCAGGCGACCGTTCACCGTCCACAGGCCGTTGTCGTAGTCGAATACGAACAAACGCTTGCGGCGGACTTCGGACATGCGGATTTCCGGAAGTTTGCGCATGGTGGCAGGAACGCGCGACGGATCGGGCTTTTTCTTACCTGTGCACCGGAATTCCATCACCGGCATCATGTTATCGCCTTCCAGCGTATAGCCGGTCGGACCTGCTCCATCGCCACGGATTTCCAGATCGTTCCAGACCTGAACCTTGTCGCCGTTCTTGTACTTCGAGAAGTCGATGATGACGTCAAAGCGGTTGGCGATCCAGAGGTCGATTTTGGGTTCAACGAGCGGTGCCTCA
Source organism: Roseovarius sp. MBR-51 (assembly GCF_053628575.1). Classification (NCBI taxonomy): domain Bacteria; kingdom Pseudomonadati; phylum Pseudomonadota; class Alphaproteobacteria; order Rhodobacterales; family Roseobacteraceae; genus Roseovarius; species Roseovarius sp. MBR-51. The sequence continues at coordinate 155,016 of NZ_JBRJGQ010000005.1, forward strand.
AGCAGGTTGCCGTCGTTGGACAGGATGATGAAGTCGTCGAAATAGGGCTCGCCACGGCCAGCCTTGGGAACAACCTTGAGCACCAGACGATAGAGACGCGACGGGCCGCCGTTGAGGAAACGGAAGCGGTATTTGCGGCGTTTCACATCAAGATAGGGGGTGATGATCCGGTTGACCGTAATCATGTCGCCCGTCATGCCCTGCGTAGTGTATTGCAGGCGGTTGGAGTCGAAGGAGTCCGGCGTGCCTTGCGAGTTGCCGACATCGACCGGCGCAGGGCGCGCTTCGGGGTGGGGTCCTTCACCATCCGGCGAGAAGAAGTCCCAGAGCCCCTGACCGTCTTGAGTGAACATCACGTCATGCACGATGAGCGGGATATCATACTCGCCCGAGGGAAGACGAAACGCCTTGGGATTGCGATCCCGCTCGTTGTTGGAATCCCGCTCATCGAACAGCAGGTAGAAGCCCGAGAAGCCCGCATAGACGTTGGTCGCGGTAAAATCGAGCCGGTGATCGTGATACCACAGGGTATTCATGATCTCGGGGTTGTCGAAATTCCACTCGAACGGCGAACCAGCCGGGATGTTGGCGTAATGGTGATCCCAGAATTCGCCGGGATTGAAAAAGTCCTGCGGGATACCGTCCGATTCAGAGGCGGTATGGCCGTTGTGCAGGTGGATAGTCGGCGAGGGCAGCGCGAATGTCAGATTACCTGCGCCAACGGGCGGCAGCAGGTTGTTCCGGCGCAAAAAGACCGGCTCGCCATACTTCGCCTGATAGGTCTCGCCCGGAATTATGCCGTTAAAGCCCCAGCTCCAAGAGCCCACATCGGGATCGCCAGCGCGTCCCACGGCATTGGGGGTGCCATCGCCATACGGGGGCTGCCAGTGGTACTTCCACCGGAATTCGGTCATCACTTCTTCGTAATGCTTCTGCGGCGGGAAATCGTCAAACCGCTGATGGCGCTCGGGCTCGATCGGCGGATCATAGGTGTTGGGATTGACCGGCTGCGCCACCGGCATGATGTTCAGTGGTGCCGTAAATGGCTCGACCGGCGGGCTTGATTGCACGGTAATGGTCGGCTCGAACGTGTCCGGGAATACGAGACCTGTTTGAGGTAGCCCGTCCGCGGCACTATCTGGCCACTGTTCAATCTCGACCGCTCCGACCTGCGATGCCACCGCTGTGGCGCCCGCAGCCCCTAGGCCGAGCTTTAGTGCGTCTCTTCGTTTCATGCTTTGTCCTCCAGCAGAAAAAGCTTGCGAAAATTACTGACGTCACGCTCCAGACATGACGCGATAAGCCCCGCGCCATCCATGCCGCGAGAAAGGAGGGCGAGTAGCCCCGAAAACAGGGCAACCGGTGCGGTTGCCGAATGTCAGGTCCGAGCGAACTTGATGCATCAAGTTCGAGCGAACGAGGTATGTCAGATCCGAGCGAACGCTATACGTCACGTTCGAGCGAATTCGATCAGCTAGGGATGACAGGCCGGAAGGGTGAGTAATGTTTGGCCCGCGCGGATCAGTGATCCGCAGATTTTGGTTAAATAGCTTAGAGCAATTGCTCCCCGATATGCGCACAAAGACACGCAGTATTTACGTTGATAGGTACGTCAAGAGCGCCAAATTGGCGCACCTAACAATGCCACTTCAACATGAAAGTTTGCATTGAACAATGATAACATTTTCGTGAGGATATCGTAATGTTACTTCGCGAGACCAAATATCGGAGTCATTTTCGTTAGTATGTTGATTTATAAAGGTTATTTTATTTCATATTCGCGGTCAAAACTGAAACAAATGGCCAATTAAAGATTAGATATATAGTCATCTTAAGAATTAAAGAGCTGTTCGAAAAAAAACTGCTCAGCCACGCCCCGTAATGCGTACGGAAATGGTCCGGCGCTGGCCCCCGCGCATGATCTCCACGGCAAATTCATCGCTCTCCGAAAGGATTTGTCCTGCGTTGGCAAGTGTTTCCGGATCGGAAACAGAATAGCCGTTCACCCGTAAAACCAGATCGCCGCGGCGCAACCCGATCAGGTCATAAACCTGCCCTTCGCGCACCCAGAGAATTTCCGGAAATATCTCTCCGGCGGCACCATTCGCCGACACCATCCGCACACTGCCCGCCCGTCCAAGAATGCGGTGCATGTCACTTCCGGCAAAGGCGCTGGCCGGGATCTCGGCCTCATCGGCCTGAACCGAGCTATTGCTCATGATCCGGGCCATCATTTCGTCAGGTGTTTCCTCAAAGGCAATCAGAACACGCTCTGTCTCACGCTCGATCCAGACACCGTCGGAGGCGATCTCGAGCACCGTTTCGCCGCCAATGAGCCGGTCACCGTTCCGGATCAGCCGGTCGCCATCAGAGGCCGTGAGAATGGCCCAGCCATTCTCTCCGCCCGCAACCAGCCCGACCAGTCGATACTTCTCGAGGGGCTTGGTCATGGCCGCCGCTTTGGGAGGGTCAGGCACATAGGGATCGAAGACCGTCGGCCAGTCCTCGGGCAGAGGAGCCTCTGACGCATTTTCGACCGCCGCGAGAGCAGCGGTGATCTGAACAGGTTCGGGCCGCTCGGCCCCCTGTCCCAACAGGGTCAGGCCGATCTGCCCCGCGCCAAAGCCGCATGCAATGGACGCCATCAATGTGAGGAGTCCCAGCCCACGCATCTGATCAGCCCTGATGATACAGAATGCGTGCACAGGTCGTGACAGGAGCAGCGCAGCGGGACATGGCAATTCCATCCTGACAAAGTTTGGGGCGGATCATGAAAAACATATGGTTCAACAGCGCGATGATAGCCGCAGCGACAAGACGCGACAACGGTTTATGCGCGGTCATCCTCGCTCATGGGCGCCACAGTCAAAGGCATCGACCAGGTTGCAGGGTCAGTGCACTCCGACGCAGGTCGCGCAAGGAGGATTTGGGCATGGAAGTGCCCTGTTGTCTCGACCCCCTCTGTGTCATGTCCGACGGCCTGCGCATTGGCGATGGCGCGGGCCTGTTCGGCTGGCCCCTCAAAGCGGCGATGGACGAAGGGGGGGATCGGCAGGCTCTGGACCACAAGACCGTGGGCACGCATGACCTCTGTCGCTTCAGGGCGTTCATTGCCCCGAATGGGCGAGGTCATCACCCAAGGCTTGACCGGGCCACAGGCAGCCAGCATCCGGTCCAACGCGCGCGGCATGAGTTGCGCCACGGACCCACATTCAACGATCAAATCGCAGCGCTCCAACTCTGCCGCAAGCACCTCTGAGGGGTCATCACGCTCCAGATCCTCGACACATCCGGTCTGAAAGAGACCGACGGCGCGCCCGTAGGCGACCGCATTTGGCATGACGTCTATAGCGGTGACATGGAGGGGCGGACCGGGGCGGCGCAGCGCCGCCAGCCAGTCACGATCCCAGGCAATAACCTCAGCAGGGGTTGCGGTCTCGAACTCGGGCTGGCGGTAGCGGGCAAAGACCTCTGCGAGGCTCAGTTCATGCGCCATGAGCGCCGAGACGATGCCGTAACTGCTGGCAAAATCAACGACTCTGGCCTTCCCAAGGCCGCGCAACCGCATCACCTCGGCCAGCCCCGCCCGAAAGGCCGCGACGGCATGATGCTGGTTGCGATAGCCAAGCCGGTCCATCATGCGGAAATAGGCGCGGCAATCGGCTTGATCGTAGGTCTCGTCAAAGATGGTGACGAAACCGGGTCCGGAGGTGTTGGCAGGGGCGGTCATCGGTGGATCACTCTATCGTCTGGGTCAGGCTTTGGCCCGCGTTGCGCGCAACTTTGCCTTGCAGACCAGCCATTACAATCAAAATCACGCAAACTTTCCAAGGTTCCCACGCAAGCGTGACGCAAAACGCGCGATTGAAACAATATTTCGCGGCACTCCAGGGATCGTGACCGAGCGTGCACAAGCGTTGGTTGCAAGATGCGCGCATCGGGCGCAATTTACGTGCAACAACAGTCGTTGGTTTAGGAATCCGCCATGAGCCATGTCAGCACGCAGACCATTCCCGACGCCTCAAAAGTGATGCTCGGGGCGACGCTCGCCTGGGTGGCGGTGCTGATCTACGCCTCGTCGAATTCTCTGGTGTCGCTCCTGGCAGACATTGGCTCGCAGAACCGGGTGATGGGGCGAAATGTCATCACCTATTGCAACCTGCTGTTTGTCGGATCGCTGATGTCTATGGTGCCGATGCTCCTGATGTTCTGGCGGGATTGGACATGGGACAACCTGCGCGCACTGACCAAGAAACACTGGGTCATTCTGACGCTCTCGGCGTTCTTTTCCTCGGCGCTGACGCCGGGGCTGTTCTTTTACGCGTTGGAACATACGACGGTGACCAATGTGGTGCTGATGGGCCGGATCGAGCCGCCGCTCTTTGTGCTGGCCGCCTGGCTGCTCTTGCGCGAGGAATTCGAGCCTTGGGCGTTTGTCGCCGGTCTCGTGGCGCTCTGCGGCGCGGCGGTGATGATCCTGATGAACAGCGCAGGCACGACGCTTGACCTTGGCAAGGGTGAGATTGGCGCGCTCTTGGCCACGCTGTCCTATATCGCCTCGACGTTGATCGCACGCACCGGGTTGCGCGGTATCCCGATGGGGATTTTCGCGATTTATCGCACCGCAGTGGGCACGACGTTCTATTTCTTTCTTGCAATCTACCTCTTCGGTCCACGCCATTTCGAGGATGTGTTTCACCCTGTCGTCTGGCAGTGGGTTTGGATTTATGCGGTGATCGTGGTAATCGGCGGGCAATTCGCCTGGGCGCTCGGACTGAAATACGCGCGCTCGGGCGATGTATCGCTGGCCACGTCCTTTTCACCGCTGGCGGCGATCCTGATTGCGATGGTGATGCTGGGCGAAGACCCGGGTCCGGGCCTGATTCCCGGCGGAGCGGTTATTCTCGTCGCCGTCGGGATTGGGCAATATGGCCGTCTGCGTCGCCGTCACCGGGATGACGGCGTTATGCGCAAACAGGCGCAGGATCGCGCGCTGGAACATGAGGGCGAGGTTAATTTCAAAGGGGCCTGAGTGCATTGCCCAAAAAGGAACACCCCCATCTTGGGGAGGGTTGGCATTCAGTCAGGGCGGGACAACGTCTGTCTTAGAAATTACCGACCGACGGGTGCCGCTGAGGCATGATCGGACCGATCGTTGGGCGCAAGGCATCCGGCAGTGACGTGTAGCTCTGGAAGAGTTCACGCGACGGCTTGGGCAGCGCGAGCGACGCACCGGTCAAAAGCTCGAGCGCCTCATGCTTGAGGGCCAAGCCGTCGCTGACGTCTGGCACCATGTCAGGCTGAAAGCCGGTAATCATGCGCCCGGACTCGTGGACCGGCATCAACCACAAATCACCGGGAAGATATTCGAGCGCCGCCTCATAAAGGCTGACCGCCTCAGCCAGCGCATTGCCGCCGCCCGCGCGCGGATAGGGGGCCAGCATGCAAAGCCCTGTCGCATTGGCATGAGGTGTAAAATCGCACGCTGCCTCAAGCGGGCAGACGGAGACCGTGGGATAAGCAGAAAGCGAGTCCTGAAGCAGCCGGGAATCCGCGCTCGCGATATCCTCAAGGTAGATCGTGGCGCGCACCCCAGCCGACAGCCGGTGCACCATGGCGGCGAGCGCATGGTGGATCACCTGCCCGCCGTTCTGCGCCAAAACGACCATTTCGCGCGTAAGGAGCCTGCTTTGCCGGCTGAGAAAAAAGGCGAATATCTCTTCGGCCATGCCGTTGTAATGGACGACATCGCGGGTATCGTGGACGATGCGGCCAATATCCACCTCGGCCACGTCATATCCCGCCGCGTGCACCCGCAGCATCACGTCGATATCAGCGGCGTAGTTCCCGATCAGATTCTGATGCGCGATGAGTGATCGGTCAAAGGCATAGATCCCCGAATTGGGAGCACGCAGGCACGAGAGACCCGGAAACATCTGCCGCAGGGCGGGCATCACGAGAAGGCGGGTCATGGGCATGTTATCGGCAGGGTCGTGCCAGACGCCTTTGACCAATCCCACGCCGGGCGCGCGTGCGGCAGGCATGCGGGCGAACAGATCAGTATCGAATTTATCCAGATCCGCGTCGACCTTCATGACCCAATCATGACGCGCGGCGGCGACACCGGCACGAACCGCGTGACCCATTCCCGTACGCGGCTCGGAAATCACGGTCGCGCCAGATGTCCGAGCCACCTCAGCGGTTGCATCGGTCGAGCCGTTGTCGACCACCACAACCTCGCCCACATCCGGCATGTCCGCGAGAACCGACACCACGCGGGCGATGGTCTGCGCCTCGTTTCGAGCTGGGACAATGACGCTGACCGGGCTGGTCATTTTGACTCCTATGGCGAGAGGCAACCACTCAGATCTTGGACAAATCTAGTATGTAGCCGATCGGTTAACAACACATGACGGTTTCACGAGAGTAAAATCTCTCGTGAAGTTGTGTAACCCGAACTTGTCCCGCGCACATCTAAAAAGACAGCGTGGCCTCTATTGCACGTGCCCAGCCTGCGACTTTTGTTTCGCGCAGATCCGCTGACATCGTCGGCAGGAACTGCCGCTCCAAGGCCCATGTTGCTGCAAATTCAGCCTGATCAGGGTAAAGACCGATGCGCATACCCGCCAACCAAGCCGCGCCAAGGGCCGTGGTTTCCAACACCTCTGGGCGATCCACCGGCGCGTCGATAATGTCTGAAAGAAACTGCATCGCCCAATCTGACGCACTCATGCCACCATCCACCCGGAGCACCGCATCCGCTCCCTGCCCCGCCCAATCGTCGCGCATGGCCTGAAGCAGATCGCGGGTCTGAAAGCCCACGCTCTCAAGCGCCGCGCGGGCAAGCTCGGCGGGGCCGGTGCTGCGCGTGAGGCCAAAAATTGCTCCCCGACAGTCAGGCCGCCAATAGGGCGCGCCAAGCCCGGTAAAGGCGGGCACGAGTACGACAGTCTGATTGGGATCAGCCTTTTCAGCGAGAGGTTGCGTTTCGCTCGCGTGGCGGATCATCTTGAGCCCGTCGCGCAGCCATTGCACCACGGCGCCTGCGACAAAGATCGAGCCTTCGAGCGCATAGGTGGGTTTGCCATCCAGTTGATAGGCGATGGTGGTGAGCAGCCGGTTTTGCGACACAACCGGCGTGTCGCCGGTGTTGAGTAGCGCAAAGCAGCCGGTGCCATAGGTGGATTTGAGCATCCCCGGCTTAAAGCACGCCTGCCCCACGGTGGCCGCCTGCTGATCGCCCGCGACACCGCGAATGGGGATTTCGCGGCCAAAGAGATCGGCGCGCGTGTGGCCATAGTCATCGGCGCTGTCGCGCACTTCTGGCAACATCTGCATGGGGATTTCGAGCAGATCACAGATTGTCCTGCTCCAGCGCCCCTTGCGGATGTCATAGAGCAAGGTGCGCGCGGCGTTGGTGGCGTCGGTGGCATGGACGCGACCGCCGGTGAGTTTCCAGATGAGATAGCTGTCGACCGTGCCAAAGAGCAGATCGCCCGCTTGGGCGCGGTCGCGCGCACCCGCGACATGATCGAGAATCCAGCGCAGTTTCGTGCCGGAGAAATAGGGATCGAGCAAGAGGCCGGTGCGCCCCGCAACCATCGGCTCGTGCCCTGCGGCGCGCAACTCGGCGCAATAGTCCGACGTGCGCCGGTCCTGCCAGACAATCGCGCGGTGGATGGCCTGCCCGGTGTGGCGGTCCCAGACCACGGTCGTCTCGCGTTGATTGGTGATGCCGATGGCGGCGATATCCGCGCCGGTCAGACCGGCCTTTTCGATCACCGCGCGGCAGGTGCCCGCCGTAGTCGACCACAGGTCATTGGCGTCATGCTCCACCCAGCCCGATTGCGGGAAATGCTGGGCAAACTCCTCTTGCGCCGTGGCCGTGATCCGCATGCCCTCGTCAAACAGGATCGCGCGGCTCGAGGTGGTGCCCTGGTCGATGGCGAGGATATGGGTCATGGGGTGGGTCCGTTTGAGAAGGCGGTCATCCTCGGGTCAAGCCAGAGGATGACAAAAGGTATCGGGGCGCGCGGCACGCGCCCCGATGAGTGTCGTTACTGCCAGGACTTGATCAGCTCGTCATAGGCAATCGTGACCGGCTCTTCGTCCTCGTTCTCAAGCTTGGCCTTGGGCGCACCGGGCTGGCTCAGCCAATGCTCGGGGTCCATTTCCTCGTTGAGTTTGGGGCCGATGTCGCCTTGGATGCCGGCGCGCTCAAGCCGCTCGAGCACGCGTTCCTGATCCGCGCAGAGCGCATCGAGCGCCTCTTGCGGGGTCTTGGCACCCGACATGGCGTCGCCGATGTTCTGCCACCAGAGCTGGGCCAGTTTCGGATAGTCAGGCACGTTGGTGCCGGTGGGCGACCACTGGACGCGCGCGGGCGAGCGGTAGAACTCCACGAGACCGCCCAGTTTCGGCGCGCGCTCGGTAAAGCTCTCGTGCTGAATGGTCGACTCGCGGATGAAGGTAAGGCCGGTGTGGGCCTTTTTCACATCCACGGTTTTCGAGGTCACGAACTGCGCATAGAGCCAGGCCGCCTTGGCGCGGTCCACAGGCGTGGATTGCATCAGGGTCCAGCTACCGGCATCCTGATAGCCCACTTTCATACCCTCTTCCCAATAGACACCATGCGGGCTGGGGGCCATGCGCCACTTGGGCGTGCCGTCCTCGTTCATCACCGGCAGGTCGGGTTTCACCGACGCGGCAGTAAAGGCGGTGTACCAGAACATTTGCTGCGCGACATTGCCCTGCGCCGGGATCGGACCCGCCTCAGAGAAGGTCATGCCAGCGGCAGAGGGGGGCGAGTATTTCTGAAGCCACTCGATCGCCTTGGTCACGGCATAGACCGCTGCGGGCCCATTGGTTGCGCCGCCACGGGCCACGCAAGAGCCAACCGGCTGGCTCTGTTCGTTCACGCGGATGCCCCATTCGTCGACCGGCAAGCCGTTGGGTTCCCCCTTGTCGCCCATGCCGGCCATGGACATCCATGCGTCGGTATAGCGCCAGCCAAGGCTCGGGTCTTTCTTGCCATAGTCCATGTTGCCAAAGACTTCGCCGTCAACACCGAGATGGCTGAGGTCACGGCCGGTGAAGAATTCGGCAATGTCCTCATAGGCCGACCAGTTGACCGGAACGCCCAGATCATAGCCGTATTTCTCTTTGAAATCGGCCTTGTTCTTGTCGTCGTTGAACCAGTCGTAGCGGAACCAGTAGAGGTTGGCGAATTGCTGGGTCGGAAGCTGATAGACCTTGCCATCGGGGCCGGTGGTGAATGAGAGGCCCACGAAATCGTCGATGTCGAGCGTCGGGCTGGTCACATCCGCGCCCTCGCCCGCCATCCAGTCGGTCAGGTTGCGCACCTGCTGATAGCGCCAATGGGTGCCGATGAGGTCACTGTCATTGACATAGCCGTCATAGATATTCTCGCCCGACTGCATCTGGGTTTGCAGTTTCTCGACCACGTCACCCTCGCCGATCAGGTCATGCGTGACCTTGATGCCGGTGATCGCGGTAAAGGCCGGGGCCAGCACCTTGGATTCGTAGCTGTGGGTGTCGATGGTTTCCGACACGACCTTGATGTCCATGCCCGCAAAAGGCTGGGCCGCGTCGATGAACCACTGCATTTCCGCCTCTTGCTCGGCGCGGCTGAGCGATGACAGATCGCCGATTTCCGCGTCGAGAAACGCCTTCGCCGCCTCCATATCGGCGAAGGCGGGCGAGGCCATCAGGCCCAGCGACACCAGCGCGGTGGTTGTTTTCATTCGCAAGTTCATGGTTTCCCTCCCTAGGTGAACTTTGTTGGTGATTGATCCCAATCTAGACCCAGCGAAACACCGCCGCGGCATAGATCAGGCAGAGGATCAGCGCATAAGGCTGGTTTGCGCCGACAAACCCGAGCCAGGCCAGATTGAGAAAGGCCGAGCCCAGAAGCGTAATGAAGAGCCGATCGCCGCGCGTGGTCTCGATCCTAAGGATACCGACACGCGGGGTTTCGGGGAATTTGAGGGCGAGGATTGTGAAGGTGATCAGCAGCCCCGCGATCACCATGAAGAAGACCGCCGTGGGCCATGTCCATGCCATCCATGCCATTTCAACGCCTCCGATACATGTTGTGGTTATCACCGCGCAGCCATGGTGGCTCGATATGTTGCAGCCGTTGTCGGTAACGTTGGTCTAGGAAAGCAGCCTTAACCGCTTTTCCAAGGTTGTTTCTGTCGCCAGCAACAATCTGAACGTTCCACTCTTCGGGAAACACATCGGATATCTCGAACTCATGACCTATTTCATATTCAGTTGTCTTTCGAATGAACTCTTGACCCCATTGATCCCAAAGTCTCTGTTCGAAGGCCTTCATCACACCCTCCCCAACGCGAAACCCTTGGCGATATAATTCCGCACGAAGTAAATCACCAACGCCCCCGGCACGATGGTCAGCACCCCGGCGGCGGCCAGCACGCCCCAATCGAGACCCGACGCCGAGACCGTCCGCGTCATCGTCGCGGCGATGGGTTTGGCGTCGACGGATGTCAGCGTGCGCGACAAGAGCAGTTCCACCCATGAGAACATGAAGCAGAAGAACGCGGCCACACCCACGCCGCTTGCAATCAGCGGCATGAAGATTTTCACGAAGAACCGCCCAAAGGAATAGCCGTCGATATAGGCGGTCTCGTCGATCTCCTTGGGGACGCCGCGCATGAACCCCTCCAGAATCCACACCGCCAAGGGCACGTTGAAGAGGCAATGCGCCAGCGCCACGGCGATATGCGTATCGAATAGTCCCACACTCGAATAAAGCTGAAAGAACGGCAGGGCAAAGACAGCAGGCGGGGCCATGCGGTTGGTCAGGAGCCAGAAGAAGAGATGCTTGTCTCCCAGGAAATGATACCGCGAAAACGCATATGCGGCGGGCAGAGCCACGGCAATCGACAGAACCGTGTTCATCACCACATAGATCAGCGAATTGACATAGCCCATGTACCAGCTCGCGTCGGTCAAGATCGTGGCATAGTTGGCAAAGGTCAGATCTTGTGGCCAGAGCGAGAAGGTGCCGAGGATTTCGTCATTGGTCTTGAAGCTCATGTTGATGAGCCAATAGATCGGCAAGAGCAGGAACAGCAGGTAAAGCACCATCACCACGTTGATACGCGGCAAAGCGAGGCTGCGAGCGGTGCCGCGTGCGGCGGTCAAATCGGCCATCACTTGCCCTCCCGTTTGTCGAGATTGACCATGACCGTGTAAAACACCCATGAAATCAGCAGGATCACGAGGAAATACATGATCGAGAAGGCGGCGGCGGGGCCGAGGTCAAACTGACCCAACGCCATTTTGACCAGATCAATCGACAGGAATGTCGTGGCATTGCCCGGCCCGCCGCCCGTCACGACAAACGGCTCTGTGTAGATCATGAAACTGTCCATGAAGCGCAGCAGGATGGCGATCATCAGCACGCCCGCCATCTTGGGCAGTTCTATATAGCGGAACACGGCCCAGCGGCTGGCCTGATCAATCTTGGCGGCCTGATAATAGGCGTCGGGGATGGATTGCAGCCCGGCGTAGGCCAAGAGCGCCACGAGTGAGGTCCAGTGCCAGACATCCATCACGATCACTGTGATCCACGCTGCTGTCGTGTCCTGCGTGTAGTTATAGGAAACACCCAGCGCGTCGAGCGTATGGCCCAAGAGCCCGATATCGACACGGCCAAAGATCTGCCAGATGGTGCCCACCACATTCCACGGGATCAGCAGCGGCAGCGACATCAGCACAAGGCAAAGGGACGCCCAAAAGCCGCTCTTGGGCATATTGAGCGCGACAAAGATGCCCAAGGGGATTTCGATGGCAAGGATGATGGCCGAGAACGCCGCTTGACGCGCCAGTGCGTCCCACATCCGCTCGGAACTGAGCATTTCCTCGAACCATTCAAGGCCTGCCCAGAAGAATTGATTGTTGCCGAATGTGTCCTGCACCGAATAGTTGACCACGGTCATCAGCGGGATCACAGCGGAAAAGGCCACAAGGATGAGCACGGGCAGGACCAGAAACCATGCCTTTTGGTTGACGGTCTTGTCCATCACGCGGCCTCCTGCGCTTGGGATTTCGGCGTGACGCGCCAATCATCGACATAGACATTGATCGCCGCCGGGTCAAAGGTGAGACGGGTCATGTCGGGTGAAATCGCGGCCCCTTCGGCGGCGATGGCGTTCACCGCGACCCCGCCAAGGTCACAGCGGATGATCTTGTGACGGCCCACATCCTCGATCCGGGTGATGGTCACGAGTAGCCCCTCGGGGCCTGCCGTCAGGCGCACGAATTCCGGGCGCACACCGATCTGCACCCGGCCCGTGGGGTGGGCATAGTCGGCCCCAAGCGGGATCTCGACGCCCTGGACAAGGGCCTTCGTGCCCGCCACCTGCGCATCGAGCAGGTTCATGCCCGGCGAGCCGATGAAATAGCCCACGAATGTATGCTCTGGCCGCTCAAAGAGCTCCTGTGGCGTGCCCATCTGCACGACGCGGCCGTCGTGCATGACAACCACCTTATCGGCAAAGGTCAGGGCCTCGGTCTGGTCGTGGGTGACATAAATCATCGTATGGCCAAACTGGTGATGCAGCGCCTTGAGTTGCGTCCTGAGTTCCCATTTCATATGCGGGTCGATCACCGTCAGCGGCTCATCAAACAGGAGCGCGTTGACATCCTCGCGCACCATGCCGCGCCCAAGGCTGATCTTTTGCTTGGCATCGGCGGTGAGACCGCGCGCCTTGTGACCCAGCTCTGCCTCCATGCCGATCATCCGGGCGATGGTCTGAACCCGCTCGGCGATATAGGACGCCTCTGCCCCGCGATTGCGCAGCGGAAAGGCGAGATTGTCGCGCACAGTCATTGTGTCATAGACTACCGGAAACTGGAACACCTGCGCGATGTTGCGCGCCGCGGTGGCCTGATTGGTGACATCGTGATCGTTGAATAGAATACGCCCCTGCGACGGATGCAAGAGGCCAGAGATGATATTGAGAAGCGTGGATTTGCCACAGCCCGAGGCACCCAAGAGCGCATAAGCCTCACCATCGCCCCAGACGTGATTGAGTTCCTTGAGCGCAAAATCGGCCTCAGAGGTCGGGCGGGGCAGGTAACTATGAGCCAGATTATCAAGCGTGATCTTTGCCATTGCTGTCCCCTCATGCCGCCTGCGCATAGGGCGCGGGGGCGACCAGCGTACCGTCCGCCCCAAACACATAGACATGCGCAGGATCAAGATAGACCCGCAATGCCGCCCCCAGTTTCAGATCGCGCACCCCGTGGATAAGACCCACCCACCGCTCGCCGTGATGATCGAGATGCACAAAGGTCTCTGAGCCGGTGATCTCGGTCACGTTGAGGCGCGCGTCAAAGGTCAACGCATCGGCGGTCTGCTGTTCAAGCTCCAGATGGTTGGGGCGAAACCCCGCCATATAGGTGCCATCCGCCAGATCCGCCATGCTGCCCAGCGCCGCCGCCGATTGGCCATCGCCGAATAGGATGCTGTGGCCGGTTTTGGTGACGCTGAGGAAATTCATCGGCGGATCGCTGAAAACGCGCGCGGTGGTGGCATCGCGCGGTTGGCGGTAGACCTGCGGTGTCGGGCCGAATTGGGTGACGCGCCCCTCCCAGAGGGTTGCGGTATTGCCACCAAGGAGCAGCGCCTCTTCCGGCTCGGTCGTGGCATAGACAAAGATGCTGCCTGCCGCCTCGAATATCTTGGGAATTTCCGCGCGCAATTCCTCGCGCAGCTTGTAATCGAGATTGGCCAGCGGCTCATCCAGCAGCACCAGCCCCGCCTCCTTGACCAACGCGCGGGCCAAGGCACAGCGCTGTTGCTGACCACCCGAGAGTTCCAGCGGCTTGCGCGAGAGCATCGGGGACAACTGCATCAGATCGGCGGTTTTCTTGACCGCCGCGTCAATCTCGGCGCTGGATTTGCCCATCAGGCGCAGGGGCGAGGCGATGTTGTCATAGACGGTCATCGACGGGTAGTTGATGAATTGCTGATAGACCATCGCGACGCGGCGATCCTGCACGCGCATGCCCGTCACATCCGCGCCGTTCCACAGGATACGGCCTGTTGCGGGCACATCGAGCCCCGCCATCAGCCGCATGAGCGAGGTTTTCCCCGAGAGGGTCGGCCCCAGAAGCACGTTCATCGTGCCTGCCTCGAGCGTGAGGTCGGTCGGGCAAATATGCACCTGCCCGTTCACACGTTTCGATACCCCCTCCAGTGTCAGCGCCATGCGGTCGTTTCCTCCATTATCCTTTGGCAGCCACGGGGGCGGCCCGATCACGGCCGCGTTCCCGCTGCATCCAGTCGTCGAGCGCCGCAATCTGCGCCTCGGTCATCTTGAGGCCCAGACGCGTGCGCCGCCAGACCACATCCGCCGCAGCGCGGGCGTATTCATGGTCCATCTGCCAGCGCACCTCGGCCCCTGTCAGGGTCGCCCCGAAATCGGGGCCAAGATCGGCGGCCTCGCGCGCCTCGCCCAGAATATCCAGCGCCTCGGTGCCATAGGCGCGCACGAGGCGTCGCGCCCATGCCTCTGTGAGAAACGGATAGGCCCTGTGCAGACTCTCGGTCAGCCGGTCAAACCCGTCAACGGGGAAATCGCCCCCCGGCAGGGCGACGCCTGCGGTCCAATCCTCGCCTGCCTTCCGAAAGAACGGGCGCAGCTTGGCCAGCGCCGCCTCGGCCAGTTTGCGGTATGTGGTGATCTTGCCGCCAAAGATGTTCAAGAGCGGCGCGCCCGGCCCCTCGGCCAGCGTCAGCACATAGTCGCGGGTGGCGGCGGTGGCGGATTTCGCGCCATCGTCATAGAGCGGGCGCACGCCCGAATAGGTCCAGACGATATCGGCGCGTGTCACGGGCGTCTTGAAGTATTCCGACGCAAAGCGGCAGAGATATTCGGCCTCTTCCGGCGTGCATTCGGGGCGCGTGTCGGCCTGCCCATGTTCGGCATCGGTGGTGCCGATCAGGGTGAATTCGCCCTCATAGGGAATGGCGAAGATGATCCGCCCATCGGTGCCTTGGAAGAAGTAGCATTTGTCGTGATGGAACAGACGGCGCGTCACGATATGGCTGCCGCGCACCAACCGCACCCCCTCGGCAGAGTTGAGCCGCAGCGTGCCCGAGATCACATCCTTGACCCAAGGGCCAGCAGCATTCACCAGCGCACGCGCCTGCACCACCTCACTCGTGCCGGTTTCCTGATCCCTGAGCGTCACGTGCCACAGATCGCCCACACGTTCGGCCGATTGCACGCGGGTGCGGGTGCGGATGCGCGCACCGCGCGCCGCGGCATCGCGGGCGTTGAGCACGACAAGGCGGCTGTCCTCGATCCAGCAGTCGGAATATTCATAGGCGCGGGTGAACTTGTCCTTGAGCGGCGCACCCTCCGGCGCATTGCGCAGATCGAGCGTCGCGGTCGCGGGCAGGATCTTCCGCCCCCCAAGGTGATCGTAGAGAAACAGCCCCAGACGGATCAGCCACGCAGGCCGCCGCCCCTTCATCCACGGCATGACCAGATTGAGAATGCGCGAGGTGGGCGTTTCCCCCTCAAACCGCATGTCGCGGTGATAGGGCAGCACAAACCGCATCGGCCAGCTGATATGCGGCATCGCGCGCAGCAGGGTTTCCCGCTCGATCAGCGCCTCGCGCACCAGCCGGATTTCGAAGTATTCGAGATAGCGCAGACCGCCGTGAAACAGCTTGGTCGAGGCGCTCGACGTGGCCCAAGCGAGATCGTTCATCTCGGCCAGTTCGACCCGCAGCCCCCGGCCCGCCGCATCACGGGCGATGCCACAGCCGTTGATGCCGCCGCCGATGACGAACAGGTCGATCACTGTGCCCTCGCGGTCCTGCGACACGCGCCCCTCCCACCGTAAGATGAGCGCAAACGAACCACTTTTTGACCGCATGGGTCAAGAATGAATGTTCGTTTTGTTTCTTTTATTGATACGCCCGTTGATTTCATTCATCAATTTTCCGGGCCAAGGGTGGTTCAGGGCGCGAACGAACGCATTTCTGCCTCTGACGTTGGGTGAACCGACCTCGCTCACCCGCGATTCGTCCGCTACGCCGCAGCGCAGCGGAGGCTTTGCTTGCAGAGCGCGACAAAACGAACATAATCGAACCTGCAACCAATCAAGGCCGCCCATGTCCCAGAGCTTTCGCCAACCCGACATTCTGGAAATCGCCCGCGCCGAGGGCAAGGTCACGGTCGAGGGGCTGGCCGAACGCTTTGACGTCACCGTCCAGACCATCCGCCGCGACCTCACCGAACTTGCCAACGCGGGCAAGCTGGAGCGCGTGCATGGCGGCGCGATCCTGCCGTCGGGCGTGTCCAACATCCTCTACGAGGAACGCCGCCGCCTGAATGAGCCTGCCAAGGCCGCGATTGGCCGCGCCTGTGCGGCCGCCATTCCGCATGATGCCTCGGTCTTTCTCGACATCGGCACCACGACCGAGGCGGTGGCGCGCGAATTGATGGATCACCGCAACCTGATGGTCGTCACCAACAATATGAACGTGGCGCAAATCCTGCTGGCCAACAAGGATTGCGAGATTGTCGTGGCGGGCGGCGCGCTGCGGCGGTCGGACAATGGGCTTGTGGGCAATCTGACCGCGCGCACCATCGAGAATTTCAAGTTCGATTACGCGATTCTGGGCTGTTCCGCGCTGGATGAAGACGGCGACATGCTCGATTTCGACATTCAGGAGGTGGTGGTGGGCCAGACCCTGCTCAACCGCTCGCGCGAGGTGTTTCTGGTCGCCGATCATTCCAAGTTTCAGCGCAGCGCGCCGGTGCGGCTTGGGTCAATCCGCGATGTTGATCAGGTCTTCACCGACCGGCCCCTGCCCGCGCCGCTGATAGAGCACTGCATCGGCTGGGGCACACGGGTGCATGTGGCCGGCAGCCACGCCAAACGTCAATCGACCTGAAACACCTTGTCCCGGCTGGTGTGGCCGCGCAGCAGGCTCAGGCGCGATTTCGGCACGCCCAGCGCCTTGGCCAAGAGCTTGTGAACAGCGGCATTGGCCTTGCCATCTTCGGGCACGGTGGTGACATAGACCCGCAGCGCGCCCTCTTCCACGACAATCCGGTTGCGCGCGGCCTTGGGGGTCACGCGCAGGGCAATCGTGGTGCCGGGCCGCGCCAGCGCGCTGAGGTCGGGGATGTCCATGGCCCCGGCATACTGGCTGCGCGGCACCGCTCCAAGAGGAATTACAGCATCAGGGCTTGACCCCAGACGCGCGCTTGCCGACATGTGGGGGGCTTCGCAAGAGAAAGAGACCAATGCCCCAGCCCAATTCCGCCGCGTTAGAGTTCCTCCAGACCCGCCGCTCGCGCCCGGCCAAGACGCTGGTGCTGCCGGTGCCGGACAGGGCGGCCCTGCGCCCGCTCCTGGCCGCCGCGACCCGCGTGCCCGATCATGGCAAGCTGGAACCGTGGCGCCTGATCGTGCTGGAGCGTGCCGCACTCGTGCGGCTGGCGGGGCTGGTGGCGCAGGCGGGCGCGCGACTTGGCAAATCGCCCGAGGATATCGCCAAGGCCGAGACGCAATTCGCCGATGCGCATCTGGCGGTCGCTGTGATCGAGAGCCCGAAACCCTCGGATAAAATTCCAGCCATCGAGCAGACCTATTCGGCGGCCTGCGTCTGTCTCAGCCTCTTGAACGCCGCCCTTGCCGCCGGGTGGGGGGCCAATTGGCTGAGCGGCTGGCCCAGCCATGACCAAGAGTTCGCGCAGACCGCCCTTGGGCTGGCCGAACACGAGCGTATCGCCGGTTTCATCCATATCGGCACCGAAGGCGCCACCCCGCCCGAGCGCCCGCGCCCCGAGATCGACAGCATCACGACGTGGGTTTCGGAATGATTTTTGCCAGTTTCTTCAAGGCAATAGGCCAGATCGGCGATCCACGGTTCCGCAAGGTGCTGCTGTTGGGCGTGGGCCTGACGCTTGCGCTTTTGATTGTGGCCTATGCCGGTGTGCTCTGGCTCATTCAGGCGACGGTGGGCGACACCACCACCCTGCCGCTCTTGGGCGAGGTGACATGGCTGGGCGATCTCTTGAGCGGCGCGTCGTTGCTCTTGATGATCGTGCTGTCGGTCTTTCTCATGGTGCCGGTCGCCTCTGCCATCACCTCGATGTTTCTCGACACGGTGGCCGATGCGGTGGAGGATCGCCACTATCCCGGACTACCGCCCGCGCAATCCGTGCCCTTTGGCGAGGCGCTGCGCGACACGATCAACTTTCTCGGCGTGATCATCGGCGCGAATATCGTGGCGCTGATACTCTATGCAATCTTTACACCCTTCGCGCTCTTCATCTTTTGGGCGCTCAATGGCTATTTGCTTGGAATGGAGTATTTCCAACTGGTGGCCATGCGCCGTGTCGGGCGGGAGGGGGCCAAGTCACTCCGCCGCAAGCATCGCATGACGATCTGGGCGGCGGGTGTGTTGATGGCGATGCCGCTCTCGGTGCCGCTGGTGAACCTGTTGATCCCGATTCTCGGGGCAGCGACCTTTACCCATATCTTTCACGCTACTCAGGCGCGGCGCCACTCATCCGGTTGAATATATCGAGGTCGCGCACGCTGATCACACCCGAAATGATCGTGCCGCCAATGATGATCCAGAGCACGACGGCGATGCCGGTGGTGATCCACGCCTTTTTCTTGAGGTGATGATGTTCGGGCGATCCGGCATGGGTGCCGGGCACGATTTTACCGACATCCCCTTGGGTCTGAATGCGAAGGGGCAGCACGACGAAAAACGTCATGAACCAGATCACGGCAAAGAGCACGATGGCCGAGGTAATGCCCATCAGACCTGCTCCAGTTCCACGAGGCAGCCGTTGAAATCCTTGGGATGCAGAAAGAGCACCGGCTTGCCATGCGCGCCGATCTTGGGCTCTCCGCTGCCCAGCACCCGCGCGCCGGTGGATTTCAGATGGTCGCGTGCGGCGATGATATCCTCGACCTCATAGCAGATATGGTGAATCCCACCCGAGGGGTTCTTGTCCAGAAAGCTCTGGATCGGGCTGTTCTCACCCAAGGGATAGAGCAGTTCAATCTTGGTATTGGGCAGTTCGATGAAAATCACCGTGACGCCATGATCCGGCTCGTCCTGCGGCGCGCCGACCTTGGCGCCGAGCGCGTGGCGATACTGGTCGGCGGCGGCGTCGAGGTCCGGCACGGCGATGGCGACATGATTGAGGCGTCCGATCATGGGGCAATCCTTTCGCATGAATTTCCCCCGTTATGGGGATGATCGTGCGAACTGACAAGCGACAGGGGGACGCAACCCGCGCATTAACCTCGCGTTCACCACAACCGGGTCATGCTGCGGGGATATCGTGACAGAAGGATGCACCCGATGATCGATCTTGACAGCCTTGTGAGCCCGCGCACCCCCAATGCCCAACGCCCGCTGCTTGGCATGACCGTTCTGGCGGTTGAGGATAGCCGCTATGCGTCAGAGGCGCTGCGCCTGATGTGCCTGCGCAGCGGCGCGCGCATCCGGCGCGCGGATTGTCTGGCCTCGGCGCGCCGCCATTTGCAGGTCTACCGCCCTTCGGTGGTGATCGTCGATCTGGGCCTGCCGGATGGCCACGGCGAGGATCTGATTGCCGAACTTGACCGCGCAACTCCCCGTGTCGGCGTCATCCTTGCCACCAGCGGCGATGCCGGGGCAGAGGGGCGGGCGCGCAGCGCGGGGGCTGATGGGCTCTTGCTCAAACCGGTGGCCAGCCTTGGCATCTTTCAGCAAGAGGTGCTGCGGCACGTCCCCGCCGACCGGCGGCCCCTTGGCCCCTATGCGGTCCAAGATGACAGAATAAACCCCGATCCCTTGGCCTATCGCGACGATCTGGAGCATGTTCAGAGCCTGCTGAGCCATGACCGATCGCCCGACATCCTGCTCTATGCCGCGCAATTTCTGGCCAGCGTGGCCCGTGCGGCCAACGATGCGGGTCTCGCCGAAGCGGCATCGGGATTGGCAGGGCATTGTCCCGAGGCAGGCATCGCGCGGGTCATCGGGCTGATCGCGACGCGGCTGGCGCAACAAGAGGCGATGTAGAGGGCGGCCTCCGCCTTTGCTTTGCTGCGGCCCGCCGCTAGATAGGGCGTCATGTGCGCCCTGCCCGCCCCTCTTGCATCGTGGTTTTCTGCCCGCAACTGGCAGCTTCACCCGCATCAGGCGGAGATGCTGGCGCGGGCGGATGATCCTGCCACGCTGCTCATCGCCCCCACCGGCGGGGGCAAGACGCTGGCGGGGTTTCTGCCGACGCTGGCGGATCTCGCCACGGGCGATCACAAGGGTCTGCACACGCTCTATATCTCACCGCTCAAGGCGCTCGCGGCTGACATCCGGCGCAACCTGACCACGCCGGTCACGGAAATGGGCCTGCCCATCCGCATCGAGGACCGCACTGGCGACACGTCCTCTCACACCAAGCGCCGCCAACGCGCCGATCCGCCCCTTATCCTCTTGACCACGCCTGAGAGCCTCGCACTTCTGACCTCCTACGAGGACGCGCCGCGCATTTTTGCGGGCCTGAAACGCGTCGTGATCGACGAGGTGCATGCCCTGGCCGAGAGCAAGCGCGGCGATCAGCTCATGCTGGCGCTGAGCCGGCTTCAGGCGCTCTGCCCCGAGATGCGGCGCGTGGGCTTGTCGGCCACGGTCGAGGACCCGCCCGCCCTTGCGCACTATATGTCCCATGGCAACAGCCCTTGCGCAATCCTCATGGCCGATCCGGGACCAGAGCCCGACATCGCCATGCTCACGACCGCCGAACCGCCCCCCTGGGCCGGGGGTGGGGCCGCCTATGCGATTCCCGCCGTGCTGGATCAGGTGCGCCGCCACAAGACGACGCTGATTTTCCACAACACCCGCGCGCAGGCCGAGATTTTCTTTCACAACCTCTGGCTCGCCAATGACGACGCGCTGCCCATCGGCATCCATCACGGCAGCCTTGACCGGGTGCAGCGCGAACGGGTCGAGGCGGCGATGGTGCGCGGCGATCTGCGCGCCGTGGTCTGCACCGGCAGCCTCGATCTGGGGCTGGATTGGGGCGATGTCGATCTGGTCATTCAGGTGGGCGCGCCCAAGAACGTCAAACGCCTTGTGCAGCGCATCGGGCGGGCCAATCACCGCTACAACGCGCCATCCAAGGCGCTCCTTGTGCCCGCAAATCGGTTCGAGGTGGTGGAATGTCGCGCCGCTCTCGAGGCCGTGCGCGCCCGTGATCTGGACGGCGAGGCGCGCGGGCCGGGGCCGCGCGATGTGCTCTGCCAGCATATCCTGATCCGCGCCTGTGCGGGCCCGTTCGACGCCGCGACACTCTTTGCCGAAGTGACCGGGGCCGGGGCCTATGCCGCCCTCAGCCGCGCCGAATTCGACGCCTGCCTCGAATTCTGCGCCACGGGGGGCTATGCGCTGCGGGCCTATGACCAATGGCAGCGCCTGCAACAGCGCGCCGATGGAGACTGGCAATTGCGCGATCCGCGCTCTGCCCGGATCATCCGCATGAACATCGGCACCATTCAGGACACCGACACGCTCAAGGTGCGGATGCGGCGGGCACGCGGCGGCAAGCCCTTGGGCGAGATCGAAGAAGGCTTTGCCGCCACCCTCACCCCCGGCGATACATTCCTCATCGGCGGGCAAATCGTGCGCTTTGAATCCCTGCGCGAGATGGTGGTGGAGGTCAGCCGCGATCCCGGTCGCAAGCCCAAGATTGCCACCTATATGGGCACCAAATTCGCAACCTCGACGCAGTTGTCAGAACGTATCCTGCACATGCTTGGCGCCCCCGACTGGCCCGACCTGCCGGACCCTGTGCGCGACTGGCTGCATCTGCAACGGCAGGTGTCACAAATGCCCGAACCCGACAGCCTGCTGATCGAGAGTTTTGCCCATGAGGCGCGCGAGCATCTCTGCATCTACGGCTTTGCGGGGCGCAACGCGATGCAGACGCTGGGACTCTTGGTGACAAAACGGATGGAGGAGACGGGCCTTGCCCCGCTGGGGTTCGTGGCCACCGATTACGCCACGCTGATCTGGGGGCTGGAGCCGGTGACAGATGCAGCACCCCTCTTTGCGCCCAACGCCCTACGGGAGGGGTTGGACAGCTGGCTCATGTCCAACGCGGTGATGAAACGCACCTTTCGCGCCTCGGCCACCATTGCCGGGCTGATCCAGCGCAACACCCCCGGCGCGCGCAAGAATGGGCGGCAGGCGACGCTGTCGTCGGATATTCTCTATGACACGCTGGTGAAATATGACCCCCACCACCTGCTCCTCGACATCACCCGGCAAGAGGCGATGCGCGGCCTCGTGGATTTTGGCCGGATCGAGGACATGCTGGCGCGCATCGCGGGGCGCGTCACCCTGCGACGGCTGGCGCGGGTGAGCCCCCTGGCAGCACCGCTATTTCTTGAGGCGGGGCGGATGCCGGTAGAGGGCGCAGCTCAAGAGCGGCTCTTGGCCGAGGAAAGCGCGCGGCTTCTGGCCGCGGCGGGCCTCGCGCCAATGCGCGAAATCACGCGCTAGCGGGGCTGCGCACGCCCTTGCCATTCCGAACGCCAAAGGTCACCACTGCGACATGGACGGATACGGATTCACCCTGGCCGGAACGGCGCTGACGGCGCTGCCCTCGGGCGCGCTCTATTGGGAGGCGCGCAATCTCTTGTGCGTCTCTGACCTGCATTTGGGCAAGGCACTGCGTCGTGCCCGGTTGGGCGAGCCGCCCCTCCCCCCCTACGAGACGCGCGACACGCTCACCCGACTCGAAAGCGACCTGCGCCGCACCGGGGCGGCGACCGTCATCTGCCTTGGTGACAGTTTCGACGACAGCGCCGCCGCAGCCCACCTCCCCGATGCGGAAAAGCTCTGGATCGCCAAATTGCAGGCGGGGCGGCGCTGGGTCTGGATTGAGGGCAATCACGATCCGGGCCCGGTTGACCTCGGTGGCGCGCATATGGCCGAACTGCCGGTGCCGCCGCTCTGCTTTCGCCATATCGCCCACGCCGGTCAGAGCGGTGAAATCTCGGGCCATTACCACCCCAAGGTGCGGTTGACGCTCAAAGGGTGCGGCCTGAGCCGCCCCGCTTTTCTGATGGACAGCGACCGGGTGATTCTGCCCGCGTTTGGCACGTATACGGGCGGCTTGTGGTCAGATGATCCGGTCCTCACCGGGTTGATGCGACCCGAAGCCATCGCCGTGCTCACAGGGGCCATGGTGCATGCGGTGCCGATGCCGCGCGCAGAGCGGTCCCGTCAACGACCCTGAGCGGAAAGGTCGGGCGGCTCCAACAGACCCGCCGCCTCGAGATTTGGCCGGTACTTGCGGCTGACCGGCACCCGATCACCATTCTTGAGAAGCACAAAGACCTTGCCGCCGCTGTGGCGCTCCATCTTCGAGATGGCGTCGATGGCGACCCAATGCGATCTGTGGGTGCAAAATCCGGCCACCGGCTCCATCTCTTCGATGGCATCCACCAGACGCAAGCGCAGGCTCTCTATGCCGGCGCTGGTCGCCACCTCGACATAATGATCATTGGCAGTCAGCCGATGAATCTCTGCCATGGGCGGACAGGACAGCCGCCGGTGAAGCCGGGTTTGGGGGGAAATGTCGGGGTCTGTCTGGGACCAATAGCTGGTCGGGAATTCGGCGCCGATCTGCCGGCGCACAATGAAAACGCCGCTCGCAATAAAAAAGGTGTTCAGAGTGATCTTGATGAGTCTCAGATCCTCATAGCCCAACACCGGGTCTAGCCAACCGCGCAATACCCAGATCAGAGGCCCGAGGAATATCCCGACAAGAAAACTTGCCCCGAGGTCGAACAGGGCCGGGTGCCGGTGCTCCAAAAGCGCGCGCATGACCGCGCGTGCGGCGAATCCGATCACAACTCCAGCGGTGACAACCAACGACCAATAGACCATGCGGATCGGCATGCTCATTGTATCATAGCTGCCGAACGGCCCGGCAAGCACCGCAATACCCAGTGCCGCCGCCCAAACATAGAATGTGACAGATGAAAACAGGATAGAAAACGTATCCACGAAATGCAGTCGAAGGTCAGTCCAGTTCAACGTACCACCCTTGCTCGTTCCCATTCGATATGCATTTATCAGTCTGTCCGTTCTAGTCCAATCTAACGACAGCAAGTCGGATCACTTTACTGTCAACTCGATACGACAGTGTAAACAATGGGAAAGTCGGCACGAATGTCCCCTGACATCGAACAGACAATTCGGCAGAGCTTTGCCGCTCAGTCCATGATGACCACTCTTGGGGCACGCTTGGTCGCGGTTTCCGCCGGTCAGATCGAGATCGAAGCCCCCATTCTCCCCGGAAGCCGCCAACAACACGGTTTTGGCCATGCCGGGTTGACCTTTGCCATTGGCGACAGCGCCGCAGGCTACGCGGCGCTCAGCATGATGCCCGAGGGCGCAGAGGTTCTGACAACCGAGATGAAAATCAATCTACTCGCACCGGCGCAGGGCGAGCGCCTGATCGCCCGTGGGCGGGTGATCAAGCCGGGGCGCCGTCTGGTGATTGTTCAGGCGGATGTGTATGCGCTCCGGGATGGGGCTGAAGCCCACATTGCGCTGCTCACGGGAACAATGATTCCCGTTTGACCTCTACAAGCGCCTTGCCGCATCCCATCAGGCTGTTTGCTCCGGCGTCAGTGTGAAACTGGCGCGCAGTTTGGGTCCAGTGGCATAGTAATCCTCAAGACCCTGCCGCACGTCGGGATCGAGCACGGTCCAGTCAATCCAGTCGAGATCAAATCCGCTGTCAAAGGCGACCATTGCAGCGGCCCCTTGGCTCGGCACCCGTGTCGGTCGCGCGCGCCCCGCCAGGACCTCGCGCGAGCGTTCGATCCAGAGAATCGGGTCCTCAGAGGCGACAAACCAGCCATCCACCACCACGAGACGCGGCTCCAACTCTCGGATCAGACCGAAGAGATCATGCAGATCCGCACCGTGTTCAAGCAGATCAAAAAGGATGATCACATCATATTGCCGCCCGGCGCGCACCTCGGATCGGATTTCCTCGATAGGGTCGGCACAACGTAGATCAATACGTTCGCGCAATCCGACATCCGGCAATCGACCAAACCGCTCGACCAGACCCGCGTCGGTTTCAATCCCAACCACCTGCAACCCCCCCGCCGCCGCAAGCGCATAACACCACGCGCCATCCCCGGCCCCAACCAGCATCACGGTCGAATCGGCAATGGCGTGACGAAAGGCATCAATCAGCATGGCATGCCGCGCCTGCGCGCGGTTGATCCCGCCCGTCCCGGCATCGCCCGTTGTTTTGGCAAACCCATAGCCCATGATCGCCCTCACATACCTGTCACCCAGTATCGCCTTTGACCTTGTAACATGACAAAAGATACTGAACCCTTAAGTACCGACCGATTTCAGCGCCACAGGCCCCATGACCACGCCCCTGACCCCCGCCCTTTTGCTTCAGGCCTATGCCTCTGGCGTGTTTCCCATGTCAGAGCATCGGGACGATCCAGAGGTGTTCTGGGTCGATCCGCATCACCGCGGCATTCTTCCGCTCGACGGCTTTCACATTTCGCGCTCTCTGGCACGCCGGATGCGTCAGGGTCACTATGAGGCGACACTCAACCATGATTTCGAGGCGGTGGTGCAGGGCTGTGCAGACCGTGCCGATACATGGATCAGCCCACCGATCCATCGCACCTATCTCGCGCTCCATCAGCAAGGGCACGGGCACTCTCTGGAAATCTGGCAAGAGGGGCAGCTTGTCGGCGGGGTATACGGCGTGGCCCTTGGGGCCGCGTTCTTTGGCGAAAGCATGTTCTCACGCCGGGCTGATGCCTCGAAACTGGCATTGGCCCATTTGACGGACCACCTTGCCCGCTGCGGGTTCAGCCTCTTTGACACACAGTTCATCACCCCACATCTCGGGCGTCTTGGCGGACGTGAAATTCCGCGTGTTCAGTATCGCGCGCTCTTGCAAGAGGCGATGGAAACCGAGGCAGACATCACCAACCCGCCGTTTGATCCCGATCCGAGTCAGATCTTGCAGCGCAAGACCCAGATGTCATAGCGCGCATGTTCCAGCGCATTCAACGCCGGCGACGAGGCCAACATCCAGCCTGAGAAAACCACAGCCCCACCATTCTGTTCGCGAATCGTCAGATAGGCATAGGAATCCCCGGCCGGGTTGCCTTCGGGATAGCGGCATTCGCCTAGCTCGACGTCAAGCGTGCCGAACACGCCCGTCTGGCCATTCGCTAGGTCCAGATCACTGGCCTGACCATTGATCTTGTCGAGACCGCGCAGGATGGCCCCTTGTGCAACCGTCGCCACCTCTTGCGCCGCACCCGCACCAGCCGCAAGACAGAGGGCGAGGGTCAGCCAGAGCGCTCTCATTGCGTGGCCCCATCCTCGCTTCCCGATACGAATTTCATCAGCAAGGAGACAAGGCTCACAGACCCTTGGGTGAATTCAATCTCGGACCCCGGTTCGACGTAGAACGGCGATCCACCGGGCATGATCTCGACGTAATTGCCACCAAGAAGCCCCTCAGAGGAAATCGCAACGGCGCTGTCATCGGGCACGTTGATGCCGTCTTGCACCGTAAAGGTGGTTTTGGCGCGATAGGTCTCAGGGTCGAGCGCGATTTGCGTGACCCGTCCAACCTTGACGCCAGCCAGTCGCACATCCGTGCCCACACTCACGCCATCGGCGCTGCGGAAACTGGCGCTGAGTTGGTATTCGCGCGCACCGCCGGTGGTCATGCCGGTGGTCTTGCCCGCATAGACCAGAAACCCGATTGCCACGGCCAGAACGACGCCGCCAACCAGAACCTCGGTTTTACTCTCTGACATATCCTGACCCTTATTCCGGCGACCACGCCTCGTAGTCGCGCCGCTCTGCCGGTGCCGCGCGCCGGATTGACCCAGCGGGCGCATAGGCCAGTGGCGTGCCGGTCAAGTTCTCGCTATGCGGCTTTTCCCACGACTTGTGCGCAAGCGGCTTGTCGGTCGGCGGCTCTTTATAGGTGTGATGCAACCAGCCGTGCCAATCAGGGTCAACCCGACTTGCCTCGGCTTCACCGTTAAAGATCACCCAGCGGCGTTTGTCGTCGCCGGTGCGGTAGAACGCATTGCCCTGCGCATCTTCACCCACCCGGACGCCCCTGCGCCACGTATAAAACTGGGTGTTGAGCGTCTGCCCGTTCCACCAGGTAACCGAGCGCAGCAAGGTGTTGAGAATGCCCATTCGACCCTCCGACATAATTCTCATCCGATATGGCGGATTTGACGGCGAAGGTCCAGTGCCCCCAGCGCCTCATCCGGTCGCTCCGCTTGATCGGCGATCCACCGCTATCGAACCAAAGCAAAAGCCCGCAACGCGCGTTGCGGGCTCTTCGATTTGTAGAGCGTCAGGCTCAACCGGCGCTGGCGCCCTCTTTCTTACCTTTGCTCTCGGCGTAAATGATCAACGGTGCGGCGTCCGAATTGACCGCTTCTTCGTTGACCAAAACCTCTTCAACATGCTCCATGCTGGGCAGGTCGAACATGGTATCGAGCAGGATATCTTCGAGGATCGAGCGTAGCCCGCGCGCCCCGGTCTTGCGCGCGATGGCGCGCTTCGAGATGGCCTTGAGCGCGTCATCGGTAAAGCTGAGTTGCGCACCTTCCAACTCAAACAGCCGTTGGTATTGCTTCACAAGGGCGTTCTTGGGCTGGGTCAGAATGGTAACAAGCGCCTCTTCGTCCAGATCCTCGAGCGTCGCAATCACGGGCAGACGTCCGACAAATTCCGGGATCAGACCGAATTTCAGCAGATCCTCGGGCTCCAGGTCGGTAAAGATCTCGCCAATTCCGCGCGCATCATTGTCGCGCACATCGGCACCAAAGCCCATGGCGCTGCCCTTGCCGCGCTGCGCGATGATCTTGTCGAGACCGGCAAAGGCCCCGCCGCAGATGAAGAGGATATTCGTGGTATCCACTTGCAGGAATTCCTGCTGCGGATGCTTGCGCCCGCCCTGTGGCGGCACGGCGGCAACCGTGCCTTCCATCAGCTTGAGCAGCGCCTGCTGCACGCCCTCACCCGACACGTCGCGGGTGATCGAGGGATTCTCGGACTTGCGCGTGATCTTGTCGACCTCGTCGATATAGACGATGCCACGCTGCGCGCGCTCGACATTATATTCAGACGATTGCAGCAGCTTGAGGATGATATTCTCCACATCCTCGCCCACATAGCCCGCCTCGGTCAACGTGGTGGCATCGGCCATGGTAAAGGGCACGTCGAGAATCCGCGCCAGCGTCTGCGCTAGCAAGGTCTTGCCACAGCCCGTTGGCCCGATCAGCAGGATATTCGACTTGCTGAGTTCAATGTCGCTCTTGCCGGAATTGTTCAGACGCTTGTAGTGGTTGTGAACCGCCACCGACAAAACCTTCTTTGCGCGCGCCTGACCGATGACATAATCGTCAAGAACCTTGCAGATATCGCGCGGCGCGGGAATACCTTCGCTCGATTTGATACCAGCGGTCTTGGTCTCTTCGCGAATGATGTCCATGCAGAGTTCGACGCATTCATCGCAGATGAACACGGTCGGACCAGCGATCAGCTTGCGCACCTCATGCTGGCTCTTGCCGCAAAAGCTGCAATAGAGCGTGTTCTTGCTGTCGCCGCCTGAGTTATTCGCCATTCCGTACCTTTCGGGCCCTGCGCCGTCTGCCGTCCACGCGCCCCGTGCGGGGCCTCGTCTGTGATCTGTGCTACCCGTCAGCTTAAGTCAGGCCGTATGGCACCACAATCCGAAAATATCCGGCCCGCCCTCGGGCCGGGTCACGTTTATTTCTTCGCCTCGTCGACTTTGTCACGGTTGGCCACGATCTCGTCGATCAATCCCCAGGCCTTGGCCTCTTCCGGCGACATGAAATTGTCCCGCTCGAGCGCCTCTTCGACCTTTTTCAGACTCTGGCCGGTGTGCCGGACATAAATTTCGTTCAACCGATCCTTGAGCTTTTGCGTCTCACGCGCATGGATCATGATATCCGTCGCCTGCCCCTGATACCCGCCCGAAGGCTGGTGCACCATGACGCGGCTGTTGGGCAGCGAGAACCGCATCCCCGGCTCGCCCGCCGTGAGCAAAAGACTGCCCATGCTCGCGGCCTGACCCACGACCAGCGTGCTGACCTTGGGCTTGATGTATTGCATCGTATCATAGATCGACAGACCCGAGGTCACGACCCCGCCGGGGCTGTTGATATACATGCTGATTTCCTTGGACGGATTCTCCGCCTCAAGATGCAAGAGCTGTGCCACAATGAGGCTCGACATGCCATCATGCACCGGACCGCTCAGAAAAATGATCCGCTCCTTGAGCAGGCGCGAGAAAATATCATAGGCCCGCTCGCCCCGGCTGGTTTGTTCAACCACCATCGGAACGAGAGTGTTCATATAGATGTCCATAGGGTCTTTCATCACAGCCCGCCTGTCCTGCGCCCGACCGATGCTGTCGGGCTTATTAAATCATTCCGACCGTAACCGGCCAGTTCCTAAGGGAGTCTTAGTGTTGCGCCCAAGGGGCTGCAAGGGCATCGCTCGAATTTGTGGCAGCGCCCCGGGCGAGATGGCGCTTTGCGCGCCACATCTGGTCACTTTTTCGCGGGATTGGCCCGCCAGCTTTTGCAAATCCGGCAAAAACGCCCTAAGTACATAGGGGCAACGCTCAGGAATCTCGGAAAATGCCTCTTCCCGTTCTCGATGACACACTTGATCCGGCAGAGATGGATCGCATGGTTGATAATGCAACCAATGCCGCGAATTTCCTCAAGGCCATAAGCCATGAGGGGCGGTTGATGATTCTCTGCCATCTGGTGTCGGGCGAGCGATCGGTGACAGAACTTGAAACCTTGCTCTCGGCGCGTCAGGCGGCGGTGTCGCAGCAGTTGTCGCGCCTGCGACTCGAAGGGCTGGTGACGGCGCGGCGCGACGGCAAGACAATATACTACAGCCTTGCGGATGATCGGCCTCGCAAGGTGCTTGAAGTGGTGTACGAGTTGTTCTGCGCCCCCAAGCCAACCCCGAATCCCTAGGGGCGCAGACGTCGACAGGCTCAGGCCGCTTCGACCGTCTTGTCCACGGTAAAGGGTGCAAAAACCTCATCCACATCGGTGTGATTGACGTGATTGGCATAGTTGCTGATCGTCTTCACGGCCAAGGCCAGAATGATCTCCAGCACATGGACATCGCCATAGCCTGCGGCCTTGAACGCCTCGGCGTGGGCCTTGGTCGGCAGACCGCGTGTCTCCCACATGTGGTGGGTGAACTTGCGCAGCGCCTCCAGCTTGGCATCGCTCAGCGGCTTGCCATCGCGCAGCGCCTGCGTATGCGCCTCGCCCAGTTTGGACATCTTGATCGCCAGCATCGAATGCGCAGCGGTGCAATAGTCACAGCCATTGGCCAGCGAGATGGTCAGAAACACCACCTCTTGCTCGGGCGGGGTGAAATTGCCCGACTCGCGATAGAGCGCGTAGCCATGCAGATAGGTGGACAAGAGGCCGGGGTTGACGGCCATGCCGCGATACATATTGGGCACGAACCCCAGTTTGGCGCGCGCGCCTTCCAACAAGTCCTTGGCCTTACCACTGGCCTGATCGTCACTCACAGGCGATGTCTCTACTCGGAATTCAGCAGTCATGGAGCTCTCCTTTGTGTGTGATGTGCTCACCCTACAGCTAGTCGGCCCCCCTCTGGAATGTAACCGCTGCACTCTTCACCAAGCCGTGATCTGGGTTCCTTGCCGCAGACCCGCTTGTGCGAAAACGCTCAGACCTTTGCTTGCGTGTATTTCCGCAACTCCGCGCGCGCTACTTGCCTGCGATGCACCGCGTCCGGGCCATCCGCCAGACGCAGGGTGCGCACATGCGTCCACATTGCCGCCAGCGGCACATCCTGCGAAATGCCTTGCGCGCCAAACATCTGCACCGCCTCGTCGATCACCTTGAGCGCCACGCGCGGGGCCACCACCTTGATCTGGCTGATCCAGGGGGCTGCGGCGCGCGCATCGCCTTGGTCCATCATCCAAGCGGCCTTGAGGCACAGCAATCGCGCCTGTTCGATTTCCATCCGGCACTCGGCGATGATGTCGTAATTCGCCCCAAGCTGCAC
This sequence comes from Roseovarius sp. MBR-51, assembly GCF_053628575.1. Classification (NCBI taxonomy): domain Bacteria; kingdom Pseudomonadati; phylum Pseudomonadota; class Alphaproteobacteria; order Rhodobacterales; family Roseobacteraceae; genus Roseovarius; species Roseovarius sp. MBR-51. The sequence continues at coordinate 186,223 of NZ_JBRJGQ010000005.1, forward strand.
CAGGGGCTTGCCGAACGCTTCGCGCGCCAGCGCGCGCTTGCACATCATCTCCAGCGCAGATTCGGCCTGACCGATGGCGCGCATACAGTGGTGAATGCGCCCCGGCCCAAGCCGCCCTTGGGCAATCTCGAAGCCGCGCCCCTCGCCCAAGAGCAGGTTCTCCACCGGCACCCGCACGTTCTCGAACTTGAAATGCATATGCCCATGCGGTGCGTCATCATGGCCATACACCTGCATCGGGCGCAGTTTCTCGATGCCGGGTGTATCTGCGGGCACCACGATCATCGAATGGCGCTGATGCTTGGGCATCTCATCGCCCCCGGTGCGCACCATCACGATATAGACCTTGCAGCGCGGATCACCGGCCCCCGTGGCCCACCATTTCTGACCGTTCAGAACATAATGATCGCCGTCGCGCACGCAGGACATGGCGATATTGGTGGCATCTGAACTCGCGACATCCGGCTCTGTCATCAGATACGCACTGCGAATCTGCCCCTCCAAAAGCGGTGCCAGCCACTCTGCCTTCATCGCCTCGGTGCCATAACGCTCGAACACTTCCATGTTGCCGGTGTCGGGTGCGTTGCAGTTGAACACCTCGGCCCCCATCGGCGTCTTGCCCATTTCCTCGGCGAAATAGGCGTAGTCCACCGTCGTCAGGCCAAAGCCCCGCGCGCTGTCGGTCAGCCAGAAATTCCACAAGCCTTCGGCCTTGGCGCGTGCCTTCAGCCCCTCCAGAATCTCGGCCTGCCGGGGGGTATAGCCCCACCGCTCGCCCTTGCCGATCTCGGCGTGATATTCGGCCTCGAGCGGCATGATCTCGTCGCGCACCATCGCCGCCACCCGCGCCAAGAGCGCGCGCATCTCGGGGCGCATTCCCAAATTCATGTCCATGTCACCGGCCCTCTGCTATCCGTTGCCCCAATTGACAACATCGACCGCGCGGCGACAAGCGCTGTCGCGCTCAGCCCGCGCGACGGTATTGCCCCGGCGAATGGCCAAAACGGCTGCGGAATGTCTTGATGAACACCATGGGCGAGGCAAAGCCAGAGGCCATGGCAATCTCGGTCACGCTCAGATCGGTTTCCCGCAAGAGGCTTCGACCATGATCCAGCCGCAAGTCGCGGAAAAAGCGATAGGGAGTCTTGCGCAGGTATTTCACGAAAAGCCGCTCCATCTGGCGGCGCGAACAGCCCGCGACGTCGGCCAATTCATCCATGCTGATCGGCGTCTCGATATTGGTCTGCATCACCTTGATCGCCCGCACCAACAGCGGATTGCGGCTATCGAGCGCATTGCTGATCGACGCGCGCTGCGGGCTGCGTTCTGCCCGGCGCTGGCTATAGAGGCACATATCGGCCACCACATCGGCAAATGGCCGGCCATAATCCGCCTCGATCATCTCAAGCATCATATCCGTGGCGCCGACCCCGCCGCCGCAGGTGAAAATCCCGCCATCCACCTCAAAGGTGTTGCCCGTCACCTCAACCTCGGGGAATTTCTCGCGAAAGGCGGGCTGATTTTCCCAATGCAGCGTCGCGCGCCGCCCCTCGAGCAGCCCCGCCTGCGCCAGCGAAATCGCCCCGGTGCAGATGCCGCCCACCCGCCCGCCAAAGCGCGCGTGCTGGCGCAAGAGCGACAGCAAATCCTTGCTGCCCGTCCCCGTGCGCACCGTGCCGCCGCAGACCACGAGATCGGTCTCGCGCGGGAAACCCCCGAGCGATTGATCGACATTGACCGACATCGCACAGGAACTGACAACCGGACCGCCATCCTGAGAGGTGACGGTCCAGCGATAGAGCGGGCGCTGTGCCAGTTGATTGGCGATGCGCAGCGGATCAAGCGCCGCGCTGAACGCCAGCAGCGTGAAATCCGGCAGCAGGTGAAAGGCAAAATGCCTCGCGGGTTTGGTCGTCTCAATCGCAAAGAACGCCGCCCCTTGCGGCACGATCGCCTTGCGCGTCACATGAGTGTCATTCTCCGGGTAGGACATGACAGGCTTCGGGCTCCCAATGCAGGGTCAGGGTGCTTCCTGAATGCAGATCAACAGAGGCCAGTTCACCATGACTTTTCTGCACCTTCAACTCTTCACCTGACTCTGTCTCGAGAAATACGACGGCCGAGGCCCCCACGAACTCTTCGCCCACCACCCGCGCGCGAATACCCGTCACCCCTGCGCCCACAGCACCGATCTGCATCTTTTCGGCACTGACGACAAAGGACAGCGTATCGCCCACCGATTTCGCAGGCGTTTGGGGGGCCTTGATTGCAAATCGCCCATGCGCGGTCTCGACCTGCCAGAGATCCCCCGCCTTCTCGACCAGCTTGCCGGTGAATATATTGGCCGAGCCAAGGAATTCCGCCACGAACCGGTTGCGCGGCGCGTGATAGATTTCCTGCGGCGTGCCGATCTGTTCGATCTTGCCCCGGCTCATGATCACCACCCGGTCGGCCATGGAAAACGCCTCGGACATGGAATGGGTGACATAGACAAAGGTGATGCCGAGATCCTTTTGCAGGTTCGACAAGACCGCCTGCATCCGCACCTTGAGATGGGCATCGAGCGCCGAAAGCGGCTCATCCAGCAGCAGGATTTTCGGCTCTGTCACCAGCGCGCGGGCTAGGGCCACGCGCTGCCGCTGCCCGCCCGACAATTGCGAGATATTGCGATCCGCGAATTCGAGGATCTGCATCTTGTCCAGCCATTTGCGCGCCCTTTGCGCGCGCTCCACCTTGCCCTCGCCCCGCATCTTGAGGCTGAACTCGACATTCTCCTGCACGGTGAGAAACGGGAAAAGCGCGAGGCTCTGCCAGACCATCGGCGTATCGCGGTCCCAGGTCGCCTTGCCGTTCACCCGCGTTCCGTCGAGATAGATATTGCCCTCGCTTGGGTCCTCGAGCCCCGCCAGCATCCGCAGCGTCGTCGTCTTGCCACAACCCGACGAGCCCATGATCGCCAGAAACTCGCCGCGCCCGATCTCGAAATCCGCGCGCTCTACGGCGGTGAACTCGCCGAACCTCTTGACCACACCCTCCAGCCTGACGATGGCCTCGGATTTCACGGGGGTTTGCATGTTCATGACTTGTCCTTTGTGGAATTGCGCAAGAGCATCTGCGCAAGGATGATCAGCGTGATGGAACTCAGAAAGGCGAGAGAGCCGATGGCGTTGATCCGCGGGCTGACCTGCCCTTGAAGAAACCCAAGGATTTTCACCGGCAGCGTTTCATTGAGGCCCGACACGAACCACGCCACCGCGAATTCGTCGAACGACACCGCCATGGTGATAAAGAGCGCGGCAAAGAGTGCCGGCTTGGTAAAGGGAATGATGACATGGCGCAGCGTCGCCCATTCATTGCCCCCCAGATTCCACGCCGCCGCCTCTAGGTCGGGGTCCATCTGTGACAGGCGCAGGCGGATGATGGCCATGGCAAACGGGCTGCACATCACCCCATGCGCGATGATGATGGAAATCGCACTCCCCGACAGGTTCACCCGCGACAGGAACGCCAGCATCGCCAGACCCATGATCACCACCGGAATTGTGGGCGGCAACAGCGCCAGGGCCAAATAGACGTTCTTGCCAAAGAAGTTGTAGCGGTAATCGGTATAGGCCCCGCCAAATCCCAAGAGCGTGGCAATCACCGCCACAATCAGCCCCACGATCACGGTGTTGAAAAACCCGGCCCAGACAAACGGGTCTTCCCAGATCAAGCGATACCACTCGATCGAGAAATGCCCCAAGGGCAACGATGGGAACCGGTCGGAGTTGAGCGAAAAGACGAAACTTCCAAGGATCGGCGCAAAGATAAAGATCACGCAGACCGCGATATGCAGTTTCAGGCCCGCATTGATCAGGCGATTGTCATTGCCGGTCATTTGCCGCGCTCCTTGTAGGCATAGGTGATGGCGGCAAAGGCCACGGTCAGCAGCGTGCCGATCATCATCAGCGCGACCACGGCGGCACGCGGCCATTGCTGGCCGGATTTGGTGATGTCGGTGATCAGGATCGAGAGCGTCGGCGGATTGCCCCCGCCAAGGTAGAGCGGGCTCACGAAATCGCCGAACGAGAGGATAAAGGCAAAGAGTGCCGCAATCACAAGGCCGACCCGCGCCGAGGGCACAATCACCGCCCCGACCGTGCGCAGCCGCCCGCACCGCAGGTTATGCGCCGCCTCGACCAGATCGCGATTGACGAAATTGAGGCTGAACACCTGCAAGAGGATCACCAGCGGCAGGCAGAGTGTCACCATCCCCACCAGCGTGCCAAAGGTGGTGTTGAGCATGCCAAACGGCCCGATGCCCAGCATCCCAAGCGCGGCATTGATGATGCCCTCATCCGACAGGAACACTTGCAGCGCATAGATGCGCACAAGGTAGCTGGTGAAGAACGGGATGATCAGCACGAAGATCACCCATTGCTTGACCCGCTCCGACAGTTTGAACGAAATCGCATAGGCCGCCGGAAAGGCGATGGCGCTGGTCAGAACCGCACTTGCCGTGGCCAGAATGGCGGTGCGCAGATAGGCATCCCAAAAGATGCCGCGCATCAGGATGCGTTCCCAATTGCCGAAGTTCAGGTCCGGCATCATCTGGAAATTGCGCACGGTCCAAAAGCTGATGGCGATCAGAAAGATCAGCGGCACCGCAAAGAACGCCAACTGCCAGATCAAGAGCGGCAGCGCCAAGGTGAGCGAATAGAGGCTGGGTCGGGTCATGGAATACGGCTTTCTCAGAGGCTAGAGGGCGGTGCCGGGGTCTGGGGAGAACATGACCCCGGCCAAGCCTTCCGTCAGGCGCCCTTGTAGTCGGACCAGAAGTCGTTCCAGTCCTCAAGGCCTTGTTGCACGGGCAACTGGCGATACTGGATACGCCCCTCGCGGATCATGTCCATCGCATTATGCTGGCCCAGCACCATGTTCTGCCGCTTGGCCTCGGCGGGGTTGGTGGCGTTCAGCACCTCCCAGCCCTTCTTGCTGGGGATGAGCGCGGGATAGGCCGCCATATCGGCGGATTTCGCCTGACCCTCGGGCGAGGTGATCCACTGAATCCACTTGCGCGCCATCTCGTAATTCTGCGTGCCCTTGCCGATCGAAAAGGACTCGGTCCATTGCAAACCGCCCTCTTCAGGAATGGTGGTGCGGACCTTTGCCCCGTTCTTTTCCAACACGCCGGTGATCCAGTCACCGATCCCGGCAAAGGCCAGCATCTGCCCATCATTGAGCGACGAGAACGTGCCGCCATAGTCAAAGAACCCGCCGACCTGACCGCGCAGCGCCATCGTGGCTTCTTGCACCTTGTCCCAGCCTGCATCGTCGATGTCATAGGGTGACGCGTTGCCCGCCGCGAGGCTCATTTGCCCGAGGTTCGGCAAATGCCAGTCGAAATGCCCCAACTTGCCGGTGACGCGTTCATCAGAGAACACCGCATAGCTGGCCGCGTCCTTTTCGCTCAGCACATCGGTGTTATGCGCCACCCCCAGAAAACCAAAGCGCGTGATCACGGAATAGAGCGTGTCATCCTGCCAATGGCCGGGGAATTTCTGAAACTCTGGGTAGAAATCATCAAAGGCGTAATCGGCGGCATCCAGCGCCTCGATATACCCGGCCGCGTTCAACTGCTGCACATATTCCGCGTCCGACAGGATCACGTCATAAGTGCCCGCAGGCGATTGCGCGATCAGGCCCAGCATATTGTCACCGCCGGTGTAGTATTTCGGCGTGAACTTGACGTTGTTTTCTTCTTCGAACGCGCCGACCATATCGGGCTCTGCATGCCCATACCAGGCCAGCATCGACAGGTTAACGGTCTGCGCCGCCGCCCGGATTGACAGGAACGGCGTAGCAAGTGCAGCCCCTGCGGTCATTTTCAAGAGATGTCGGCGGGTGGGGGTTCTGAGGGTCATTTTATTCTCCATGTTGGCAGGCACTTATTCTGGTTTTTCAATCACGTCACTCGGCGGCCACACGGTCGCGCGTGGCAAACTCGGTGCGCAGCGCCGCAACGATGCCGCGCGTGCAGACGTCAATCAGGATGTCGCCCTTTTCCGCCGTAGCATTCTTGGGTGAAGACAGCGTGCCGCTGGCAGGCGTCCACGCAGGGTGCGGCGGATAGACGTCATAGGGCGGGAAACTCGCGGGCGCATGATCGACCGCCCGCTCCAGCGACACGAGGTCAGGATAAAGCCGCAGCATCAGCGAGGTTTCCAGCACCCCGCCATGCTCGATATCCCAGCCCAGAAATCCCTCAGGGTATAGCTTCGCAATCGCCGCCTGATCGACAAAATCCCAATAAGACAACACCACGACCTTGGTGTCATGGATGCCCGACCAGCCCAATTCGCGCAGCGCAAGGTCGATGCCCTCGGCAATGAACCACGAGTTCTCGAAATGACCATTCACGATGCAGATTTGGCGATTGCCGTGGCGCGCAAACTCGCGGATCACATCCTTGAGCGCATTCACAAGGTTCGCCCCATCAAGGCTGGTGGTGCCCGGAAAAAAATTGCCGCCACCGGATTTCTGCTGCGATTTGTAGCCATATGTAAAGGGCGGCGCCACCAGCCCGCCCACCTCTGCCGCCGCGCGCCGCGCGAATTCCGTGGGCAAGAGCACATCAACATGCATCGGCATGTGATGGCCATGCTGCTCCATCGACCCCAGCGGGATGAGAATCGGCACTGCCCCCCGCGCCACCCGGCGCTGGTACTCGGGCCAGGGCAATTCTGCTGCAAAAACGGTATCTTGGGCCATGTCATCGCCTTTCTTTTCGGATTTGCTGATCCTAGAACAGCTTGCCTCATGCGCAAAATTCATAGTAGCAATGTATGAATAAGGATTCTTAATCATGCGTCATTTCGTAAACCTGCAAACCGACCTGATCCGCACCTTTGTCACAGTGGTGGACCTTGGCAACTATACCGAAACCGGTCAGGTTCTGGGCCGGACACAGCCTGCAATTTCATTGCAAATCAAACGGCTAGAGGACCTCGTGGGCGCCAAACTCCTGCATCACAAGGGCAAGGTTCTGGAGCTGACACCGCAGGGTCACGCCCTCATCGGATATGCCCGCGAGATGCTGCGCCTGAATGATCGCGCCGTCGCCAATCTGCACGAGGCGCAATTCATGGGCACGCTGCGGGTGGGTTTGCCCACCGATTACGCGATTGGATATTTTCAGCGCATCATCGCCGATTTCGCCCGCACCAATCCCGATGTCACCTTCGACATCCGCTGTGACTGGAGTCGCAATATCCTGAGCCAGCTGCATGTCGATGAATTGGACCTCGCCATCGCCATCACCGATACGATGCCCGCGCCCTATGTCTCGCTCTACTGGTCCGAACGCCCCTTTTGGGTCTGCGGGCGCGACTATCAATTCTCGCTCGACAAGCCGGTTCAGATCATCGCCCACCCCAAGGGCTGTTTCTACCGCAAGCGGATGATCGACGCGCTGAATACCGAAGGGCGCGAGTGGCGGATTTGCTTCGAAAGCCCCGGCATCACGGCGGTGCAGAACGCAGTTCTGGATGGGATGGGCGTGACGGCGCTCACCAAGAAAACGCTACTGCCCGGCATGCGTGTCCTCTCGCCCAAAGAAGGGTTTCCGCCGCTCGCCAATCTGCACGTCGGCCTCTTTTACAAGCATATCAAGGCCTCCGATGCCGCACCGAAACTGATCGAACAGATCACCGAAGGCGTCAGCGCCTTCCGCAAACCAACCCATGCCCGTAGCTAGCCTGCATTTCCTTTTCTTATTCTCAGATCAAACCTATTAATTTTGTGCAGAGCCCCTTTGCTGGTAGCGAAAGCATATCCAAGCCAGTGAGGAGAGACCCAAATGCTTGACGACATGTTGCACGTCACGGAATGGCACAACGGGGAAAAGGAATTTTCGCCCTTTTCCGACAATGAAATGGCCCGCCGCCAGAACGAATTGCGCGTCTGGATGGCCGATAACAACGTCGATGCGGCGCTGTTCACCTCTTATCACTGCATCAATTATTATTCAGGCTGGCTCTACTGCTATTTCGGCCGCAAATACGGAATGGTCATTGATCAGAAAAACGCCACGACGATTTCGGCAGGGATCGACGGCGGCCAACCCTGGCGCCGGACCTTTGGCAGCAATGTCACCTATACCGACTGGCGGCGCGACAATTTCTATCGCGCGGTGCATGGCCTGACCAAGGGGGCCAAACGGGTCGGCATCGAGTTTGACCATGTTTCGCTCGACTATCGCCAGCTTTTGCAGGATGCGCTGCCCGGCGTCGAACTGGTGGACGTGAGCCAGCCCTCGATGTGGATGCGCACCATCAAATCCGCCGAGGAGATCAAGCTCATCACCGAAGGCGCGCGGATTTGCGACGTGGGCGGCTATGCCGTGGCCGGTGCGGTTCAGGCGGGCGTGCCCGAGCATGAGGTGGCCATCGCGGGCACAAACGCCATGATCCGCGAAATCGCCAAATCCTTCCCCTTTGTCGAACTGATGGACACCTGGACATGGTTCCAGTCGGGCATCAACACCGATGGCGCGCACAACCCCGTGACCAACCGCGTGGTGCAATCGGGCGATATCCTCAGCCTCAACACCTTTCCGATGATCTTTGGCTATTATACCGCGCTTGAGCGCACGCTTTTCTGCGATCACGTTGACGATGCCAGCCTCGACATCTGGGAGAAAAACGTCGCCGTGCATCGCCGCGGGCTGGAATTGATGAAGCCCGGCGCGCGCTGCATGGATATCGCGATCGAACTCAACGAGATGTATCGCGAGTGGGACCTGCTGAAATACCGCTCCTTTGGCTATGGCCACAGCTTTGGCGTGCTCAGCCACTACTATGGCCGCGAGGCGGGCGTGGAACTGCGCGAGGATATCGACACCGTACTGAAACCCGGCATGGTCGTGTCGATGGAACCGATGGTGATGATCCCCGAGGGTCAGCCCGGCGCCGGTGGCTACCGCGAGCATGACATTCTGGTCATCGGCGCGGATGGGGCCGAGAATATCACCGGTTTCCCCTTCGGACCCGAGCATAACATCGTCGGCAAAGGCTAACCGCCCTTGCGCGGCACGCTTGAAATCATGATTGCGGCGGCCAGTGTCCTGATGACGCTGGCCGCCGTGGCCCATGCGGACCGGCCCGCCATGGCGCTCTTGTCCGGCTCTCGCGCCTTGATCGTTCCCGGTTATGCCAACGGATCAGGAGCGATATTGCCACCACAGATCAGAACCGCCACCCGCTCGCCCACCGCAGGCCGATAAGCGCCCGACAAAAGCGCCGCCAGCGCCGCGGCCCCAGCCGGTTCCACCAATTGCCGCAATTCGCGCCACAAGAGCGTCTGCGCCTCGAGAATGGCCGCATCAGGGACCAGCACGCTCTGCACGCCTTGCGCCTGCGCCAGACCAAAGCAGATATCCCCAATCCGCCGCGCGCCCAGCGCATTGGCCGCCACGCCAGACACCTCGACATCCACCGGCGACCCCGCCGCAAGCGCGGCATGAAGCGCGCAGGATGTCTCGGGCTCGACCGCCACCACGCGGCGACGCCCTTCAAGCCAGCCCAGCGCCCCGGCGATCAGCCCGCCACCACCCACGGCAATCAGCACCGTATCGGCGCTCAATCCCTGATCCTCCCATTCCGCCATCACCGTGCCCTGCCCCGCCACGGTCGTCTCGGCGTCATAGGGATGCACCTCGATCGCCCCTGTTGCCGCCCGCCATTCGGCGGCACGCGCCGCCGCCTCGGCATAGGCGCCGGGAACCACCTGCAAATCGGCCCCTTGGGCGCGGATGAGTGCAATCTTGGCCGGGCCCGCAATCTCGGGCACGTAAATCCGGGCGCGGTGGCCCAATTTCGCCGCCGCATAGGCCACCGCCGCGCCGTGATTGCCCCCCGAGGCTGCGACAATCCCGGCCTCCGGCACCGCCGCCTGCAAGAGCGTGTTGAACGCGCCGCGCGCCTTGAAACTGCCGGTGTGCTGCATCTGCTCCAGTTTGAGCGCGACAGAGACTCCCCCCACCTCGGCCTGCATCACCGGCGTGCGCCGCACATGCGCGGCACTGCGCGCCCCCGCCTCGGAAATCCGCCTTTGCCATCCCATCGCTCACACCTCTTTGGCTTTTCTTGATCGGCCAAACCCTATACTCCTGAACTCCAAGACCCAAGCAAGGATCGCCCGCAATGAAAGACGACCGCCTCAGCCAGTTCCGCGATGCCGGTTCCGACCGGTCCACCGCCGAACAGGTGCCCGATACGCCCCAGACCCGCGCCCCTGCCTATCGTCTGGCCTTTGCCGATCCCGATTTCATGTGCCGCGATGAATTGCGCCCCGTGCGGCTGCAACTCGAACTGCTAAAGCCCGAAATGGCCCTGAACGAGCACGGCATCCAGAGCACCGTCGTGCTCTTTGGTGGCGCGCGCATTCCCGAACCGTCGCAAAAGCACACGGCGCGCACCAAGACGCTCGCGGATCTCTCGTCCTATTACGACGAGGCCCGCAAATTCGCGCGGCTGATGACGGAAAAATCCATGGCCGCCGACGGGCGCGACTATGTCATTGCCACCGGCGGCGGTCCGGGGGTGATGGAGGCGGGCAATCGTGGTGCTGCGGATGCGGGCGGCGCCTCGATCGGCCTCAATATCGTGCTGCCGCATGAACAGGCCCCAAATGAATATGTCACCCCCGGCCTGTGCTTCAACTTTCACTATTTCGCCATCCGCAAGATGCATTTCCTGATGCGTGCCCGCGCCATCTGCGTCTTTCCCGGCGGTTTTGGCACGCTCGATGAGATGTTCGAGGCGCTGACCCTCATTCAGACCGACCGGATGAAGCGCGTGCCCTTCCTGCTCTTCGGTGCCGCCTTCTGGCGAACCATCATCAATTGGGAGGCGCTCTCCGAGGCCGGCACAATCAGCGCCGAGGATCTCGACCTCTTCCAATTCGTCGAAACGGCGGATGAGGCGATGCAGATCATCAACGACTGGCCCCAAGACTGAGAGAGTCCAAACCGCCTTGCGCTTCTTCTTGGTGCAAATACTCAAATCCGCCGCCCCGCAACGCGGCGGTGCCACTCAGATGATCTCGTCCTCGTCAAACAGCGCCGCCGCCTCGAGATGGGCGCTGATGCCCCCCGCCGCCGCCTCGGCGCGCGGCGTTTCCGCCACATGGCAGAGTGCGTCGCCCTCATAGACCACCGGCAGGTTGGTGCGCCCGATGATGATCCCGGTCACATCGGCCACCACCTCGGTCTCGACATCGCCAAAGGCATTGGCCACCGCCCCAAGCACGGTGCCCGGCTGCACCGCGTCGCCCACCGCCAGATAGCCCCGGAAGAGCCCGCCGCGCGGCGCGCGATACCAGCGCGAGCGCGCGGCGCGGATCGGCACACCGCGCGCACGCGGCACGCCCTTGGCGCCAATCATGCCCAGATGCTGCATCACCCGCAGGATACCGCTCACCCCCGCCCGTGCCGCGAATTCGTCAAACCGGAGCCCCTCGCCCCCCTCATAGAGCAGCACGTCAACACCCGCCTGCTCGGCAGCCATCCGCAAGGAGCCGTCGCGCAGCTTCGACTCCATCATCACCGGCGCGCCAAAGGCGCGGCCCAACTCCTCCAGCCGCGCATTGCCCGGCGTCAGCCGGATCTGCGGCAGGTTGGTGCGGTGAATCGCCGCCGAATGCAGATCGATCCCAACATCGGCCCGGCGCACCACTTGATCCATGAAAATATGCGCCAGTTGCGAGGCCATCGAGCCTTCGCTCACCCCCGGAAATACCCGGTTGAGATCGCGCCGGTCCGGCAAATAACGTTTGTGATTGAGAAATCCAAAGGTGTTGACGATCGGCACAGCCAAGAGCGTGCCCGCTATCGAGGTGAGCGGTGCCGCCTTGAGCAGGCGACGCATGATCTCGACCCCGATCACTTCGTCGCCGTGAATGGCCGCCGACACAAACAGCACCGGTCCGCCGCGCCGCCCATGGATCACCTCAACCGAGAGATTGACCGGCGTGTGATTGGACAGGGTGCTCACGGGAATATCGACCCGCGTCCGCGTGCCCGCGTCTACAGAAACTCCACCGATCTCAAAGGGTTTGCGCCGCGCCATGGCATCCTCGTTCTCTCTGATGCCAAGGCTTAGGCAAATCATGTCAGCCTGTCCATGGGGCATGCAGACCCGCACGGCTCTGGTCTTTGCGCGGGATGCATGGCACAGCGCTCCGCAACGTCGCCAAGCCGAGAGGCCCGCCATGACCACCGCCCTGCATGACGCACGCCTCCGGGCCGTCTGCGCCGCCGTGCGCGACACGGGCGCGCACACGCTTCTTGATCTGGGCTGCGGCGCGGGCGATCTGCTCTTGCGTCTGGCGCTCTTGCCCGGCCTCACCCGTCTGACCGGGATCGACATTGATCTGGCCTCGCTGCGCGACGCACAGGCACGGCTGGCGGACCTGCCCCCCGAGGCGCGGACCAAGGTGCAACTGGCGCAGGCATCCATGACCGCCGCACATGCCAACCTGCGCGGCTATGACTGCGCGTGCCTCGTTGAAACCATCGAACATCTGCCCCTTGCCGATCTCAACCGGCTGGAACGCGCGCTCTTTGCCGATATGCACCCCGGCCATGTGATCGTGACCACGCCCAATGCGGACTTCAACCCGGTGCTGGGCGTGCCCGCGCACCGGTTTCGCCATCCGGGGCATCATTTCGAATGGGACCGTGCCCGGTTCAAGGGCTGGGCCGAAGGCGTGGCGGCACGCCACGGCTACACCGTCACCCGCCACGACATCGGCGAAACCCACCCCGCCTTGGGCGGGGCAAGCCAAATGGCGGTGTTTCAGCGGCTGGGGTGAGAGTTTCATCCCAAGTGACGAGCCGCGCGGTCGCTGGGCCGGGGACTAGCGAAGCAACGGTCTTGGATGCCACTTTATGTCTGCCAAATCCGTACGACCTCTGAGCGATGCGCTTGCTCTCAAAATCGCTGGTCCGCCGGACGGCCCAGCGATCCGCGCGGCGGCGCTACCGCGCCTTGTTCCGCGCGGCGCTAAGCCTCCCTCAAACCAAACCTACCCCTTCAGACTGGTCTTGCGCAGATACGGCAACACCTTCTCAAAGCTGCCGAACTTGGCCTCTGCCTCCGCATCGCTCAGGCTGGCCGGGATGATGACGTCCTGCCCCACAGTCCAATCCGCCGGTGTCGCCACGCCATTGCGCGACGTGGTCTGGAGCGCATCCAGCGCGCGCAGAACTTCCGCGAAATTGCGCCCCACCGTCATCGGATAGGTCATACTCAGCTTCAACTGCTTGTCCGGCCCGATGATAAAGACCGAGCGCACCGTGGCACTGTCATTGGGCGTGCGCCCATCGGGCAGATAGGCCTCGGCGGGCAGCATGTCGAACGCCTTGGACACAACCAGCCCCGCATCGGCAATGATCGGGAACCGTGCGGCGCTTCCGCCCACCTTCTCGATATCGCCCTTCCACTTGCGATGGTCCTCGACCCCATCGACCGAGACGCCGATCACCTTGCAGCCCCGCGTCTCCCATTCCTCGGCCAAGCGCGCCACAGCGCCAAACTCGGTGGTGCAAACGGGAGTAAAATCCTTGGGGTGAGAAAACAGAATCGCCCAACTGTCCCCGATCCACTCGTGCAGGGAAATCGTGCCCAAATCGGTTTCCACCGTCAAATCGGGGATTACATCATTGATTCGAAGGCCCATAGCAGCATCCTTTCTCGTGTTGTTTCAGTCGTCGGCGGCAATTTGATCAAATTACCGCGCCCCGCTGGTTTCCAACCTTGCAGGTCGGCATAACCCCTGACAGAGTGCCGCCAAATCACTGGAGGTCAATACCATGATCGAGAAACGTCAGTTCTACATCAATGGCGCTTGGGTCAATCCCCTCGCGGCAAAAGATCACAAGGTCATCAATCCCTCGACCGAAGAGCCCTGCGCGGTGATCTCTTTGGGCGGTCAGGCCGATACCGATGCCGCCGTCGCCGCCGCCAAGGCGGCCTTTCCGGCGTGGATGGCCAGACCACCCGCGGACCGCATTGCCTATGCAGAGAAAATTCTTGAGGCCTACAAGGCGCGTGCCGAGGATATGGCACAGGCCATCAGCCTTGAGATGGGCGCGCCCATCGACATGGCGCGCGAACAGCAAGTAGGTGCCGGAAGCTGGCATATCGCCAATTTCATCGCCGCCGCGCGCGATTTCGCCTTTGACGAACCGCTTGGCGATCACGCCCCGAATGACCGCATCATTCACGAGGCGGTGGGCGTTGTCGGCATGATCACGCCCTGGAACTGGCCGATGAATCAGGTCACGCTCAAGGTGATCGCGGGTCTGGTCGCGGGCTGCACCATGATTCTGAAACCGTCCGAGGAATCGCCGCTCAACGCCGTGATCTTTGCCGAGATCGTCGATGCCGCAGGCCTGCCCAAGGGCGTGTTCAACCTCGTCAACGGCGATGGTGTGGGCGTCGGCAGCCAACTGACCGCGCATCCCGATGTGGACATGATCAGCTTTACCGGCTCCTCGCGCGCCGGGCGCATCATCTCCAAATCCGCCGCCGACACGCTCAAGCGCGTGAGCCTCGAGTTGGGCGGCAAGGGGGCCAACCTGATCTTTGCCGATGCCGATGACAAGGCGGTCAAGCGCGGCGTGATCCGCTGCATGAACAACACCGGCCAATCCTGCAACGCGCCCACCCGGATGCTGGTGCAGCGCGAGATTTACGACCAAGCCGTTGAAATCGCCGCCGAAACCGCAAATGCCATTACCGTCGGCCCCGCAAGCGAGGCCGGTCGCCATATCGGCCCGGTGGTCAATGAGGTGCAGTTCAACAAGATTCAGGACCTCATCCAAAAGGGCATCGACGAAGGCGCACGGCTTGTTGCGGGCGGCACCGGGCGGCCTGACGGGCTCAACCGGGGCTTTTACGTGAAACCCACGGTCTTTGCCGATGTCACCAACGAGATGACCATCGCGCGCGAGGAAATCTTTGGCCCAGTCCTGTCGATCATCCCTTTCGACACCGAAGAGGACGGCATCCGCATCGCCAATGACACGCCCTACGGCCTGACCAACTATGTCCAGACCGGCGATCCGGCACGGGCCAACCGGCTGGCGCGCGCCCTGCGCTCTGGCATGGTGGAAATGAACGGCCAATCGCGCGGCGCTGGCTCGCCCTTTGGCGGCATGAAACAATCGGGCCACGGGCGCGAAGGCGGTAAATGGGGCATCGAGGATTTCCTCGAGGTCAAATCCGTCTCGGGCTGGACCCCCGGCGCCTGACCGCGTGACCGGGCGCGCGTTCGTCTTGCACCTGCCGCGCGCCAGTGCGCGGCGCGAGGCGGCGCGCGCCCTTCTCGCCTCCTGCGGGCTGGAGGGCGAAATCTGGTCCGCCGTCGATGGATCGAGCCTGTCCTCCAACGAGCTTTCCGCGACGGTCGGAGCGGGCATTTTCGCGCCCCCTTATCCCTTCGCGCTCAAAACCAGCCAGATCGGCTGCTTTCTCAGCCATCGCCAGATCTGGGCCGAGATTGTCCGGCGTGATCTCGACTATGGGCTGATCTTCGAGGATGACGCATCGATTGATCCCGTGGTTTTCGCGCGCGCCCTCGCTCTGGCGCGGGCGCAGATCGACGATCTGGGTTATATCCAGTTCCAGACGCAAACCCTGCGCGGACCCGCCCGACTGATCGACACCAATGGCGGCTGCGCGCTCAGCCTGCCCGTGGTCAGCGGGCTGCGCAGCACGGCGCAGATGGTCGGTCGTGACGCCGCCGCCCATCTGCTCAGCCTGACCGAGACCTTCGACCGTCCGGTGGATAGCCTGATCCAGAGCCATTGGCACACCCGCCTGCGCCCCGCCGCGATCTACCCGTCCGGCGTTTCGCTCGTCACAGAGCCACCAGAGCGCAGGCCCCTCACGCAGCTTTGGGCGCGCTATCTCTACCGCCGCGCCATCCGCCGCGCCGCACGCCATAGCCGCGCGCCGGTGACAGGCGGTCTGATCTGATCTCCCCGCCTATTCCGCCGCACAGCGCCCCGGATTGTTGGGGTGGGTTGTCCAGTTGGCATACTCCTCCCGCACCACCTCGCCGGTGCGCGGATCGACCATACCCGCCGCCATCCGCTCCATCGTGATACAGCCCTCGATCGGGCAGACATTGACGCAGAGGTTACAGGCGACGCACTCGTCATCCTTGACGGTAAAGACCCGATCCTCGGACATCGCAATCGCCTGATGGCTGGTATCCTCGCAGGCGGCATAGCAGCGCCCGCATTTGATGCAATCGTCCTGATTGATCTTGGCCTTTGTCACGTAATTGAGGTTGAGATCCTTCCAATTCACCACATTCGGCACGGCGCGCCCGACCAGTTGGTCCACCGACGTGAACCCCTTGTCATCCATATATTGCGACAGGCCCGAGATCATTTCCTGCACGATCTTGAACCCATAGGTCATCGCCGCCGTGCAGACCTGCACATTACCGGCGCCCAGCGCCATAAACTCCGCCGCATCGCGCCATGTGGTGACACCGCCGATACCGCTGATCGGCAGGCCCGCCGTGGCCGGATCGCGCGCAATCTCGGCCACCATGTTGAGCGCGATGGGTTTCACCGCAGGCCCGCAATAGCCGCCATGCGCACCCTGCCCGTCAATCGTGGGCTCCGGCGCAAAGAGATCGAGATCAACGCTCGTGATCGAATTGATCGTGTTGATCAGGCTCACGGCATCGGCACCGCCCTCCTTGGCGGCCTGCGCGGGCTTGCGAATATCGGTGATATTGGGCGTCAGCTTTACGATCACCGGCAGGTTCGAGTGTTTCTTGCACCAATAGGCCACCTGCCCCACATATTCCGGCACCTGCCCCACGGCGCTGCCCATGCCGCGCTCGCTCATGCCATGCGGACAGCCGAAATTCAGCTCGACCCCGTCACAGCCGGTATCCTCGACCCGGTGCAATATCTCGCGCCAGGCGTCCTCATTGACCGGCACCATGAGGCTCGCAATCAGCGCGCGGTCCGGCCAGTCGCGCTTGACCCGGCGCATCTCTTCCAGGTTCACCTCCAGCGGGCGATCCGTGATCAACTCGATATTGTTCAGCCCCAAGAGACGCCGATCCGCCCCATAAATCGCGCCATAGCGCGGCCCGTTCACATTGACCACCGGCGGTCCCGACTCGCCCAAGGTCTTCCACACGACCCCGCCCCACCCGGCCTCGAACGCGCGGCGGACGTTATATTCCTTGTCCGTCGGCGGGGCCGAGGCCAGCCAGAACGGGTTGGGCGATGTGATGCCGATGAAAGTGGTTGTCAGGTCCGCCATGGTTCAGCCCTCCATTGATGTTGTCCGATACCCGCCCCGGACTTGATCCGGGGCCTCTCGCGGGTCAGGGTCCCGGGTCAGGCCCGGGACGGGATGTCACGCCATCAGGGTTGCGTGGATGTCTTCGGCGGCGTCGCGCCCTTGGGCCACCGCCGTCACAGTCAGGTCATCGCCCCCCGCCGCGCAATCGCCCCCGGCCCAGACACCGGGCAACGACGTGCGCCCGGCCCCGGTGACGGCGATCTTGCGCCCGTCGAGCACGGGCAAATCGGCCCCCTCAAGCGTCTGACCAATCGCCTTGAACACTTGATCAGCAGCAAGCCGGAACCGTTCGCCCGTGGGTTTCAGATCATCATCGCTATACTCAAACTCCACCTCGCGCACAGCCCCATTACCATGCACCGCAATGGGCGTGGCATTGGTCACGATCCGCACCCCCTTGGAGGCCGCAAGATCCTGTTCATAGCGGCTGGCATTCATCCGGTCGCGCCCGCGCCGGTAAACCAGCGTGACATTGAGCGCGCCCAAGAGTTTGGCCTGCACGGCCGCGTCGACCGCCGTCATGCCGCCCCCGATCACCACCACATCGCGCCCGACGGGCAGTTGCGCCAGATCCTCGGCCTGCCGCAGGTCGGCTATGAAATCCACCGCATCACGCATCCCCTCGCGGTCCTCGCCGCTCAGACCCAGCGCATTGACCCCGCCCAGCCCGATGCCCAGAAAGACCGCATCGTGATCCTCTTGCAGTTCTGCCAGCGTGATTTCCCGCCCCAGACGCTGCCCGGTGGCCAGAGTGATCCCGCCGATCTGCATCAGCCACGCGACCTCGCGCGCGGCGAAACTGTCGGTGCTCTTATAAGCCGCGATGCCGAATTCATTGAGACCACCGGGCTTGGACCGCCCATCATAGAGCGTGACGTCATGGCCTTTCATCGCCAGACGGTGCGCACAGGCAAGACCCGCAGGCCCGGCGCCCACCACCGCCACGCGCCGCCCTGTCGGGGCCGCGCGGCTAAAGGGATGCACGCCCTTGTCCATCAGCGTATCCGTGGCATAGCGCTGCAACCGCCCGATCAGCACCGGCTGCCCCTCAGCCGCCTCGCGCACGCAGGCCTCTTCACACAGCGTTTCCGTGGGGCAAACGCGGGCGCACATGCCACCAAGGATGTTCTGGCTCAGGATCGTCTTGGCCGCAGCCTCGGGCGTGCCGGTGGCGATCTGCCGGATAAAGAGCGGAATGTCGATCGACGTGGGACAGGCGGTAATGCAGGGCGCATCGTGGCAGAAATAACAGCGATCCGCCGCCACCAACGCCTCGTGATCATCAAGCGGGGGATGCAGATCGGTGAAATTTCCCTGCAAGGCGGCGGCATCAATCCGGCCTGCGACGATACCGGGGGCGAGTTGGCGATCTCTCATGGCGTTCTCCGGTCAAGGATGGCTGAGGATCAGTATTCCACGATTCTAAATTTTATCAATTGGTAAAATTTATGACAGGCTGAAAAACCTGCGCCGCCGCAAGATAAGGTGCGAGCCGATTAAAATTGCGGCAGACGCGGTGCAAACCGCGCCGAACCGCTACACCGACGCGGGCCTATTCCCACTCCAATTCCGTAAAGGCCGCCGTCACGTTGCGTTTGTGAAAGAGGTCAAAGAGCGCCCAGCGTCCCGCCTCGCCTTGACCGACCGTCTCAATCGCCTCGCCCAACCGCAGCCCCTGCGACACCGCCACCCGCGTCTCGTCGCGCAAAACCTCCAGATAGCGCCGCAGATCCACGGCCCCTTCAGGCCAGTCCAGCACCGGCCCGCCATGCCCCGGCACGATGCGCGCAGGCGCAGGCGTGCCCATTGCCTCGAGCACCCGCAACCAGCCCAGAACCGAGCCATCAAGCGCGGGGCTGTGCTCGTCAAACACCAGATCGCCGGTAAAGAGCGTGCCCGTCTGCCGGTCGAACACCGTCACATCGCTCTCGCTATGCGCCGTTTCCCACGCCACCAGATCCAGCACACGGCCCCCCAGATCGACCTCGGCACGCTCACCGATCCCCTCGCCCACCTCCGGCACCCGGCTGCCGATGAACCCCGCCCCCATGAGCCGAGCAAAGCTGCTCTCATAGGTCTCGGCCCGCGCCGCCAGCGCCTGCCCCAGCTTGCGATGCCCAAGGGTCTGCGCGCCCGCCTCAACCATGACCGCTGCCCCCATCACATGATCGGGGTGCATATGCGTCAGGATCATATGCGTGATCGGTTTGTCCGTGACCTGCCGCACCGCCAGATAAACCGCCTCGCCAACCGCGCGACTGCCTCCGGCGTCAATCACCGCGACGCTGTCATCGCCGATAATGAATCCGATATTGGCGACATCGCCCAGATTGTCCGGCGTCACATCTTCCACCTGCCCGCGATGCACATAGACGCCCGGCGCGGCCTCCTCGAACACACGCCCGCTCTCGGGTCGCGCCACGCAGTCAAACGCACTCGCCCGCAGCGCAGCGCCCCAGTCCGGCGCGATCTCCTCGGCCCGCGCCAGTGCCTGCGCACAATCCGCCGCGCCCACCGGCAAAAGCCGCGTCTCGCACGTCTCGGGGTTGGCCACCAGACACAGACTCAGCACGATCTCGAACATCTCGGACCCCTCGCAAAACTGCTACCAAAGGTTGATACAATTTGCGCGGGATCTGTGCTATTGTCCAATGGTGCGAGTATGCCCGATCCGGAGGTGCCGATGACCCGATTTCTCCTGACCGCCCTTTGCCTGAGCCTCACGCTCGGCACCGCAGCGATGGCCGAAGAGCCGCGCAATCCGCTGCAAGACGGCGAGACATGGGACTATTTGCGCGCCGACATTCTCGACCCAAGCAAGGCGCTCAGCCCCGGTGCGATCTTTGCGGTTGATGCGCCCTACCGAGCGCATGACGCCGCCACCGTGCCCGTCGTCGTCACCCAAACCGATCAGAGCGTGGGGCCGATCACCACGCTCAAGATCGTGGTCGATGAAAACCCCGCCCCCCTTGCCGCCGAAATCACCTTTGGCCCCGCCATGGCCCCGCTCAGCTTTGAGACACGCGTGCGGGTCAACGCCTATTCCAACCTGCGCGTGGTCGCCGAAACCGCCAGCGCCAGCTATATCGACGGGCGTTTCGTCAAGGCCGCCGGTGGCTGTGCCGCCCCCGCCACCCGTGATCCCGAGGTGGCGCTTGCCCATATGGGCGAAATGCGCCTGCGCCATTTCGATACCGCCCCGGTTCAGATCGGCAGCCGCCGCGACGCGCAGTTGATGATCCGCCATCCCAATTACTCGGGCCTGCAACGCGACCAGATCACCCAGCTATTCGTGCCTGCGCATTTCATTCAGGATCTGACCGTCTGGCAAGGGGATGAGATGCTCTTTTCCCTGACAGGCGGCATTTCGATTTCCGAGGACCCGGTCTTTCGCTTCAGCTATACTGACAACGGCACGCCTGATCTGCGCATCCGGGCCGAGGATACCGAGGGCAATGTCTTTGAAGAGGTGCTGCCCAAGGCCAGCGCGTCCTGATCCGCGTCACTTGAAACAGACGATCTCGGCCTCCGCCTGCGCCCGGCGCAGGTCGGCGACAATGCCCTCGCTCACCGGCCCCGCCTTGAACATCGACATCCGCTCGCCATGACCTTGGCGCAGCGCCAGAACCGTCTCAGCCGACACATAATCCTTATACGGCAGGATCGCCGCAATCTCGTCGATGGAACAGGCGCAGCGCCGCAGCATCTCGCGCGTATTGCCATTCGCCGCCATGCAGCCAAAGACATAATCCGCCCGCGCCTCAGTGGGATAGTCGTTGAGTTGCTCCGCCACGCTTTGCGCCAGCGCCATGCCGGGCAAGAGACACAGCAGGACCGTCAGAGACTTCATTCCACAGCCTCCCTCAGCGTCAGCGTCGAGGTGAAATAGCGCCCGCCAGTGTCGCGCTCCGGCGTTTCGGCGCGCATCGAATGATACCAGCCGGGCACGGCTTCTGAGACATCGAACACCACCCGCAATTCGGAAAACGGCCCCAGCCGCGCGGCATTCTCATCGCCGACAAAGGGCGCCAGCACCACCTCCTGCGCGGCATGGCTCTCCCCGGCCCAACTCACCTCTACCGGAGCAATCCCCACCGGCGCCAAGAGCGACTCCTTGATCCGGTTGCGGATATAGAATGTGCTGCCCCCTGTCGCCTGCGCCAGATCGCGCACCAGCCGTTCGAGAAAGAACATCGCCATCGGATTTCCGACGCTCGCGTCAAACCCCGCCACCGGCTGTTGGCCCGCGTCCAGGACCTGCATCAGCCGCGCGGTGCCGCCCTCTTCGATCCGCAGGTCATAGGCCTGCGCACCCTGTGTCTCGGGTGGCGTGGCCTCATTCACCGTCTCGCTCTGATACTGCAGCGCATCGCCCGGCGCAAAGGCCGCCAGCGTGCCGGTGCGAAAGATAAGGTCATACCCCTCATGCGCCGTGCCCGCCACGACCGGTGCCGCCGCCAGCATCAGGCTCAGAAAAAACCCTGTCATGCCCCGCATCAGGCCCGCAACCGTGCCCCGCCCAGCGGCTGGCAGGACCAGCGCGCAATGCGCCATCTTGGATGTGTCGACGCCCATTTGCTCAACTCCGGAATTGCCTCAGCCATGCATCTTTGCGCGCTTCGGTCAGTATATTGGAACGCCCGTTCCTCACAGACCTCTGGTTGACGCGCCAGACAGGCCAAAAACAACAGCTCGATCATGGTCATTCTCCCGCAGTCTGACGAGGGCCCCCGCCATATGCTCAGATATGATCTCAGTGTCACTCAGGTCCAGCCCCGGACACAACCCTTTCATCCTTGGATTGCACTAAAGTCGTAGGGCTCTACGACCATGCCAAAGTTGACATGTGCGGGATCGGAATATCTAATCACCCTATCTGCACTGATCTAAGAGGAGGATAGACTATGGCATGGAGCAAGCCGGTTCTACGTGAACTGAACTGCGGAATGGAAATCAACATGTACGGCCCCGCCGAAGAAGGCGACGGCGTCCTGTTCTAAACGACCCGTTCGGCTGCAGCGAGGTAACAGGTGTTTAAGGCTCTGATACTGGGTGCTGCGGCCGGCGGCGGTCTGCCACAGTGGAACTGTGGCTGCGAGAATTGCAATCTCGCGCGTGGTGGCACGATACCCGCATCGACCCAATCCTCATTGGCCATCACGATGGATGGTACCTCGTGGGTGATTCTCAACGCCTCCCCCGACATTCGCGCGCAGATTTCCGCCAATCCGGCGCTGCATCCGCGTAGCCTGCGCGATACACCCATCGCGGGCGTGCTGCTCACCAATGGCGATATCGACCATGTCGCGGGGCTTCTCAGCCTGCGGGAAGGGCAGCCCTTCACCCTCTACGCCACCGGCGAAATCCACGGCGTTCTGGCCGCCAACCCCTTGATGCAGGCCGTAGATGCCGCCCGCGTGCCGCGCGTTTCTATCGCGCTCGATCAGCCTGTGACCCTCCTGCCCGGCCTCACCGCCACGCTCTTTGCCGTCCCAGGCAAGGTGCCGCTCTACATGGAGGGCGAAACCGTGCAAACCGATCTTGAGGGCGAACAGACCACCGGCGTGCATCTTCAGGCCGAGGGGCGCAACATCTTCTACATTCCCGGCTGCGCCACTGTCACCGACCGGCTCGCCACCCGCCTACGCGATGCTGACATGGTGTTCTTCGACGGCACCCTCTGGCGCGATGACGAGATGATCACCATGGGCCTCAGCCAGAAAACCGGGCGGCGCATGGGCCATATCTCGATGAGCGGCCCGGATGGCTCCATTGCCGCCTTGCGCGCTCTCGGGATCGGGCGCAAAATCTACATCCATATGAACAACTCGAACCCTGTCCTGCGCCCCGATGCCCCCGAACGCGCCGAGGCCGAATCGTCTGACTGGATCATCGGACAGGATGGCATGGAGATCACGCTATGACCGCCACCCGCGACGCGTTTGAAGCCCGCCTGCGCCAGATCGGGGCAGAGCGCTACCATGACCGCCACCCGTTCCATCACCTGTTGCATGGCGGCCAATGCACCCCCGATCAGGTCCGCGCATGGGTCATCAACCGCTACTATTACCAATCCCGCATCCCGATGAAGGATGCCGCCTTTCTCAGCCGGGTCGAGGATGCCGACCTGCGCCGCATCTGGCGCTCGCGGATCGAGGATCACGATGGCACCGCCGAAAACGAGGGCGGGATTCGCCGCTGGCTGCGCCTTGCCCAAGCGGTCGGCCTCGATCCCGACTATGTGGCCTCCGCGCAGGGCGTGCTGCCCGCCACCCGCTTTGCCGTCGATGCCTATGTCGCCTTTGTCCGCGAAAAACCGCTGCTCGAGGCTGTCGCGGCCTCGCTCACAGAGCTCTTCGCGCCCAAGATCCACGCCGAGCGGATCGAGGGGCTCTTGGCCAATTACGCCTTTGCCGATGACTCTAGCCTCGCCTATTTCCGCAACCGCCTGAAAGAGGCGCCCAAGGATGTGGCCTTTGGTCTCAAATGGGTGCTCGACCGTGCCGATACCGCCGAGAAACAGGACGCCGCCGCCGCCGCGCTGACCTTCAAAACCGATGTGCTCTGGTCGCAGCTTGACGCGCTCCATTCCGCCTATGTCGATCCTGCCCGCATCCCGCCCGGCGCATGGCAACCGGGCGAGGGACTGCTCGCCAAAGGCGCGGCATGACCCCTGACGCGATCCCCCACCTGCCGCGCGGCGTGCGCCTGCACTATGACCGCGTGCGCAAGGATTGGGTGCTTCTGGCCCCCGAACGCGCCGTCCGGCTCGACCCCATCGGTCACGCCATCCTCAGCCGGGTGGACGGGGCGCAGAGCTTTGGCGCGCTCACCGCCGATCTCGCCGCCACCTTCAACGCGCCGCTTGACGACGTCACCCGCGACAGCGACGAGTTCCTGACCGGCCTCGCCGAGCGCCGCTTTCTGGAGGTCACATAGCCATGGCCAATCCCCCCATCGCCATGCTGGCCGAACTCACCCATCGCTGCCCGCTCTCCTGTCCCTATTGCTCCAACCCGGTGGAATTGACCGCGCGGGAAACCGAACTTGGCACCGCCGACTGGATCTCGGTCTTTCAACAGGCCGCCGATCTGGGCGTGCTGCAACTCCACCTTTCGGGGGGCGAACCCGCCTCGCGCCGCGATCTCGAAGAGCTGGTGACAGCCGCCCGTGACGCAGGCCTCTATACCAACCTCATCACCTCCGGCATCGGCCTGACCGAGAAACGTCTGGCTGCGCTCGACGCCGCTGGCCTCGACCATATCCAGCTTTCACTCCAAGGCACCGATGCCGAAATGGCCGACCGTATCGGCGGCTACAAGGGCGGCTTTGACCGCAAGATGCAGGTGGCCAAATGGATCGCCGCCATCGGCTTTCCGCTCACGCTCAATTTCGTCATGCATCGCGGCAACATGCACCAACTGCCCCGCGCTATCGAGATGGCGCAGGACATGGGCGCGCGCCGGATCGAAGTGGCAACCGTGCAATTCCACGGCTGGGCCATGCTCAATCGCGGCGCGCTCATGCCCGACCGCGCCCAGGCCCGCGAGGCCAGCCGCATCGTCGCCGAGGCGCGCGCCGCCCTCAAGGGGCGTCTGGTGATCGACTATGTGCCCGCTGATTATCACGCCGATTATCCCAAGACCTGCATGGGCGGTTGGGCCAGCACCGGCCTCAATGTGGCCCCCGATGGGCTGGTCTTGCCCTGCCACGCGGCGCAGACCATCAAGACGCTGACATTCGACAACGTCCGCGACCGTCCCTTGGCCGAAATCTGGCACAACGGTGCCGCCTTCAACGCCTTTCGCGGCACCGACTGGATGCAGGAACCCTGCCGCTCGTGTGAGCGCAAGACGATTGATTTCGGCGGCTGCCGCTGTCAGGCCATGGCGATTGCCGGCGATCCGGCGGCGACCGATCCGGTCTGCATCAAATCTCCCCATCACGCCCAGATGCGCACGCTGGCCGAGGATTTCTCAGGCCAGTCCGACGCGGCCCTGACATGGCGGGTGATGGAGAAAACGCCGGGGTAAGCGGGCGCGCTACCCCACCTTACGCTGCCGCCAGAGCGTGAACAAACCCGCCCCCACGACCAGCGCGCCGCCCAGGGCCACATTCATCCGGATCGTTTCGCCAAAGATGAAAATTCCGATCCCGGTAACAAAGAACAGTTGCAGATAGGCAAAGGGCTGCACCGCACTCGCCTCCGCCACCTCATAGCATTTGATCAACGTGTAATGCCCCGCCGCCCCGGTAATGCAGAGCGTGATCATCCAGACCCAGGCATCGCCCGTCATCGGCTCCCAGAACCAGATCCCGGCGAGGGTCATGGCCACCGATCCAACCGTCCCGGTCCAAAAGAAACTCGTCGCCGCCGTATCCCGGCGCGCCACATAGCGCGTCAGCAACCCGTAGAGCGCGAACATCAGCGCCGCGATAAAGGGCACGATCGCCTTGGGGTCGATCACGCCCACCCCCGGCTCCAGAATGATCAGCACGCCAACAAAGCCAACCCCAATGGCTGCCCAACGCCGCCAGCCCACCCGCTCGCCCAACACCGGGCCGGACAGCGCCGCAACCAAGAGCGGATAGCAGGCAAAAACCGCATGCACCTCGATGAGACCCAAAAGGGTAAAGCCGTAGATCATCACACAGATTTCCGCGACCAGCAGCACGGCACGAAACCCCTGCATCAGCGGTTGCGATGTGGTGGCAGCCGCCCGCAGCCCCCCGGCCTTGCGCGCGGCGATCACCATGACAAAGGCAGCAAAGAACCAGAACCGGATCATCACCACCATCAGCACGTTGTATTCCTCGGCCAGATGCCGCGAAATACCATCCTGCACGGCAAAGATGACCGTGGTCAGCACCATCAACCAGATGCCCAAGCGGGTGTTTTGCAGCGTCACGAGAAGTCTTTCACGAGCGGTCTTTCACGAAGTATCTTTCCGGGCCATGGTCATGTGCCGTTTGCGGCCATATCCCTGACCCCGCGTAACACAAAAGCCAGCGGCCTCAAGCCCTCGTCGCACAAACCCCGCCGCCGTATAGCTCGCGGCTGTGCCGCCCGTCACCGTATGTCGCGCCACGTCCGCCATCAACTCGGGTTGCCACAACTCGGGGTTCTTGGCCGGCGAAAACCCGTCCAGAAACCATGCATCTGCCCTGCCAGACCAGACACTTAGCGTCTCACGCGCATCCCCTTCGATCAGCGTAAACTCCAGATCCGGCAAGCTGATCCTCTGCGCACGCCCCTGCCAATGCGGGGCCAATTCCGCCGCAACCCCCGCCAGTTCCGCAAACCGGCCTTGTGCCCTGCGCATGTCTTGCGGTGCCATCGGATAGGCCTCAAAGCTGGTAAAGTGCAGCCGTCCCGCCACGCCTGCCGCTCGCCACGCCGTTAGAGCGGTCAAGAGGTTCAGCCCCGTGCCAAACCCCAGTTCCGCAATGTGAAACCCATCCCGAAACCGCGCCGGCAGGTCGTTGCCCCCCAGAAACACATGCCGCGTTTCCGCCAAACCGTTGTCGAGGCTGAAGTAGGGATCGTCAAACCGCACCGACACCGGCACATCGCCTTCGCGCCAGATCAGGTCTGCGGTCTGGTCCTGCATGGCATGATCCTCTAAAGCATGGCCGAAACGCGCGCGACCATCGCGCGGCGACAAAGGATTGGCAATGGTCGATATCACGGTGATGGGCGCGGGCATCTTTGGCCTCTCGGTGGCGTGGGCCTGCGTGCGGCGCGGCGCGCGCGTGCGTGTCATTGATCCGCATGGTCCCGGTGCCGGGGCCTCGGGCGGCATTGTCGGCGCTATGGCCCCGCATGTGCCCGAACTTTGGAATAGCAAAAAGGCGTTTCAGCTTGAGAGCCTGCTGATGGCCGGGGATTTCTGGGCCGAGGTGGCCGAGGTCTCAAACCTCTCGCCCGGCTATGCCCGGCTTGGCCGGCTGCAGCCCATCGCCGATGCCGCAGCCCTCGCACTGGCCCACGAGCGCACCCAGAACGCCGCAACCCTCTGGCAGGGTCAGGCCGAGTGGCGCGTCCTCCCTGCCTCTGGCGCGTGGTGCCCGCCCAGCGCCACCGGCCAGATCATCCAGGACACGCTGACCGCGCGCCTGCATCCGCGTCAGGCCTGCGCCGCCCTTGTCGCCGCCCTGCACGCGCGCGGCGCCGAGGTTGTGACCGAAGGCCCTGCATCGGGCCAGATTCTCTGGACCACAGGCATCGCCGGGCTGGAAGAAATGACCGCCGCGCACACCCGCACTGTCGGCAATGGGGTCAAGGGCCAAGGCGCGCTTTTGGCCCATGACGCCCGCAACCAACCACAGATTTTCGCCAATGAGGTGCATATCGTCCCGCATGAGGATGGCACCACCGCCGTCGGTTCGACCTCAGAGCGCTATTATGACGATCCCACCAGCACCGATGCCCAGCTTGACGATGTCATCGCCCGCGCCGTGGCGGCCGTGCCCGCGCTTGCCGGTGCGCCGGTGATCGCGCGGTGGGCCGGGGTGCGCCCCCGCTCGCGCTCGCGCGCGCCGATGCTGGGCGCACATCCCTTCAGGCCGGGCGAATTTCTCGCCAATGGGGGCTTCAAGATCGGCTTTGGCATGGCCCCCAAGGTGGGCGCGGTCATGGCTGATCTGATGCTCGACGGCATCGACCGGATTCCCGACGATTTCAGACCCGAGGCGTCCTTATGACCCAGCCAACACTCGCAGCACTTGACCATCTCGTGCTGACCGTGGCCGACATCCCCGCCACATGCGCCTTTTACCGCGACGTTCTGGGGATGACGCCCGAGGCGTTTCACCCCGCCGATGGCAGCACCCGCTGGGCGCTCAAATTCGGCGCGCAGAAAATCAACCTGCATCAATCCGGGGCCGAATTCGATCCCAAGGCGGCGCATGTCCAACCCGGCAGCGCCGATCTGTGCTTTCTCAGCGAGACCCCGCTAGAGCACTGGCAGCGGCATTTCGCGGCGCTTGGCGTGACAGTCGAGCTTGGTCCCTTGCCCCGCTCCGGGGCCACCGGCCCGATCCGCTCTCTTTACTTGCGCGATCCCGACGGCAATCTGATCGAGGTTTCGAACAGGGCCGCGAGCGGCGCCTGACCGCTTACGCCGTCTTGACCGCCTTGGGCAATTCCACGATCCGCACGGCAAGTTTGCGCTGTCCGCGCTGAAAAGGCAGCGCCGTGGCCGCCTCTTTGCTGTGTTTCACAACCGATTTCAACCAACGTGCTTTCATGGCTCCAACCTCTTGCCTCAGGCCCCAATTCGCAGGGCTCATTGTTTCGTTACCAGCAACTATGCCGGCAGTTTGGGGCCAAGATTTGGCGGAAATCGTGAATATTCAGACAAGATCAGGGCACAGACACAGCCCGAACAAAAACTCAATCCCTTGAATTTTAATAAAACTTTCCAGACACTCTCAGGTTCACTGCCGACAGCGCCAGACTGCGCCCACAATTTCGGCCCGAATCCCGCCCCAATCAGAGGCGGATCACCGAAATCAGCCGACCATAATCCGCCTCACCGGCATGAGTGGTGCGCCGATAGGAATAGAATCGCTCGGGATCGTCATAGGTGCAATGCCGCGTCCATTCCGCCTGCCCGATTCCGGACTGCCGCAATCGATGCAATCCGAACCCCGGCAGATCGAACTGATACCGTCCGCCCTCCCCATTGGCGAAAAACCGGGCATTGTCCGGATCATCCGCCAGAAATTCCTCGATGAACTCCGGTCCGACCTCATAGGCCGCTTGCGAAATCGACGGGCCGATCACGGCCTTGATCCGGCGACGCTCGGCGCCCAGATCCACCATTCCCGCAACGGTGGCCTCCAGCACACCATCCAGCGCCCCGCGCCATCCGGCATGCGCCGCCCCGATCACCCCGTTTGCCACATCCGCAAACAGCACCGGCTGACAATCCGCCGTCAGCACCGCCAGCGCCACGCCCGGCACATCCGTCACCATCGCATCGGCGCGCGGGCGGACGTCCAACGGCCCCGTGACCGTCACCACATCCGGCGAATGCACCTGATGCACGGTGATCAGATGATCCGGGGCGATCCCCATCGCCTCGGCCACCCGCGTCCGGTTGATCTGCACGATCTCGGATTGATCCGACGATCCCGGCCCGCAATTGAGCCCCGAGAACACGCCCGATGACGCGCCGCCCCGCCGGGTAAAAAACCCGTGGCGCAGCGGCGCCAAACTGTCAGCGGTCAGTATCTCTAGCGTCATGGTTCCAATCCGGGTGGTGGTGTGGTCCCCTCGGGATAGAGACCCAGCACTTTAAAGAGCGTCCCCATTTCCTCCGCCCCGGTCAAGCGCTGATATGCCGCCAGATGCGTTTCCAACGCTTGCCCGCTCAGATTGCGCGCAAGAGCCTCTGCTCGCGCGGAAATTCCCAACCGCTCCAGAAACACCCCCTGCGGTGTCAGCCGAGTGTAGACCGCCGGGCTTGCCGCCCGTGCCAGCGCCTCGAAATCCACATGCGCGGTCAGGTCCGCCATTCCCGGCGCTGCCAGCGGATCAACCGGCGCATGGCCCTTGACCGCCTGAAACGTATCGCCCAGTGATCGCCAATCGCCATAATCCACGATCAGCGCGGCACCGCCATGCCCCGCAATCCGCGCGCCGATCTCAGCCGCCACAGCTTCACCGGGCCCGCAGGTCTCGACGATATCGCCCTCGCGCGTATCCACCAGCCGCGCCACCAGCGCGGACGGCGCCACCGGCCCACTCAGCCCCAGCGCCAGACGGTCGTCGCTCAACCCCACAATCCGCTCTCGCCAGCCCTCCCCGGACCGCTGAAACTGCCGGATCGGCAGCGCATCGAAAAACTCGTTCGCCAACAGGAAAAGCGGCCCCTCCGGCAGGCTCTCAACCCGCTCATGCCAGATCACATCACCCGCAATCGCCCGGCGCTGCGCCGCGCGCAACACCGCCGACCCCTCGACCAGATGCACCTCTGCCGCGCCCTGAAATCCCGGCACGCCCCGCGTCGCGCGCAGCACATCCGCCATCAGCGTCCCACGCCCCGGCCCCAGTTCGGCCAGCACAAACCGCGCGGGCTGCCCCTGATCCAGCCAGACCTGTGCAAGACACAGCCCCAGCAATTCGCCAAACATCTGGCTGATCTCAGGCGCGGTGACAAAATCGCCCCCCGCCCCGAACGGGTCACGCGTCGCGTAATAGCCAAACTCGGGATGCATCAGGCACGCGGCCATGTAATCCGCCACGGTCATCGGCCCCGCCTCGGCGATCCGCGCTCGCAACTGTGCCTCAAGTCCGCTCATGTCCCCCGCGCACGCCGCGCCCAGAGCACCATGCCTATGCCAAAGGCCACCATCGGCAGCGACAAAAGCTGCCCCATGGTCAGACCAATCTCGCCCATCTGCACCGCCCAGCCCAGCGGATTGCCCGCGCTCACGAATTGCGCATCGGGTTGGCGCACGAATTCCACCATGAACCGCGCCACGCCATAGCCTGCGAAAAACAGCCCCGTCAGCGTGCCGGGCACCCTGAGAGCGCCGCGCCGCCAGCCCAGCCACAAGAGCACCGCCCCAAGGATCAACCCCTCCAGAGCCGCCTCGTATAGCTGCGAGGGATGCCGCGCACAAAGCCCCACAACCCCCGCACAGTCCTGCGCCGCCGCCCCCGGAAAGACCACGCCCCAAGGCAGGTCCGTCGCCCGCCCCCACAGCTCGCCATTGATGAAATTCGCGATCCGCCCCAGCAGCAATCCCACCGGCGTCACCATGCAGAGCGCATCCGCCACCGACAGCCACGCAATGCCCTGACGCCAGGAAAACACCACCACCGCCAGCACCACACCCATCAGCCCGCCGTGAAACGCCATCCCACCTCGCCAGACCGCCAGAATCTCGCCCGGATTGGCCAGGTAATAGCCCGGCTGATAAAACAGCACATAGCCCAGCCGCCCGCCCAAGATGACGCCCAGAATGACCCAAGTGAGCAGATCCTCGACCTGTTCGGGCCGCATCGGCGCGACACCTCCCGGCCAGAGTCCCGGTTGCTTCACGCTCGCCACCACCAACCGCCAGCCGATCACGATTCCCGCGATATAGGCCAGCGCATACCAACGCAGCGCAAAGTCGATGCCAAAGAGCGAAATCGAGAAGATCTCAGGCGCGATGTCGGGAAAGGGGATCATGGCTTGCATAGGCGCCTGTCTGCCTCTGCCATCAGGCCAAGTCAACCTTGTGATCTGGCCCGCCCGACACATATAAGAGAGCAGATGCAACGCCGGAGAAACCGATGCAAACCCGTAACAAAGTGCTCGACGACCTCAGCCAGTTGATGACCAATGCCATGGGCGTCGCCCAGGGCGCGCGGACCGAGGCCGAGACCGCCATGAAATCCCTGATCGACCGCTGGCTCGCCGACCGCGATTTCGTAACGCGCGAGGAATTCGACGCCGTGCGCGCCATGGCCCAAAAGGCCCGCGAGGAAAACGAAGCCCTCAAGGCGCGCATCGAGGCGCTGGAGAAGTAAGCAGAGCCCCCGCTCGCCAAACCAACCCCGTAGGGTGGGTGCCCACCCACCAAACCCTCACGCCTGACAATCCCCACGCCGCGCCGTTTCTAGGCTGCGGTCTGGTGACGCAACACCCGTGGGTGGCACCTTGTGCCAGCCAAATCCAGATGATCCCTTGATCGCACGCGACGCCTCAAAACCGCCAGTCTGTCACGCCAAAGCCGTGCCACCGATACCGGCACACCTTTGGTGCGACGGGCGGCCAGGCGATCCGTGCGACACCTTTCGGTTCTCTTTGCGCGGGGTGACGGTGGCGAAGAACAGATCCATGTTTGCCATCGGCTTTCGAAACGCCTAATCCCACCGCTCTCCCGTACGCTCAAACCGCACAACCGTACGTCCGCCCAATCCCTCCCCTGTCGCCTTCTCTTGCGGCAGCCATCATTCCATCCACAAGATATTGCCTCTCCCCCCAACAAATAGCTTTACAGGCTGCCCGAAACCCCGCACCATATCTGGTATGGGCGAGGGGAATGGCCCCCGTCCGTAGAGCAGGCACCTAGCGCTAGGGGTGCAACGCCACCCCCGCGCTACAGCAAATGAGGCGGCGCCATGGCACTTTCAGAGCAGTTCTTGCAGGACGACATCCATCCCATTGATATCGTTGAACATATTGCCGAGCATCACGAGTGGGAGTTCGACCGCATCGGCGACGATCAGATCGCCATGGCGGTCGAGGCGCAATGGCGCACGTATTCCCTGACCCTCGCCTGGTCCGGATATGACGAAACCCTGCGTCTGGTGTGCACC
This sequence comes from Roseovarius sp. MBR-51, assembly GCF_053628575.1. Classification (NCBI taxonomy): domain Bacteria; kingdom Pseudomonadati; phylum Pseudomonadota; class Alphaproteobacteria; order Rhodobacterales; family Roseobacteraceae; genus Roseovarius; species Roseovarius sp. MBR-51. Next base: position 218,920 of record NZ_JBRJGQ010000005.1, read on the forward strand.
TTCGACATGGACCCGCCCGCCGAAAAGCTGCCCGTACTCTTTGAAATCCTCAATGAAATCAATGATGAATGTTGGGCTGGCGCCTTTACTTGGTGGGCCGAGCAGAAATTGATGGTCTATCGTTACGGCCTCGTCCTCGCCGGTGCTCAGGTCGCCAGCCCCGAGCAGATCGACACCATGCTGCACGCCGCCGTTGCCAATGCCGAGCGGTATTACCCCGCCCTGCAACTCGCGATCTGGGGTGACCAATCGCCCCGCGACGCCATGCAAGTCGCCATTGCAGAGGCCTACGGGCGCGCGTAACACTGTCCCCGCGATTGCACTCACAGACGCGGGGATACCACCATGAACATGGACGATCTGGCCCAAAAAGGCCTTGTTTTATTGGGCTGCGGCAAGATGGGCAGCGCCATGTTGCAAGGTTGGCTGGCGGGTGGGCTGCCGCCCTCATCGGTCTGGGTGATGGATCCCAACCCCTCCGACTGGCTGCGCGGCACCGGCGTGCATGTCAACACCGACCTGCCCTCCAGCCCCGCCATCACCCTTGTCGCGGTCAAGCCGCAGATGATGGGCGCGGCCCTCCCCAGCCTCGCGGCCATGGGCAATGGCCCCACGCTTTTTATCTCTGTCGCCGCAGGCACGCCGATTGCAGCCTTCGAGTCCGTCTTGGGCGCGCAGACCCCGATCATCCGCGCCATGCCCAACACCCCCGCTGCCGTGGCGCGCGGTATCACCGCCATCATCGGCAATGCCAATGCCAATACCTCCCACCTCGATCTGGCCGAGGCGCTCTTGCGCGCGGTGGGTCAGGTCGTACGGCTCGACCATGAGGATCAGATGGACGCTGTGACAGGCCTCTCTGGCTCTGGCCCCGCCTATGTGTTCCACATGATCGAATGCATGGCGCAGGCGGGCGAGGCGCAGGGCCTCTCGCCCACCCTCGCCATGCAACTGGCTCAGGCCACCGTCGCCGGTGCGGGCGCCTTGGCCGAGGCCGCAGAGGAAACCCCGGCTCAGTTGCGCCAGAACGTGACCAGCCCCAATGGCACCACGCAGGCGGGGCTGGAGGTGCTGATGCACCCTGAGACCGGCCTGCCACCGCTGATGCGGAAAACCGTGGCCGCCGCCACCGACCGCTCCAAGGCGCTGCGCAATGGCTGAGATCAGTTTTGACGACTTCCTCAACGTAGACATCCGCGTCGGCCGCGTGACCCGCGCCGAACCCTATCCCGAGGCCCGCAAACCCGCGATCAAGCTCTGGGTCGATTTCGGCCCCGAGATTGGCGAGAAGAAATCGAGCGCCCAGATCACCGCACATTACACGCCTGAGACTCTGATCGGACGTCAGGTGCTGGCCGTGGTCAATTTTCCACCCCGCCAGATCGGCAAGTTCCTGTCGGAAATCCTCGTGCTGGGGTTGAGCGATAGCAATGGCGATATCGTTCTGATACGCCCTGACCAAGACATTCCCATCGGAGAAAGACTGCATTGAAACGGATCCTTCTGACCCGCCCCATGCCGGACCGCGTGCTTGACGCCGCCCGCAGCCATTTTGACGTCGAGACCCGCGACGACAACACCCCGCTCAAGCCGGGGCAGATGCGCGGCGCGCTGGCGCTCTACGATGGCATCCTGCCGACGCTGGGCGACATGTTTCAGGCCGATGTCTTTACCGAGGCCGAGAATTCGCGCTGCCGCATCCTCGCCAATTTCGGCGTGGGCTATAACCATATCGACGTGACCTCCGCCCGCGCCGTAGGCATCGCCGTGACCAACACCCCCGGTGCCGTGACGGATGCCACCGCCGATATCGCGATGACCCTGCTCCTCATGACCGCACGCCGCGCAGGCGAAGGCGACCGTTTGGTGCGCACGGGCAAATGGCCGGGCTGGAATCCCACACAGATGCTGGGGCTGCATGTCACCGGCAAGACGGTGGGCATCATCGGCATGGGCCGCATTGGTCAGGCGATTGCCCGGCGCTGCCACTTCGGCTTTGGCATGCAGGTCGTCTATCACAACCGCTCACCCAAACCGCTCGATTTCGACGCCCGCCAGCTTGGCTCGATCGAGGCCGTGGCCGCCGAGGCGGATTTCCTCGTCATCGCCGTCCCCGGCGGGGCCGAGACCCGGCACCTGCTCAATACCGCCGTGTTCGAGGCCATGCGCCCGACCGCGCATTTCATCAATATCGCCCGAGGCGATGTGGTGGATGAGGCGGCGCTGGTCGCCGCCCTGCAAGAGGGGCGGATCGCCGGGGCCGGACTCGATGTCTACGAGCGTGAACCGATTGTGCCGGACGCGCTCAAGGCTATGGAAAACGTCGCGCTCCTGCCGCATCTGGGCACCGCAGCCCTCGAAGTGCGCGAGGCGATGGGACTGATGGCGGTCGAGAACCTGCGCGCCTTTTTCGCCGGGGAAACCCCGCCCAATCTGGTGAACTGATGGTTTAGGGCGTGTTGCGCTCCATCGAAAACACACCCGTCCCGGGCTTGACCCGGGACCTCGCCGAGGCAGGGTGATGGCCCCGGGTCAAGCCCGGGGCGGATGTGAACCCGATCGGATGCCACATGCGTTAAACGGTGACCCGCGCCCCTGTCGGGGCGCGGGCGCCTACTCCATCTGCCGCCCGCTCAGAACCTCGAAGGGCTCGAGCCGGTCGCCATTGATCCACGCATAACCACCTTCATCAGTGCGCACCATTGCATAGGGCGTCCAACCGGTGCTGCGCCACCAGCTTTCATAGTCATTCGTTTCGGCACTCACGCGCCACTGGCCATCGTCACGGCGGCCATCGCCGAGCATATAGACCGTGCTGCCATCGGCCTCAAAGAACTGCCGATAGTCAGTGCCGGACCAATTCCCGACAATGGTGTTGCCAGACAACAACGCGGTGATTTCGGCGGCGCTCATCTGCGCGGTTTGCGCGGTGACGGGCCAGCCGAGGGTGAGCATTCCGGCGCTCACAAAACCCAGAACAAGACGGCGATTCATGATCACACTCCTTTGTTGCAGCGCATACTATCGCAAATCCTGCGGTGGGGTGCGACTCGATTCTTTTTTACGCTGCGCCGGAATTGCCGCAACGTCACCCTCAAAGCGCCGTGAAAATCTGCAAACTCCTGCCATATCGTGAGACAGCTCATAGAAAAATTAATACACTTCTGCCACACAGACCGGATGATTGACATGTCCTATCCCGCTTATTCCCGCGCTGAACGTCTTGCTGACGGGGCGGTGCATATTGTCGGCCTGCTCGCGGCGCTCACCGGTGTGGGCGTGCTCTTTGCCATGTGGGCGCTGCGCATGGATGGGGTCACGCTGGCCTCGACCATCGTCTATTCCGGCGCGCTCTTGTTGATGCTGGGCGCATCTGCGGCCTATCATCTCTATGCCCATACAGCCGCCCGGCCCATCCTGCGTCGGCTTGACCACGCCGCGATCTATGTGAAAATCGCGGGCACCTTCACGCCGCTCAGCGTGCTTTTGGGCACCGCCTTTGGATATGCCGTTCTTGCTTTGGTGTGGCTTCTCGCGATCTTTGGTGCCGTGACCAAGATCAGGGCCAAACCCGGCCAGATGCCGACCGGCTGGTTGCCCTATGTGGCGCTTGGATGGATCGGGGTTGCGCTCTTTATCCCGCTCACTCCGATTTTGCCGGGTCACAGCCTTGGGCTTCTTCTGGCGGGCGGTCTGCTCTACACCTTCGGTGTCGTGTTCTACGCGTGGGAGAGCTTGCGCTTTTCGAATGCCATCTGGCATCTCTTCGTGGCTCTGGCCACAGCGTGTTTCTTCTTCGGGATTGCCTCTGCGCTTGGCGCGCGCCTCTGAGTCATCGGCACGCGCACCGTGTGCGTACAAAAACCGCGTACGCTCCGTACATCCTGTACCTTACGGTCAGGCGTGTTTGCCCGCGATCAGCAAATCAAAGACGTTGCTGTTCCGACAGTAATCCGGGGTCGCCGTCGCGACCTTGTTCTCCTCCAACCAATGGCCACAAGCCTCGGGATTTGAACAGCCCGTGCAGGCCAGAACCACATCGCTCAGGGCCTCCATCGTCAGATGGCCTTCCATGATTTTCTGTTCTAAATCAACGCCCAGGCTGCTGGCCATCTGATCCACCAACTGCGCGTGACGTTTCAAGGTCGTCGTGCTTTGCATGCCAATTCCCCTTTGCTGCCACGCCAGTTTGCCGTCGAAAGCCACGCCGCACCTTGACCTAGATCAATCCGGGCTCTCCTCCAAATAGGCACGCACGCAGTCCTGCACATGGCGAAACCGGTCACCACCCAGCTTTTTCCCGCCATACCAACGGGTTACGACAACAAGGTGATCGCGCAAATCGGCGCGTTCCAGCATGCGCAGGATCACCTGCCCTGCGCCAGCCTCGCCATCATCACCCTTCAGCGGGGTGCCGTCTCTGAGCAAAACAGCCCAAGTGTTATGCGTGGCGCGGGCAAATTTCTTGTCTTTTTTCAACAGCTTGAGGAATTCATCCACGGCGTCCCGGTCACAGGCTACCCCGCCCGAGACCGCATAGCTCGATCCCCGGTCACTGACGACACCCTTCAACTGCCGCATTACAGCCCGGCCGCCACCCGCCGCACTGTTTCAATCCGCTGCGCATTCGGCGGATGCGTCCCAAGAAAGCGGTTCCCTGGATCTGGAATTTGTGTAAAGTATTCAGCACCTTTGACCGGATTGTAACCGGCTCGATGGGTTATGATCGTGCCCAACCCATCCGCCTCCAGTTCAAAATTCTTGGAGTAACTCCGCGCGCCCACCCCGGCCCCAATGTCGACCGCCTGATCCACCATGGTCTGACTGGCGCCCGTGATCGCCGCCAATCCCCCCAAAAGGATTGCGCCCGCCGCAGCATTCTGTTGCTGACGCGGAATGTGCCCCGAAATGTGGTGGGCCGCCTCGTGCCCCATGACAAAGGCCAGTTCGTCACGATTGCGCACCTGCGCAATCAGCGGCAGGGTAAAGGCCAGAATGGGTTGTCCGCTCTTATCCAAAGTCTGATAGGCATTCGGCGGTTGCCCCGGTCGGTCATCCACAACGATCCGGAAGTCGCAGTTCTGACCGGGTGCCCGGGCGCGGCACTCCTGCTCTGCCACAGGCTCAACCCTTTGAACAACCGATATAAATTGATCCACCTGCGCCCGTGTCGGGGTTGTCGCCACTGGTCGCGATGTGCCTTGCGGCGCCGGGCGGCTGACAGGCCCCTGTTCCACAACCTCGACGCAACCGACGAGCGCCAGAAGACCAAAAACAGACATCCACCGCATCACAACACCCCCGCCAATTCCAAGATCAGGGCCCAACCTATCAGGGTTTTGCGACACTTACAGCCCTTTTGCATCCAGACTCCTCCCCCTTGCAAAGACCCGCCAACGCAGTACTCTATGGATATGTTTTCCATCGAACACGAGTTTGACTCCACCGTGATAACCCTCGTCGATGAGGGTGCCGCCCCGTTGGGCGAAGATGTGATAATCAATGCGTTTGAAGAATGCGTAACCATAGAGCAATATGATCCACGCACAGACGGCATGCAAAAGATCACCCTGTCCATGGCCCAATTGAGAGAGCTCAGAGCGGCGCTTGATCTGCCTGAAGGGGTTTACATTCAACCCCCTGAAAGCAAATGAAAACCTAACCTTTGATTTGGCTCAGAACCGCGGCCGCGGCCACCGTAGGTGTGATATCTCCCGCCGCGACGCGCGACGCGTACTCCTGCATCGCAGCTTTGGCAGCCGGTGTTTCCAGTTGCGCCAAGAGACCCTGACGCACCTCCTGCGCGAACCAGTAGCGCGCCTGCTCCGCCCGACGTCCGTGGAAATGCCCGGCCTCGCGCCGCCACTCCACCAGCGCGGTCATCTCGTCCCATGCCCTTTGCAGACCTTCATCCTGCAGGGCCGAAACCGTCATCGCCTTGGGATAGCCTTCGGGATCTTGAGGCCGCTTGCGCAGAAGGCGTAAAGCGCCCGCATAATCCGAACAGGTCCGCAGCGCCGCCGGTTTGAGATCGCCATCGGCCTTGTTCACCAGAATGAGATCGGCCATTTCCATGATGCCGCGCTTGACGCCCTGCAACTCGTCGCCGCCCGCTGGGGCCAACAAAAGCACAAAGATATCAGACATTTCCGCGACCACAGTCTCGGATTGACCCACCCCGACCGTCTCGATCAACACCACGTCAAACCCAGCCGCCTCGCAGAGCGCCACCGCCTCGCGCGTGCGGCGTGCCACGCCGCCCAGATGGCTCTGGCTGGGGGAGGGGCGGATAAAGGCCGCTGGATCACGGCTCAGCCGCTCCATCCGCGTCTTGTCGCCGAGGATCGAGCCGCCAGAGCGCGCCGAGGATGGATCAACCGCCAGCACCGCCACCCGCAGACCCCGTCCGGTCAGCATCATGCCGAAACTCTCGATAAAGGTGGATTTGCCCACCCCCGGCGTGCCCGAGAGGCCGATGCGCACCGCTTGCTTGCCGACACGCTTCAACACTTCCATCAGATCCGCAGCCTGAGTGCGGTGATCGGGTCTTGCACTCTCGATCAACGTGATCGCCCGCGCCAACGCCCGCCGGTCACCCGCGATGATCTTCTCTGCGATGTCGGCAATATCCATGCGCTGCCCTTCTTGTCCTCGTCTGCCTTCATGCCTTGGCCCGACGGGCCTTGTCCAGAGCCGAGAGAACGCAACCCTCTGGCCAAGCGTGCGCCGATGCCCGATAACGCGGGCATGACGCCCGATCTGCCCATCCATGATGCCATTCCAGCCCTGCTCGACGCGTTGCGCTCCCGTCGCCGCGCCGTCCTTCAGGCCCCGCCCGGTGCGGGCAAGACCACAGTCGTGCCGCTCGAGATGTTGCAGGCCGGAGTGACCGACCAACGCATCCTGATGCTCGAGCCGCGCCGCCTTGCCGCCCGCGCCGCCGCCGAACGGATGGCGCAGAGCCTTGGGGAAAATCCCGGTGAAACCGTGGGTTACAGGGTGCGCGGCGAGGCGCGCGTGGGGCCGCAGACCCGGATCGAGGTGGTGACGGAGGGAATTCTCACCCGCATGATCCAGTCGGACCCGGAGTTGCGCGGCGTGGGCGCGGTGATCTTTGACGAATTTCACGAACGCTCGCTCAATGCCGATCTGGGACTGGCGCTCTGTCTCGAGGTCGCGGGCGCGCTCCGCGAAGATCTGATCCTGTTGGTCATGTCCGCCACACTCGATGCCGCGCCGGTTGCGCATCTGATGGGCGACGCCCCCATGATCACCTCGCATGGGCGCACCTATCCGGTTGAAATCCGCTGGCGCAACCGTCCCCGAGCCAAGACCCACCGCTATGAAGAGGCACTGGCTGATCTGGTGACAGAGGCCGTAGCAGAGACGACGGGCGGCATTCTGGTCTTTCTTCCCGGCGAGGGCGAGATTCGCCGAGTTGAGGCGTTGCTGCGACCGCGCCTGTCCCAGGACTGCCATCTGCGCCCTCTGTTTGGCGCGATGGAGTTTGGTGCTCAGCGCGCCGCCATCGCCCCGATACCACAGGGCCGCAAGGTTGTCTTGGCCACGGCGATCGCCGAGACGTCTCTCACGATCGAAGACATTCGTGTCGTGGTTGACGGGGGCCGGTCCCGTCGGGCGCAGTTTGATCCGGGCTCTGGCATGTCACGGCTGGTGACAGAGCCGGTGACCCGTGCCGAGGCGACGCAGCGCGCGGGTCGTGCAGGCCGTGTGGCCGAGGGGCGCTGCTATCGGCTCTGGACCAAGGGCGAAGAGGGTGCTTTGCAAGCCTTTCCCCCAGCCGAGATTGAGGCGGCGGATCTGGCCGGTCTGGCGCTGGAACTGGCGCTTTGGGGGGCCGCGCCAGAGGATCTGCCGCTCCTCACACCGCCCAATCCTGGTGCCTACGCCGAGGCTCTGACGCTCTTGCGACAACTGGGCGCTCTGGATGTCTCTGGCCGGATCACCGCGCACGGCAAGACGCTTGCGACCTTGCCGTTGCACCCGCGTCTGGCGCATATGTTGGCATGGGCTGGTCCAAAGGCGGCGTTGATGGCTGCCCTCTTGGCCGAACGCGACCCGCTGGGACGTGGTGCGCCTGTGGACTTGGCCCTCCGGCTGGCTGCCCTGCGCGATCTTCGCGGGTATGAGGCCCGGCACTCGCACGCGGTCCACCGTCCCACTTTGGAGAGGATCAAGGTTGAGGCCCGGCGACTGGCATCTCAATCCAGGACTTCACCTGATGCCGAGATGAGTGACGCCGAATGTGCAGCACTGGCCTATCCCGATCGAATTGGCCTGCGCCGCAAGGGCGATGAGCCGCGCTATGTGCTGTCAGGGGGCAAAGGCGCGATCCTGCCAGATGGCGATCCCATGGGACAAGCGCGCCTGATCGTGGCAACCGATCTGGATGGCAACCCGCGCGAGGCGCGCGTCCGGCAAGCCCTCACAATCTCCGAAGCCGAGGTTCGCGGGCTATTTGCGGATCGCATCACGTGGCAAGATGTCTGCTTTTGGGACAAACGCGAGCGGCGCGTTGTGGCGCGCGCCCAAGAACGACTGGGCGCGCTGGTGCTGGATGACCGCCATTGGAAAGACGCACCCGAGGATATCATCGCACGCGCCATGCTGGACGGGGTGCGTGATCTGGGGCTGTCGTGGTCCGACCCGGCGCGCAGGTTTGTTGCGCGCGTCCAATTGCTGCGCGATGGCGGCGAGACACTCCCGGATATGTCAGAGACAGCACTGATGGACAGTCTGGACGACTGGCTCCTGCCCTATCTGACTGGGGTTCGGGCCGCCCAGGACTGGAAACGGTTTGACATGCTCAACGCTCTGCGGGCGCGTCTGAGCTGGGACGAGATGCAGATGCTTGACCACGCAGCACCGGCACATTTCACCACACCCCTCGGGCGCAATATCCCGATAGATTACAGCGGCGAGCATCCCGAGATCACCCTGCGTTTGCAGGAAATGTTCGGCCAGACCACCCATCCCACCGTCGGGCGCACGCCGTTGCGCGTGACGCTGTTGTCGCCGGGAAATCGCCCGGTGCAGACCACGCTCGATCTGCCGGGGTTCTGGGCCAGTTCCTATGCGGATGTGCGCAAGGACATGCGCGGGCGCTATCCCCGGCATCCTTGGCCCGAAGATCCGACCCAAGCGGACCCCACATTACGTGCCAAGCCTCGCAACAACGCGTGATTTGAATTCTGCGACATTCGGGCCTATATGTAATGACAGAACAATTTTGCCCGAGCAGAGCAAATCATAATGAGCCAAGTCTTTCCTCAGACTGCGCCCGGCGCGGTCATCTTTCCTCCGATTCCACCCAATATGCAGGTGGCGGCCCTATGCTGGCGCAAGCACAAGGGACGCAAGGAAGTCTTGCTGATCACGAGCCGTGACACAGGACGTTGGGTCGTGCCCAAGGGCTGGCCGATCACCGGACTCACAGCAGCGCAATCCGCCTTGCAGGAGGCTTGGGAAGAGGCAGGCGTGCGTGCCGATGCAGACAAGGCGCGCTATGTCGGACGGTTCGCGTATGACAAGGGACTGACCGGCGGCACGGCACTGCCGGTCGAGGCGGACCTATTCAAAATCCGCTTGCGCAAAGGCGAAATGAAGGACAACTTTCCCGAGGTGCGAGAGCGGCGGCGCATCTGGGTGACTCCACGCAAAGCAGCCAAGTTGGTGGATGAACCTGACTTGCAGGAAATCCTGCGCAAGTTCTGATCTCCGACTATGTCGGCATCAGAACCCAGTAATCCAGATCCAAGAGGACATGCGGCAAGTATTTGCTGTCCGGCCCCCGCAGCGTAAACGGCGCGCCGCCCTTCGTGGCGACCAAGCGTAACCTCAGCGCACCGACGCCCGGCGCGGGTGTTTCAGCACGGTCCAAAACCTCGGACCACGCCCGCACGGTGTCGCCCGCAAAGCAAGGGTTGGCGTGGCTGCCAGCATTAATTCCCACAATCATCTGCGCATTGGCCAGACCGTTGAACGACAACGCCCGTGCCATCGAGATCACATGTCCACCATAAATGAGCCGCTTGCCATCGGCGCGCGGTGTGGCGTCGAAATGCGTCTTGGAGGTGTTTTGCCAGAGGCGTGTGGCCATCATATGCTCGGCCTCTTCAATCGTCACGCCGTCCACATGGTCAATCTGCTCGCCAATCTCGTAATCGCCCCAGCGATGCGGCTCTCCGGCGAGGGTGAAATCGTAATGCGTGAAATCGAGGCCAGCCGGGATGATGAGGTCGCCCGCCGCCACGCAGTCGGCGGTATCCGGGACGTGATCTGCGGGGGCGGGCGCCGCTTCATCCCGCTTACGCACCATGACCCAGCGGACGAATTCCATCACCGGCAAGTCGTGTTGGTTAAACCCGGTGGTGCGGACATAGACCACCCCGGTCTTGCCCGAGGAATTCTGCTTGAGGCCGATCACCTCGGACTGCGCGCGCAGGGTGTCGCCAGCATAGACCGGGCGCAGCCACCGCGCCTCGGCATAGCCCAGATTGGCCACGGCATTGAGCGAGATGTCGGGCACCGATTTGCCGAACACGATATGAAACGCTGCCAGATCGTCAATCGGGCTGGCGGGCAGGCCGCAGACATGGGCGAACTCATCCGAGGAATAGATCGCATGCCGTGCCGGATAAAGCGCGTGATAAAGCGCGCGCTCGCCCCCCGACACGGTGCGCGGCACCGCATGGGCTATCACCTGCCCAATACTGTAATCCTCGAAAAACCGGCCCGGATTGGTCTTGGCCATGCTCACTGCTCTCCGAGTTTCATGTCGGCCGAGTAGCTGCCCTCTTTTTCTTTCACCACGGCCTGACCGCACCGCATCACGCCATTGGCCGCGTCAAAGGCATAGGTGGGATCGCCATAGAGCTCCCATCCCTTGTTGAGCGCAGCCGTGACCTTATGGCAAAATTCCGACGTGTCGTCGGCGCTGAGAAATCGGTAGAGTTTCATGGTTCACCCCGGAAACGGCCAGACACCCAGCCAGTTGTGAATAAAGGTTATCGCCAGGAACATCACCACGGTGATCACCACCAGCACGATATCCCGTTTCGCCTCGCCCGGCGCGGGCCGGACCCAATCCTCGGCCCGGTTGATCATCACGACCTCAACCACGGCCCACACCAGCAGCCCACCGAACAGCACGAGCGAGGCCAGATCGCCATTGACCAACAAATGCGCCACCGCCCAGACCTTGACCGCCGTCAATTGCGGATGACGCATCGCACCACGCAACCGCCCCTTGGTCGCGCTCATGCCATAGAGAAATACCGCGCCCAGCATCATCAGGTTGTTGACATGGACCGTCCAAGTTGGGGGATACCAGACATTGATGACCTCCGCCTGCCGGTAGCCGATCACCATCAGCACCAGACCCGCCAGAATTCCAAGAGCTGCAAGCCCTTTGCCCGCATTCCCCATCCTTGCGCGCAGATCGGGCGCCGCCCGTTTGAACAGATGCGCCGCGATCCAGAGGATCAGTCCGAGGATGAGGTAAACCATGGGTGCTACTCCGCTGCCATTTCCCGTATCGCCTGTGCCTTGGCGAGGATGCGCTGTGCCGACACCGCGTGCAAATTCTCGACGATCTGCCCATCCACTACGGCGATCCCCTGACCCGAGGCACGGCTTTCTTCATAGGCTGCGATCTGCCGTTGAGCCAGTTCAATTTCGGAATTGGTCGGTGCAAAGGCGGTGTTGGCGATTTCAAGCTGTGCCGGATGGATCAGAGTCTTGCCGTCAAACCCAAGATCACGCCCCTGTTCACATTCGAACTTGAGCCCGTCGCCATCACGAAAGCGGTTGTAAACCCCATCGACCGCCACGATCCGTGCCGCACGCGCCGCCATCACGATCATCTGCAACCCGGTCCAGAGCGGCATCCGGTCGGCGCGCACCCGGCAGCCCAGATCCTTGATCAGGTCGTTGGTGCCCGCCACCAGCCCCGTCACTTGCCGGTGCGCCGCGATTTCTCGGGCGTTGAAAACGCTGACTGGCGTTTCCATCATGGTCCACACAGGCAGATCCGACCCGATCACATCTGACAGATTGTCGATATCCGAGGGCGTATTGACCTTGGGCAAGAGGATCGCATCCGCTCCCGCATCGCGCAATGCGCGGGCATCCTCCAGCCCCCATTCGGTGGTCAGCGCGTTGATCCGAACAATCTTGAACCGATAGCCATAGCCCCCCTGCCGCAGGGCATCCACCAGCGTGGCGCGGGCCTCAGCCTTGGCATCCGGCGCCACCGCATCTTCAAGATCAAAGATGATCGCATCGGTGGGCAGGTCGCGTGCCTTCTCCAACGCGCGCTCCTTGGAGCCGGGGATATAAAGCACCGAACGGTAGGGATGCATGCTGCTGTCCATGGGTCTGCCCTCTTTGGATTCTATCTGCGGTAATAATCTTGCGCAGGCATGGCATTTTTCGGTGGAAATGTTCAAGAGATTTCTCGCCGCGACGCAGCGATGGAACAGAGACCGCGGTTCGGGCGCGTTCGTTAACCACCTGTTCATCTCTCGTTCGGCATGATCGGTCGCGCGACGGCCGGGGGGCCAACCCAAGAGAAAGGGTGACTGATGATCAAAGCAGTGATGGCCGTTCTGAGCGCAATTGCGCTGGCAAGCGCCCCGGCGCAGGCGCAATCGGGGGCCTGCGCCCCGCGCGACACGGTGGTGCAGCGTTTGGCCGATGCTTACGGCGAGACGCGAAAATCCATGGGGCTCGGGGCCAACAACATGGTGGTCGAGGTCTTTGCCTCGGACACGTCCGGCAGTTGGACCATCACCGTAACGGGCAGCGACGGCATCAGCTGCCTTATGGCCAGCGGACAGGCCTATCAGGCCACCACCGAAACCGAACCCAAGCCGGGCAAGGGTGCTTAAAACAGCCCGTCCCAGATCAGCTTGATCCCCGTCAGGGTCAGCAACACATAGGTCACCGCAAAGAACGCGCGTTCCGGCATGATCCGGTGCGCGCGCACGCCAATCCACGCCCCCAAGAGGGCAAAGGGGGCGAGGATCAGATCGATCATCAGCGTCTGCTGCGTGAAGAGGCCCAGCATCCCATAGGGCACGGCCTTGACGATGTTGAAGACAAAGAACATCAGCACGGTGGTCGCCTGATAGCGCGTCTTGTCCAGCCCTCGCGATAGGAGGTAAACCGCCGCAGGCGGCCCGCCTGCATGGCTGACAAAGCTGGTGAACCCCGCCACGAGACCCGCAAACAGCCCAACCCATCCCGGGAGCGGAGACTGCCCCCGACGCATCACGCGCGCTCTCAGCACCGTCTGCCAAAGCACAAAGGCCAACGCGATGCCCCCGATCAGCAGCCGCAACAGATCTGCATCGGCCATCCGGTAGAACGCCATGCCAAGACAAATCCCCGGCAGCCCACCGAGGATCAACATCGTCACTTCGACCCTGCCCCATTGCCGCCAATAGGGACGCAAAGTGGCGATATCAATCAGCATCAGGATCGGTAGCATAATCCCAAGAGCCACACCGGGTGGAACGAAAAGCGCCAGAATCGCCGCCCCTGCAAATGACGCGCCCGAGCCGAAACCGCCCTTGGACACTCCCGCCAAGAGGGCCGCGAACACGCCGACTGCAATCACTTCGCCTGTCATCCCTTTGATCCCTAACCCCTGACTCTGCTTGCACTTTCACGGTATACGACCGCATCCCGCTGTCACGCCGAAAATCCGCCGCAGCGCAGCACCCTTGCAAGAGCGCAGAATTCGGACTACGCCCAAGCGCAACTTTTCAACCGACGGAGAATGATCCAATGGCCAGACCCAAGATTGCGCTGATCGGCGCCGGACAGATTGGCGGCACCCTCGCCCATCTCGCCGCGCTGAAGGAACTGGGCGATATCGTCCTGTTCGACATCGCCGAAGGCACCCCCGAGGGCAAGGCTCTCGACATCGCGGAATCCGGCCCGTCCGAAGGGTTCGACGCCGCGCTCCGGGGAACGCAATCCTATGCCGATATCGCGGGAGCCGATGTCTGCATCGTCACTGCAGGCGTCCCGCGCAAACCGGGCATGAGCCGCGATGATCTCTTGGGGATCAACCTCAAGGTCATGAAATCGGTGGGTGAAGGCATCGCCGCCCATGCCCCCGATGCGTTCGTCATCTGCATCACCAACCCGCTTGATGCGATGGTCTGGGCGTTGCAAAAATTCTCTGGGCTGCCTGCGCACAAGGTCTGCGGCATGGCCGGCGTGCTGGATTCTGCCCGTTTCCGCCACTTCCTCAGCGTCGAATTCAATGTCTCGATGAAGGATGTCACCGCCTTCGTTCTGGGCGGGCATGGCGACACGATGGTGCCTTCGGTGCGCTATTCGACCGTCGCGGGCATCCCCTTGCCTGACCTGATCGAGATGGGCTGGACCACGCAAGAGAAACTTGACGCCATCGTGCAGCGTACCCGTGATGGCGGCGCCGAGATCGTCGGTCTCTTGAAGACCGGCTCCGCCTTCTACGCACCCGCCACCTCTGCCATCGAAATGGCCGAGGCCTATCTCAAGGATCAAAAGCGGGTTCTGCCCTGTGCGGCCTATTGCGATGGTGAATTCGGACTCAAGGACATGTATGTCGGTGTGCCCACTGTGATTGGCGCAGGCGGGATCGAGCGGATCGTCAACATCAAGCTCAACAAGGACGAGCAGGACATGTTCGACAAATCGGTCGATGCGGTCAAAGGTCTGGTCAAGGCCTGCAAGGACATCGACCCCTCGCTGGTCTGATCACCTGAGATCAACGTGTTTGGGTCAGGGCTGGCATACGTCAGCCCTGATTCTTTTTGACCCCGACACATCCCGGATTTCCGATTTGTGATCACACGATTTATCCGTGTGATCACAAAATGACGATTTTCGCCCCAAAAGCTGCCAAACAACAAAAAACGGTTTATTACGTCACTCAATCTATGCCTATACCTGTCCCAATCGCAGCAAAACGGGACAGTTTGATGAATATCCATGAGTATCAGGCGAAGGCCCTGCTTCGCTCTTACGGCGCCCCGGTGTCGGATGGCCGCGTGGTTCTGCGCGCTGAAGAGGCAAAAACCGCCGCAAGCGCGCTCGATGGACCGCTTTGGGTGGTCAAGGCGCAGATCCACGCCGGTGGCCGTGGCAAGGGCAAGTTCAAGGAAACGGGTGCTGGTGAGGCCGGTGGTGTGCGTCTGGCCCGTTCCGTGGAAGAGGCCGCCGAAGAGGCCAAGCGCATGCTGGGCCGCACGCTGGTGACCAAGCAGACCGGCGCGGCGGGCAAGCAGGTCAACCGCATTTATATCGAGGATGGCTCGGGCATTCAGACCGAGATGTATCTTGCCCTCTTGGTGGATCGTCAGACCAGCCGCGTGTCCTTTGTCTGCTCGACCGAGGGCGGCATGGATATCGAAGAGGTCGCCGAAAAGACCCCCGAAAAAATCCTGTCCTTCAGTGTCGATCCCGCGACCGGCTATCAGCCGTTCCATGGTCGCCGCATCGCATTCAACCTTGGGCTCACCGGCGGTCAGGTCAAGCAATGCGTGAGCCTGATGGGCATCCTCTACAAGCTCTTCGTTGAAAAAGACATGGAGATGCTGGAGATCAACCCGCTGATCGTGTCGGACAAGGGCGACCTGAAATGCCTCGACGCCAAGATGGGCTTTGATTCCAACGCCATTTACCGCCACGCGGACATTGCCGAGCTGCGCGACACGACCGAAGAAGACCCCAAGGAACTGGAAGCGTCGAAATACGACCTCAACTATATCGCCCTCGACGGTGAAATCGGTTGCATGGTCAATGGCGCTGGCCTCGCGATGGCGACGATGGACATCATCAAGCTCTACGGGGCCGAGCCTGCCAACTTCCTCGACGTGGGCGGCGGCGCGACCAAGGAAAAGGTCACCGAGGCGTTCAAGATCATCACCTCTGATCCGCAAGTCAAAGGCATCCTCGTCAACATCTTCGGCGGCATCATGCGCTGCGATGTGATCGCCGAGGGCGTGGTGGCGGCGGTCAAAGAGGTCGGCCTCAAGGTGCCGCTCGTGGTCCGTCTCGAAGGCACCAATGTCGAAAAGGGCAAGGAGATCATCAACACCTCCGGCCTCGACGTCATCGCCGCCGACGACCTCAAGGACGGCGCGCAGAAGATCGTCAAGGCCGTGAAGGGCTAATCCCGTAGGGTGCGCCGCTCGTGCGCACCTCCCCCGCGATTTCATTACAGGAGAACGCCAAAATGGCAGTCCTCGTCGACAAACATACCCGCGTGATCTGTCAGGGCCTTACCGGCTCGCAGGGCACATTCCACTCCGAACAGGCCATCGCCTATGGCACCAAGATGGTCGGCGGCGTCACCCCCGGCAAGGGCGGCACGACGCATCTCGACCTGCCCGTGTTCAACTCGGTGCATGAGGCCAAGCATGTGACAGAGGCCAATGCCTCCGTCATCTACGTGCCGCCGCCCTTTGCTGCGGACAGTATCCTTGAGGCGATTGATGCCGAGATGGAGCTCATTGTCTGCATCACCGAGGGCATCCCGGTGCTTGACATGATGCGCGTCAAGCGGGCGCTGGAAGGCTCGAAATCCCGCCTGATCGGTCCGAACTGCCCCGGCATCATCACGCCCGACGCCTGCAAGATCGGCATCATGCCCGGCCATATCCACCGGCGCGGGTCGGTGGGCGTGGTCTCGCGCTCGGGCACTCTGACCTATGAGGCGGTCAAGCAGACCTCCGACGTGGGCCTTGGCCAATCGACTTGCGTCGGCATCGGCGGCGACCCGATCAAGGGCACCGAACATATCGACGTGCTCGAATGGTTCCTCGCCGATGACGAAACGCAGTCGATCATCATGATCGGCGAGATCGGCGGAAGCGCGGAAGAAGAAGCGGCGCAGTTCCTGAAAGACGAGGCCAAACGCGGGCGCAAGAAACCCGTCGCAGGCTTTATCGCTGGCCGCACCGCCCCGCCGGGCCGCCGCATGGGCCACGCCGGCGCCATCGTCGCAGGCGGCAAAGGCGACGCCGAGAGCAAGATCGAAGCCATGAAATCCGCCGGCATCACCGTCGCCGAAAGCCCCGCTGGTTTGGGCGAGGCCGTGCTCAAGGCGATTGGGTAAAGGCCCGTTCGCGCGCGCCCCGGGCCTGACCCGGGGCCTCTGCGCGGCTGGGTGATCCCGGGTCAGGCCCGGGATGTGTTGCGAAAAGGACATCTGACATGACCGACCAATCCCCCAACGACCAGTTTCATGCCTCCTCCTTCATGCAGGGGCATAATGCCGAGTATCTCGAACAGCTCTATGCGCGCTATGCCAATGACCCGAACGCGGTCGATGCGGCGTGGAAGACGTTTTTCGACGCGCTGGGTGACGGCGATGACGATGTGAAGGCCGAGGCCGCTGGTCCCTCTTGGGCGCGGGCCGATTGGCCGCCGATGCCGTCGGATGACCTGACCGCTGCCCTCACCGGGGAATGGCCCGCTGAGCCCGAGTTGAAGGACGCAGGCAAGAAGATTGCCGCCAAGGCCGCGGAGAAGGGTGTGAGCGTCAGCGACGAGGACGTCAAGCGCGCGGTGCTCGATTCCGTGCGCGCGCTGATGCTGATCCGCGCCTACCGCATCCGGGGGCATCTGGCCGCTGATCTAGATCCGCTGGGCCTGCGCGAGACGCCGCTGCGCCCGGAGTTGGACCCAAAATCCTACGGCTTCACCGAGATCGACATGGATCGCCCGATCTTTATCGACAATGTGCTCGGCCTGCAAATCGCGAGCCTGCGCGAGATTCTGGCGATTGTCCGGCGCACCTATTGCGGCACCTTCGCGCTACAATACATGCATATTTCCGATCCCGAGGAATCCGCCTGGCTCAAGGAGCGGATCGAGGGCTATGACAAGGAAATCACCTTTACCCGCACCGGGCGCAAAGCAATCCTGAACAAGCTGGTCGAGGCCGAGGGCTTTGAAAAATACCTGCATGTGAAATACATGGGCACCAAGCGCTTTGGCCTTGATGGGGGCGAGAGCCTTATCCCGGCGATGGAGCAGATCATCAAGCGTGGCGGTCAACTGGGCGTCGAGGACATCGTCATCGGCATGCCGCACCGAGGCCGTCTGTCGGTTCTGGCCAATGTGATGGGCAAACCCTATCGCGCAATTTTCAACGAGTTCCAGGGCGGCAGCTTTAAGCCTGAAGAGGTCGATGGATCGGGCGATGTGAAATACCACCTCGGCGCGTCTTCGGACCGCGAGTTTGACGGCAACCGGGTGCACCTGTCGCTGACCGCCAACCCCAGTCACCTTGAAGCCGTGAACCCTGTAGTGATCGGCAAGGTCCGCGCCAAGCAGGATCAGTTGAACGACACCGACCGCACCAAGGTGCTGCCGATTCTCTTGCATGGCGACGCGGCCTTTGCCGGGCAAGGCGTCGTGGCCGAATGTTTTGGCCTATCGGGTCTCAAAGGCCATCGTACAGGCGGAACCATTCATATCGTCGTGAACAACCAGATCGGTTTTACCACAGCACCGCATTTCAGCCGCTCCTCGCCCTATCCGACCGATATCGCGCTGATGGTCGAGGCGCCGATTTTCCACGTCAACGGGGACGATCCCGAGGCCTGTGTACATGCCGCTCGCGTCGCCACGGAATTCCGTCAGAAATTCCACAAGGACGTTGTCATCGACATGATCTGCTATCGCCGCTTCGGTCATAACGAGGGCGACGAGCCCATGTTCACCAACCCGGTGATGTATAAAAAGATCAAGCAGCAGAAGACCACGCTCAGCCTCTATACCGAGCGGCTGGTCAAGGATGGCCTCATCCCCGAGGGCGAGATCGAGGACATGAAAACCGCCTTTCAGGCCTATCTCGCGGATGAATTCGACGCGGGCAAGGATTACCGCCCGAACAAGGCCGATTGGCTGGATGGCAAATGGGCCGACCTGAACGCGCATCGCGGCAAGTATGAGCGCGGCGAAACCGCGATCAACCCCGAGACCATGGCCCAAGTGGGCCGCGCGCTCAGCACGCCGCCCGAAGGCTTTCCGCTGCACAAGACGGTTGAGCGGTTGCTCGAGTCCAAGGCGAACATGTTCGAAACCGGCACCGGCTTTGACTGGGCCACCGCCGAGGCGCTGGCCTTTGGCTCGCTCCTGACCGAAGGCTACCGCGTCCGCCTCTCGGGGCAGGACTGCACGCGCGGAACTTTCAGCCAGAGGCATTCCGGCCTGATCAATCAGGACAACGAAGACCGCTACTACCCGCTCAACCATATCCGCGACGGGCAGGCGCATTATGAGGTCATCGACTCGATGCTCTCGGAATACGCGGTGCTGGGCTTTGAATATGGCTACTCCTTGGCCGAACCCAACGCGCTGACCCTGTGGGAGGCGCAGTTCGGCGATTTTGCCAATGGCGCGCAGATTATGTTCGATCAGTTCATCTCGTCTGGGGAATCGAAATGGCTGCGCATGTCCGGTCTCGTCTGCCTCTTGCCACATGGCTACGAGGGACAAGGGCCGGAACACTCCTCGGCCCGTCTGGAACGCTTTCTGACGATGTGCGGTGGCGACAACTGGATCGTGGCAAATTGTACCACCCCGGCCAATTACTTTCATATTCTGCGCCGTCAGATGTATCGCACCTTCCGCAAACCACTGATCCTGATGACGCCGAAATCCTTGCTGCGGCACAAGATGGCGGTCAGCAAAGCCGAAGAGTTCACCACCGGCTCGTCCTTTCACCGGGTGCTTTGGGATGATGCGCAATACGGCAATTCGGAAACCAAACTGGTTGCCGACAAGAAGATCAAACGCGTCGTCATGTGCGCTGGCAAAGTCTATTACGATCTGCTCGAAGAACGCGACGCACGCGGCATCGACGATGTTTACTTGATGCGCATCGAACAGTTCTACCCGTTCCCGGCGATGTCGTTGGTCAAGGAGCTGGAACGCTTCAAGGGGGCGGAAATGGTCTGGTGTCAGGAAGAACCCAAGAACCAGGGCGCGTGGTCCTTTATCGAGCCCAATATCGAATGGGTTCTGACCCGGATCAAGGCCAAGCATCTGCGCCCCGTCTATGCCGGTCGCCCCGCCTCGGCCTCGCCCGCGACGGGCCTTGCCAAGCAGCACAAAGCACAACAAGAAGCGCTGGTCGATGCCGCGCTGACCATCGAAGGGAAATAACCCATGACTACTGAAGTCCGCGTCCCCACCCTTGGCGAATCCGTGACCGAGGCGACCGTCGCCACCTGGTTCAAGAAACCCGGCGACCCCGTCGCCGCCGACGAGATGCTGTGCGAGCTGGAAACCGACAAGGTGACCGTGGAGGTGCCCAGCCCTGCCGCAGGCACCATGGGTGAAATCGTAGCGCAAGAGGGTGAGACCGTCGGCGTCGATGCCCTCTTAGCCACCATTTCCGAAGGCGAAAGCAAAGCGGCCCCCGCCCAAGCGGACAAGGCCGAAAAGGCCGAAAAGGCCGAAAAACCTGCCAAGAGTGACAGCGCCAATGCAGGTGGCAGTGTCGATGTCATGGTCCCAACCCTCGGAGAGTCGGTGTCAGAGGCGACCGTGTCTACATGGTTCAAGAAAGTGGGCGACCCCGTCGTCGCCGACGAGATGCTGTGCGAGTTGGAAACCGACAAGGTCTCGGTTGAGGTGCCAGCCCCCGCTACTGGCACGCTGACCGAAATCCTCGCGGATGAGGGGTCTACAGTGCAGGCAGGGGGCAAGCTCGCGATTCTCTCCTCCGGCGCCGGGGCATCCGCCCCCGCCGCCACCCCCAAGGCCGAAGAGGCTGCAGCGCCTGCGCCGACTTCCGGCAAGGATGTCGAGGATGCGCCGTCGGCCAAGAAGGCCATGGCCGAGGCCGGCCTTAGCCGCGATCAGGTAACGGGCTCTGGCCGCGATGGCCGCGTGATGAAAGAGGATGTGGCCCGTGCCGCGGCTGCTGCCACGCAGCCCCCCGCTGCCGCCCCGGCACAAGCGCCGCGCGCCCCCGCCCCGGCCGAGGATGTGGCCCGCGAAGAACGCGTCAAGATGACCCGCCTGCGCCAGACCATCGCCCGCCGCCTCAAGGACAGCCAGAACACCGCCGCCATGCTCACCACCTATAACGAAGTGGACATGACCGAGGTGATGGCGCTGCGGAACCAGTACAAAGACGAGTTCTACAAGAAGCACGGAGTCCGCCTGGGCTTCATGTCCTTCTTTACCAAGGCCTGCGTGCATGCCCTGAAAGAGGTGCCCGAGGTCAATGCCGAGATTGACGGCACCGACATCATCTACAAGAACTTCGTGCATATGGGTGTCGCGGCTGGCACACCCACCGGCCTTGTCGTGCCGGTGATCCGTGACGTGGATGCCATGGGCTTTGCCGCCATCGAAAAGGCCATCGCGGAAAAAGGCGCCCGCGCCCGGGATGGCAAGCTCAGCATGGCGGAAATGCAGGGCGGCACCTTTACCATCTCGAATGGCGGCGTCTATGGCTCGCTGATGTCCTCGCCCATTCTCAACCCACCGCAATCGGGCATCCTTGGCATGCACAAGATTCAGGATCGTCCCATGGCGATCAACGGTCAGGTGGTCATCCGCCCGATGATGTATCTGGCGCTCAGCTACGATCACCGGATTGTGGATGGCAAGGGTGCGGTCACGTTCCTCGTGCGCGTCAAAGAGGCGCTCGAAGATCCCCGCCGGTTGCTGATGGATTTGTGATCGGTGCGCAACAAGTGCGCACCCTACCCCCCGTAGGGTGCGCATTCATTGCGCACCTCATGGCAAGAGGCTCCGAATGACCCCAGAACTCACCGCCCTCACCCTCGCGGCACTCCTGCAAGCGTTGCAATTCCTGCTCTACGCCATCCCGGCCAATCTCGAGCTTGGCCCCGGCTACACCATGTCCGCGCGGGACCGCGATCCGTCCCGGCCACTCTCGCCGAAAACCGCCCGGCTTGGCCGTGCGCTCTCCAATCATTTCGAGGGGCTGATCCTCTTTACCATCGCGGTCGTTGCCGTGACGCTCTCCCATCAATCCTCCCCTTTCACTGCCGCCTGCGCCTATATCTACCTCGCCGCACGCGTGGCCTATATCCCCGCCTATTATTTCGGCCTGCGCCCGTGGCGCTCGCTGATCTGGATGGTGGGCTTCGGCGCGACGCTCCTCATGCTTTTAGCCACACTCTTTTGATGCTTCACGGTTCCGAAAATACTCCGGGGGAGTCCTGGACTTGATCCGGGACGGGGGCAGCGCCCCCACACTTCCGACACCAACGCAATACCGATAGAATACCGACGCGGCCCCGCTGCGAAAAACGAAAGGATCTGACCCATGGCCTCTTACGACGTAATCATCATCGGTGCTGGCCCCGGCGGCTATGTCTGCGCCATTCGCTGCGCGCAACTGGGGCTGAAAACCGCCGTGGTCGAGGGGCGCGCCACCTTGGGCGGCACCTGTCTCAACGTGGGCTGCATCCCCTCCAAGGCGCTCTTGCACGCGAGCCACATGCTGCACGAGGCTGAGCATAATTTCGCTGCCATGGGCCTCAAGGGCAAGGCGCCCTCGGTCGATTGGAAGCAGATGCTGGCCTATAAGGATGACGTGATCGGCCAGAACACCAAGGGCATCGAATTTCTGTTCAAAAAGAACAAGGTAGACTGGATCAAGGGCTGGGGTTCCATCCCCGAGACGGGTCGTGTCAAGGTCGGCGACGACATCCACGAGGCCAAGCAGATCGTGATCGCTTCCGGCTCTGTTCCAGCGTCGTTGCCCGGTGTCGAGGTGGATGAAAAGATCGTTGTCACTTCCACCGGCGCGCTGGAACTGGGCAAGATCCCCAAATCGTTGGTGGTGATCGGGGCCGGTGTCATCGGCCTTGAGATGGGCTCGGTCTATGCCCGTCTGGGAGCCGAGGTGACGGTGGTCGAATATCTCGACGCCGTCACCCCCGGCATGGATGGCGAGGTGCAAAAAACCTTCCAGAGAATACTAAAAAAACAAGGGCTTAACTTTATAATGGGTGCCGCCGTGCAATCGGTCGAGACGCTCAAAACCAAGGCCAAGGTGCATTACAAACTGCGCAAGGACGACAGCGAACATCAGCTTGATGCCGATACCGTCCTCTTGGCCACCGGGCGCAAACCCTATACCGACGGGCTGGGGCTGGCGGATCTCGGCGTCGAGATGACCAAACGCGGCCAGATCGCCACGGACGCCCATTGGCAAACCTCGGTCAAGGGCATCTACGCCATCGGCGACGCCATCGAAGGCCCGATGCTGGCCCACAAGGCCGAGGATGAGGGCATGGCCGTGGCCGAGGTGTTGGCGGGCAAGCATGGGCATGTGAATTACGGCGTCATTCCGGGCGTGATCTACACTCACCCCGAGGTCGCCAATGTCGGAGAGACCGAAGAATCCCTGAAAGAACAAGGGCGTGCCTATAAGGTCGGCAAGTTTTCCTTTATGGGCAACGGCCGTGCCAAGGCGGTTTTTGCGGGCGACGGTTTCGTGAAAATCCTCGCCGACAAGGAAACAGACCGCATCCTCGGCGCGCATATCATCGGGCCTGCGGCGGGCGATCTCATCCACGAGATTTGTGTGGCGATGGAATTCGGGGCCTCTGCGCAGGATCTGGCCATGACCTGCCACGCCCATCCCACCTATTCCGAAGCGGTGCGCGAAGCAGCACTTGCATGCGGGGATGGAGCGATCCACGCGTGAAGGGCCGGACTGCGTTTTGCCGCATGCGATGCCGTTGGCGAGTTAGGCTCCTCCGATGAAGGCGGGCCGTCTCG
The DNA here is from genome assembly GCF_053628575.1 of Roseovarius sp. MBR-51. NCBI lineage: Bacteria > Pseudomonadati > Pseudomonadota > Alphaproteobacteria > Rhodobacterales > Roseobacteraceae > Roseovarius > Roseovarius sp. MBR-51. The sequence goes on from NZ_JBRJGQ010000005.1 coordinate 242,722, forward strand.
CGTTTATCGTGATCGCCGGGTTTCTCGCTGGGTTGGGCGGCCACTTCGTCGTGGATCGCCTGACCTTCGACCGGGCAGAGCGAATCGCCGATGTCTTTCAAGCACTTTGTCTCTACACCGAGGTCACTGATCCCGGCTCTCTCGGGCTCCGTCCCCGCCCACGCTATGCAGGGGATTGGGTGGATACACTGTCGCGAACGTTGATATTCAGCAGTGGGCGCAGGTGCTCGGTTGCCGGCTTTGAAGCTCATAACCTGTCATCGTCCGAGGTCGCTGCTCTTGTTGCCCGCGTTGCACCAATCATCGCACGGGACTTTCCCGAGCTGACGCTTGAACCCGACACAAATCCGGATGATGAAACTCTTGAACACTTTTGGATGAGCGGCGGCTTCGGAACTCCGGATAGATGGGGCGTCACGATCTACGCGTTTCTTCCGGGCACACCCGGTGGCTCCACCCAGCTGAGCTATGCGCCTCCGCTTAGCCGCGATGCCAAGGTTGTGGAATGAAGTTACCATCCCGCCCCCTCGTCTCGGTCATCATCCCGGCGTTTCAGGCGGGCAGCACCTTGCCCGCCGCACTTGCCTCCATCGCAGCCTCTGGCCTGCCGCCTGAGCGCATTGAGGTGGTGATCGCGTCGGATGACGGACAGGGCTATGACGATCTGCCCGATCTTGGGCTGCGCGTCACCCGCTGCGCGACACATCACATGGCCACCGGCGCGGGTCCCGCCCGCAACCGTGCTATCGCACGCGCATCCGCTTCAATGATCGCCTTTCTTGATGCCGACGACACATGGGAGCAAGGATATCTTGCCACGTTGCTCCCTCTCGCGCGGTGCCACGGTGCCGCCTTTGGCCGCACTCGCATTCTGCTAGGCGACCAGACCTTGCTGCATGTGCCGGCGGTTGCTCAAACCTGGCTCAGCTTCGCTGATCTTGGACACACAGGAGCCAGTTTCCATCCCCTTGCGCGGCGGGGATTGGTGGGACCATTCCGAAATCGACCCTCTCAGGACGTGCTCCATACCCTCGAAATTCTGTCTCTTGTCGGCGGCAGCGCCCCTTTGGCCAAGACGAGCTACAATCTTCACCTGAACGCTCAGAGTGCCACCGCCAACGCGTCCTTTGCTCAGTGCGCAGATCAGGCATACCGAGCGCATATCCGCGCCATCGACACAGGACGTACCCGTATCAAGTCTGATCACAGCAGCGCTGCGTGCCATGTCTTCATGGCCAAGACGCGGCTGAACCGGGACTACAGGCAAACGAACACGCCACAGTTCTTTTATGAGTTCATGAAAGACAGGCTTGCAGTTTGATCCGCAGCGGGTCCTCTAACCCTCAATGCCTCGCGCATGCCGCACCCTTTTCAAGATCAAACCCTGCCTCACGCATCAGCGCGTTTGAAGCGCCTTCAATCTGATGCTCAAGCTGTTCCATGAAAACATTTCGGTCCAGCCCCGGCGCGATTGGTGCCAGAAACTCTACGACCGCCAGCCCCGGTTTCCGATAGATCCCCCGCTTGGGCCAGAAAACGCCGACATTGGTGGCGGCAGGCACGCAGGGCACCCCCATTTGTTCATAAAGGACACCGGTTCCTATCTTGTAGGGCACCTTGGATCCGGGGGCGACACGGGTGCCTTGGGCATAGATGATCAACTGCCCGGGGGTTTGCGCGCCGCGCGCTACATCCTCGACCATTTTCTTGATAGCCGCCCCACGCTTGCCGCGATCAACTGGAACACACCCGATCCGCATTCCGTAGAGACCGATCACTGGGGTCCACAAGATTTCACGCTTCATGATGAAGCGCCCGGTCGGCAATTCGCTGAAAATCAGCAGAATATCGAGAAAGGATTGGTGCTTGGCCGCGATCAGAACCTGCCCGTCGGGCGGCGTGCCACGCACCTCGGTCCGCAGCCCCACCATCCAGCGGGCCGTCCAACGCACCCAATGGCAATAGGCCTTGCACCCGGCAAGAGCCCCTTTTCGGCTGAAAATCGCGGCGGGCATGTAGAGCAACCCAAAGACAGGCAGCATCAGATACATCTGCGCGACAAAGACAAGAGAGCGCAGCCATTGAACGGCATATCTCATGGTAGTTCCTTCAAGCTGCGGTGTGCGGCAAGGCGCGTTGCCGCAAACGCGACTCCCGCCGCCAGTGGCGGAATGATCAAAGGCCAGATCCAGTGCCATCCCTGGAACCCAAGACCGGTGAGAAAACCGCCTTCAATCTGTGCCCGAGGCAAAAGCAAAATTGCAGCGCATCCCAGAACCACTCCGACGCAGGCGCCTCCAAGTGCCCGCAACGTAAATCGCCGCACGAAAGCGCGCGCGATATAGACATCCTGTGCGCCCACCAGCCGAAGCACACTGATCACTTGCGAATTGGCCGCTAATGCGGCGTTTGCGGCTAGGGTGATCATCGCCCCAACGGCCCCGCCAATAAGGATCATCGAGATCCAGCCCAAAAGCCTGAGCCGGCTGGCGGCACGCACCAGAGGTTGCCGCCAACGCGTATGATCATCCAACATTGCGCCAGGCACTTCTGCGCTGAGGCGTAGACGCAGACCGTCAGCATCAAATCCGTCCCCAGTCTCGATCACCTCGATCAACCTCGGAATGGGCAAATCCTGAATCGGCAAATCGGGACCAAACCACGGAGCCAACAGAGCCGCTTGTTCTTCGTCAGTCAGGGCGCGAGCCCGCTCCACACCAACGGTCGTCTCGAGCACACGTAGAGCGGCTGCCGTCTGCGCGTCCATCTGACCTTCAGGAGCAGAGATGCGCACCGTAGCCGTGCGCGCCAACTCATTCCCCCAGCGATCCGCCAAACGGCCTGTCGCCAACGACAACGCCAATGCGAAGACCGCGAGAAATGCCATCACCGCCGCGCTAAAGAGCGTAAGCCAAGCCGTGAACCCGGTGGGCGGCACTACTCTGTCAGATTGACGATCTGTTAGCAGGAATGCGGTCACTTGCGAAAAATCAAGCTTCACAGATCCGCTCCTGCCAGTTGCAACTTGCGCGATGCGATCCGCAGGACCCGTGCCTGCACATGTGTCTTGGCAGCACGGATGAGGGCCAGATCATGGGTCGCAATGAGGATTGTCTTTCCCATCCGGTTCAGTTCGATCAACAGGCGCAAGAGGCGCTGCGACATTTCCCAGTCGACATTGCCCGTAGGCTCGTCTGCCAGTACCACATCCGGTGACATGATCACCGCACGAGCCAAGGCTGCGCGCTGTCGCTCGCCGCCCGAGAGCTCAGGTGGCAGAGCATTCGCCCGCTCCTTGAGGCCGACCCAGCCGGTCAACTCGCGCAGATTGGCATCCTCAGCCAAAAGATCGCGCCCCGACACGGCCAAGGGCAAAGCGATGTTTTCTGACACGGTGAGATGATCGAGGAACTGGCAATCCTGATGCACCACGCCGATCCGCCGCCGCACCATGGCGATATCGTCGCGCTCCATCTCGCGGCGTTCCTGACCAAACAGACGTACCTGCCCTGCGGTTGGAACCAAGGCCCCATAACATAATTTGAGCAGTGTCGTCTTGCCCGATCCCGACGGCCCCGTCAGGAAATGAAATGATCCGGGGCTGAGCGACAGCGACACGTCCGCCAGCAACTCGCCACCCCCATAGCTATAGGCCACGTTTTCCAGCTCGATCACCGCTGCCCCCTTGTCACTCTCAGCCCCTAAATGCCCCAGAGGCCACACATGTGCAATGATCCTGCACGTGATTCGCTTTGTCCTTTTCCGAGAGCTCGGAACGGCCTATGGTGACGCGCAATGATAGGGGCCGGACAACGGTAGCAAGAAGCAGGTGGCAGAATGAGGCTGATTTGCCCAAATTGCGGAGCACAGTATGAGGTGCCCGACGAGGTGATCCCAACGAGCGGTCGCGATGTTCAATGTTCCAATTGCGGCGACACCTGGTTTCAGCATCATCGGTCGCACACACCAACTGCATCCAGTGCTGACGACTTGGGCCCCTCGCCCCAAGAAGAGGATGTGCCTCCGACGGCCCCGCTTTCAGAGAAACTGGATGAAGACGAGCATCCAGACGACTATTACGACGAAGACGACGACGATATTGCGCAGGATAAACCAGGCTCAGGTGGCGCGCATCCCGTGCGGCGCGGCGTGGACCCTGCGGTCGCAGATATCCTGCGACAGGAGGCCGAGCGCGAGCGACAGGTCAGATCGTCGGCAGGTGGGATCGAGACACAGCCTGACCTAGGCTTGTCAGACCCCGAAATTTCCGAAGACGAGCGTACACGACAAGCACGCGCCCGGATGGAACGTTTGCGCGGAGCTTCCGGTGCCTCGCCCTCACCCGAGATCGAGAAACAGGATGCACATGCCAGCATCGACCCGTCCTCACGCCGCAATCTGCTGCCAGATATAGAAGAGATAAATTCGTCACTCACCTCCTCAGGGGACAGATCTGACGCGCCTATGATGCCGATCCCCGACGAGATTGAAATGCCAGTCCGACGTGGTGGGTTTCGCAGCGGCTTTCGCCTTGCGATCATGACATTTGCGCTTGCGGCTTTGGTGTATGTGTTTGCTCCGCGTCTTGCCACAACGCTCCCCGCCATGGAGGCCCCTCTTGCGCAGTATGTGGATGCGGTGAATGTGGCGCGACTCTGGGTGGCCTCGGCAGTCAACGCAACGTCCGATTGGCTCTCCGACATGTCAGCGCCGTCCGGCTAGGACAATCACTTCTCCAGTCGCGACACGCTGGTTCAGGGTCTTGACCTTGACCCTCAGTGGGCGCATGTCCCATGAATGCACCCCAGAGGAGTTCTGCCATGAGCCTCAATCGTTCGATCAAGATCGCCCCCTCCATCCTCTCGGCGGATTTCGCCAACTTCGGGGCCGAGATCCGCGCCATCGAAGCCGAGGGCTGCGATTGGGTTCATGTCGATGTGATGGACGGGCATTTCGTGCCCAATCTGACCTTTGGTCCGCCGCTATGCGCCGCCATCCGCCCGCATATCAAGACGGTGATGGACGTGCATCTGATGATTTCGCCGGTCGATCCCTATATTGACGCCTTCGCGCAGACCGGGGCCGATATCCTGACCGCGCATCTCGAGGCGGGGCCGCATATCCACCGCACCCTGCAGGCCATTCGTGGCGCGGGGTGCAAGGCGGGTCTGGCGCTCAATCCCGGCACGGGGATCGACGCGGTTGACCATCTGCTCGACATGGTTGACCTCATCTGTGTGATGACGGTCAACCCCGGCTTTGGTGGGCAGAAGTTCATTCACAGCCAGATCGACAAGGTCAAGCGACTGCGCGCCATGATCGGCGACCGACCCATCCATATCGAAATCGACGGCGGCATCACCACGGAAACCGCCCCGCTGATGGCGGCGGCCGGGGCGGATGTGCTGGTGGCGGGATCAGCGGTCTTTAAGGGCGGCGGTGTCGACAATCCCGCCGTCTACGGTGAGAATATCCGCGCGATCCGTCGCGCAGCCGAGGCGGCAACCGGTGCCATGGCATGAGCCGTGCGGTCGTTTTCGACCTTGACGGCACATTGATCGACAGCGCGCCGGACATCCACGCCGCCGCCAACCGATTGATGGTGCAGAATGGGTTTGATCCCTTCGCACCCGAAGAAACACGCAGCTTCATAGGCAGCGGCGTTCCGCATTTCATCACCTGCTGCCTGACGGCGCGTGGCCGGGCGGGGGATGGCGCGCTGCGCGCCCGCATGATCGAAGAGTTCATTGCCGATTATGAAACCGCAGTGACCCTGACACAGGTCTATCCGGGGGTCATGGCCGCGCTTGATGGGCTGGCGGTGGTTGGCCTCGCGCTGGGTCTTTGCACCAACAAGCCCAAGGGTCCGGCCCATTCTGTCCTGTCACATCTGGGGCTGGACGGCTATTTTCCGGTGATCATCGGGGGTGACAGCCTGACCGTGCGCAAACCGGACCCGGCCCCGCTTCAGGCCACGGCCGCAGCACTTGGCGCGCGGGATGTGATCTTTGTCGGCGACAGCGAGGTCGATGCCGAAACGGCGGCGCGGGCGGGCGTGCCTTTTGTTCTTTACACCGAGGGCTATCGCAAAGGGCCGATTGAGCGGATCACCCATGACCGGGCGTTCTCGGAGTTCATCGACCTGCCGGAGCTGATCACAGACCTCTTGTCCTGAGGGCGATTGCGCGGGCATACTCAGCCCATGCAAACCCGTTTGACCGAGGCCCTTGGCCTGACCCATCCCATTCTCTGCGCGCCGATGGCCTTTGCGGCCGGGGGGCGTCTCGCGGCGGCTGTGACCCATGCCGGGGGGCTAGGCCTGATCGGGGGCGGTTATGGCAATGCCGACTGGCTGGATAGTGCCTTTGCCGAGGCGGGGAATGCGCGGGTGGGCTGCGGGTTCATCACGTGGAAGATGGCGGAAAACCCCGAGGTTCTGGATCTCGTTCTGGCCCGTGCCCCGGCGGCGCTGTGCCTGTCGTTCGGCGATCCCGCCCCGTTTGCACCCCGGATTACTGCGGCGGGCGTGCCGCTCATCTGTCAGGTCCAGACCCTGCGCGATGCACAGCGCGCGGCAGAGTGTGGGGCGCGGATCATCGTGGCGCAGGGGTCCGAGGCGGGTGGCCATGGCGAGCGGCGCGGCACGATCACGCTGGTGCCCGAGGTGGCGGATTGGCTTGCTGGTCGCGCGCCCGAGGTGCTCTTGCTTGCGGCAGGGGGCATTGGTGATGGGCGGGGATTGGCCGCCGCTCTCATGCTGGGGGCTGATGGCGTGCTCGTCGGCTCGCGCCTCTGGGCTTCGGCTGAGGCGCAGGTATCCGAGGCCATGACCGATGCGGCGATTGTCGCCACCGGCGATCACACGATCCGCTCGACCGTGATGGATGCGGCGCGCAATCTGCGTTGGCCCGCGCGATATACGGCGCGCGTGCTGCGCAATGCGGTGACGGATCTTTGGCATCACGATCCCGATGGTTTACGCGAGAATATTGCTGCCCAGGCCGATTGGGCAGAAGGCTGGGCCACAGGCGACCCCGAAAGCGCCAATACCTTTGTCGGCGAGGCGACGGGGTTGATCCATGACCGCCCGCCGGTGGCCGACGTCATCGCGCGCATGGTCACAGAGGCCGAAGCCCTCCTCAAGCGCGCGCCGGGCTGGGCCGGATGAGTGTAGCGGATCGCCTGCACGCTGAAGTATTGGCGCGGCGCGACGATCTGATCGCGCTCACGCAGGATCTGATCCGCATTCCAACCCTTAATCCACCGGGCGAGAATTACCGCGAGATTTGCGACTATCTCGACCGTCGTCTGCGCGCGGCGGGGTTCGAGACCGAATTGATCCGCGCGATGGGCGCGCCGGGCGACAGCGACCGGCACCCGCGCTGGAACCTCATCGCGCGGCGCGCGGGCGCGCGCCCCGGCGCTTGCGTGCATTTCAACAGCCATATCGACGTGGTCGAGGTGGGCCATGGTTGGAGCGTGGACCCCTTTGGTGGGGTGGTGATCGACGGCAAGATCTATGGGCGCGGGGCCTGCGACATGAAGGGCGGGCTCGCGGCAAGCATCATCGCGGCAGAGGCGTTCATCGCCACCTGTCCCGATTACGCCGGGGCCATCGAGATCAGCGGCACGGCGGACGAGGAATCGGGCGGTTTTGGCGGCGTCGCCTATCTGGCAGAGCGCGGCTATTTCAGCCCCGGCCGGGTGGATCACGTCATCATCCCCGAACCCTTGGGCAAGGATCGCATTTGCCTTGGGCATCGTGGCGTCTGGTGGGCCGAGATCGAGACCCATGGCGAGATTGCGCATGGGTCCATGCCGTTTCTCGGGGATTGCGCTGTGCGTCATATGGGGGCGGTGATCGCGCGGATGGAAGAACGGCTCTTCCCGGCATTAGCCGCGCGGCGCACCGAGATGCCCGTGGTCCCCCAAGGCGCGCGGCACTCCACGCTCAACATCAATTCCATTCATGGCGGCGAGCGGGAACAGGCGGCCGATTATACCGGCCTCCCCTCGCCCTGCGTGCCCGACCGCTGCCGGATGGTGATCGACCGGCGGTTCCTGATTGAAGAGGATATCGGCGCGGTCGAATCCGAGATCCGCGATCTGCTGGAAAGCTTGCGCAACGGCAGAGCGGGGTTTGACTATACCATGCGCGAGTTGCACCGCGTCATGCCGACGATGACCGACCGCGATGCGCCGGTTGTGGGGGCCGTGGCGCGGGCGGTGGATCAGGTGTTCGGCCATGCCGCCGATTACGTTGTCAGCCCCGGCACCTATGACCAGAAACATATTGACCGGATCGGGCGGCTGAAGAACTGCATCGCGTATGGCCCCGGTATTCTCGATATGGCGCACAAGCCGGATGAATATGTGGGGATCGACGATATGGAACAATCCGCGCTTGTGATGGCGCTTGCGCTTGCGGAGTTGCTCGGGGATTGAGTTCACTGTTCTGCAAATACTCAAATTCCGCCCCTGCGGCAGATGCTGGAATTTGAGTATTTATGGAACGATGAAACCGCTCAGGTGCCGATGGCGATATTGTCGATCAGGCGTACGCCTGCCAACCAGGCCGCAGCGAAGAGCCGGGCGGGGCGTGTCGGGGAGGCCAAGCTCGACAAATCGTCCTGTGCGCGCAGATCGAGGTAATCGACCCCGGTAAAGCCCGCCCGTTCCAGCCGCGCCAAGGCGGCGGCATGCAGCGCGCAAAACTCGGCGCCCACGCGCAATCCTTCGGCGATCTGCTCCATCACCTCGTGCAACACTGGCGCGGTGGTTCGGGCGCGGTCCGAAAGCAGAAGGTTGCGCGAGGCCATGGCCAAACCGTCAATCTCTCGGATCGTCGGGCAGCCATGTACGGTGATTGGAATGTCCAAATCCGCCGCCATCCGGCGCACGACCATCAGTTGCTGATAGTCCTTTTCGCCAAAGAAGGCGTCAGTGGCCGCTGTCTGGGTGAAGAGCTTGGTCACGACCGTGGCCATTCCGTCAAAATGGCCGGGGCGATAGACGCCCTCCATCACATCGGTGAGACCGGCCACCGAAACCGTGGTGGCGAAATGCGCCGGATACATCTGATCGCCCTCCGGGACCCAGAGGGCATCCACCGCGAAGCGTTCCAGCTTGCGTGCGTCCTCGGTCTCCGTCCTTGGGTAGTTCTTGAGGTCTTCGGGATTGTTGAACTGCTTGGGATTGACAAAGATGGTCACCAGCACCCGGTCGCAGCTCGCCTTGGCCGCCGCCACCAACGACAGATGCCCGTCATGCAGCGCGCCCATGGTGGGCACCACGCCAATCGTCTCGCCCGCAAGAATCCAAGGCCGGGTGGCCGCACGCAATGCGCCAACGTCGCGCAGAATGGGCGCGCTCATCCGCGCGGGGCCTTGTCGGCAAAGGTGTGCTCGGGCGCGGGGAAGGCCCGTGCGCGCACCTCGGCGGCATAGGCGGCAATCGCGGCCTCGCCATCCGCGCCCAGATTGCCGTACCGCTTGACGAATTTCGGTTTAAAGGCGGTGAAGAGCCCCAGCATGTCATCGACCACGAGGATCTGACCATCGCAGCCCACAGAGGCGCCAATCCCGATGGTGGGAATGGGAACCTCGGCAGTGATCCGGTCGGCGAGCGTGGCTGTGACCTTTTCCAACACGACCGAAAAGGCCCCCGCCGCGCTGACGGCGCGCGCATCGGCCAAGAGCGTTTCGGCGGCATCACCGCGCCCCTGCACCTTGTAGCCGCCCAGCGTGTTGATGGATTGCGGCGTGAGGCCAATATGCGCCATCACCGGCACGCCGCGGGCCACGAGAAAGGCGATGGTTTCGGCCATGTTACGCCCGCCTTCAAGCTTGACCGCCGCAGCACCTGTCTCGCGCATTATGCGCGCCGCGTTGCGAAAGGCCTGCTCCGGGCTTTCCTCGTAAGAGCCGAAGGGCATGTCGATCACCAACATGGCGCGAGAGAGGCCGCGCGCGACCGCCTGACCGTGTAGGATCATCATCTCAATCGTGACCCCAAGGGTCGAGGGCAGGCCATGCACCACCATACCCACGCTGTCGCCGACCAGCACGAAATCGCAGGCGGCGTCCATCATCCGCGCCATCGGCGTCGTATAGGCCGTGAGGCTGACGATGGGGATGCCGCCCTTCATAGCACGGATGTCATCCGGCAGAGGGGCAGTCTTGTTGGCAGTGGCGCTCATAGGCTTAATTCCGGTCATTTCTGCATTGCGGCGCACGCTACCAATCCTCACCAGAGAAATCCACCACTCTGTTTTAGTGAGGGATCTGGCGCGACGTCGCTTTCGTGCGGCGTTGCGTCGGATGGGCAGCGCGCGAATTGGCAGGATTGATAAACATCCGCGCAACTCAAGTCACCCGAAGGGAGTCGCACGTCATGAAAACCCAGGTCAAAGCCCTCGTCGTCGGCGGTGGGGCCGTTGGCACCTCGATTGCCTATCATCTGGCCAAGGCCGGGTGGGAGGATGTCATGCTGCTGGAGCGCGACGAGCTGACTTCTGGTTCGACGTGGCACGCGGCCGGACTGCTGCCTCTGTTCAACATGTCATTTGCGACAACGCATATTCACAAGTATTCGGTCGATTTCTACAAGACGCTGGAGGCCGAGACCGGACTCAATGCCGGCTTTGCCGTCGTGGGCAACCTCCGCATGGCGCAGACTGACGAGCGCATGGATGAGTATATGCTATACGCTTCCACTGCCGAGACCTGCGGCGTGCCGTATCAGTGGCTGACCCCGGACGAGATCAAGGAACGCTGGCCGCTGATCAATACCTCTGACCTCAAGGGCGCGCTCTATCACAACACCGACGGCTATATTAACCCCGCCGATGTGACGCAGGCGATGGCCAAGGGCGCACGCCAGCGCGGCGTGATGATCGAACGAAAGTGGCAGGCGGATGCGTTCCACTGGACCGGCAGCGCGTGGGAAGTGACCTGCACCAAGATGGTTGAAAAGGGTGGCAATCTCGGGCCCTCTGACGAGCAGATCGTGATCACCGCCGAGCATGTCGTGACCGCGAGCGGCAACCATGCGCAGACCACCGCCAAGAAGCTGGGCATCAAGATCCCGGCAATCCCCGTTGAGCATCAGTTTGTCGTGATGGATCAGGATCCGGCGCTGGTCGAATTCCGCAAGAATGGCGGTAAAGAGCATCCCGTGGTGCGGGACGCCGATGCGCAGAGCTATGTGCGCGAAGAGCGCGGCGGCTGGATCTTGGGTGTTTATGAGAAAAACGCGCCGGCATGCTTTGAATATGGCGTGCCGGACAGCTTCCGCGCCGATCTGTTCCCGCTCGCACTGGAGCGTATCGAAGAGCAGTATATGGCGATGATCCACCGTATTCCGTCCTGCGAGGAAAGCGGTCTCAAGGATGATTTCAACGGGCCGATCTGCTATACGCCCGATGGCAACCCGCTGGTCGGTCCCGCACCGGGGCTGCGCAACATGTGGCTGGCCGAGGGGTTCAGCTTTGGCATCACCGCGGCGGGCGGCACCGGCTATTACCTCGCGCAGTTGATGGTCAATGGCGAGGCAGAGATCGACATGGCGAGCCTGGATCCCAAGCGCTATTCCTCGAACTGGATGACGACCGAGTTCGCCGCACGCAAGAACGAGGAATGCTACGACCACGTCTATATCCTGCACCACCCGGACGAAGAGCGCCCGGCGTGTCGCCCGCTGCGCACCGCCCCCGTCTATGAGCGGCAAAAGGCGCGCGGCGCGCAATTCGGGTTCGTCAATGGCTGGGAACGCCCCAACTATTACGGGCCTCTCGATGCGCCGGAAAACTTTGACCACGACGCGCGCAGCTTTCGGCGTGGTGGCTGGTGGCAATATGCCGTGGAAGAGGCACGCGCGATCCGTGAGGGCGTGGGCCTGATCGACGCCACCGCGTTTTCCAAACATATGATCAAGGGGCCGGGCGCGACCGCGTTCCTTGATTGGTTCACGTGCAACAAGCTCCCAAAGGTAGGGCGCATCAACCTGACTTACGCGCTGACCGATCACGGCACGACGCGCACGGAATACACCATCGTGCGGCTCAAGGAGCATGAGTATTACCTCGTCTCTGCCGGGGCTTGGACGGAATACGATGCCGATTACCTGCGCAAATCGGCCGAGGATATGGCGGCAGAATTCGGGTATATCGAAATTCAGGACGTCACGACGCAATGGGGTGTCTTTGCCATCGCCGGGCCGAAATCGCGTGCAGTTCTCAATGAGGTGATCAAGGATGCCAATCCGGCATCCGCGCTCAGCAACAAGCGGTTCCCGTGGCTGTCGGCGCAGCGGATCGAATTGGGCATGTGCCCGGTCAATGCCATCCGCGTGGCCTATACCGGCGAATTGGGCTGGGAATTGCATCACCCCATTGAGATGCAGACCTACCTCTTTGATCTCCTTGAGAAAGCTGGTGAAAAACACGGGATGAAGCTGGTGGGCGCCCGCGCGCAGAACTGGCTGCGGCAGGAAAAGAGCTATCGCGCCTTTGGCAACGAACTGGGCCGCGACGCCACCCCGCTCGAGGCCGATCTGCCGCGCTTTGTCGATCTGGACAAGGACTTTCGCGGCAAGGCCCGGATGATCGAGACCGGCGTGCGGGCAAAATGCTGCACGCTCTTGATCGACGGGCCGCAGGATGCCGATCCTTGGGGCCGCGAGGTGCTCTACACGCCCGAGGGCGAGCGCGTGGGTCGCCTGACCTCGGGCGGCTATTCTGTGGCCTTTGGGAAATCCATCGGCATGGGCTATGTCAAACCTGAGCAAGCAGTCGAGGGCACCAAACTCAAGGTGAAGATGCTCGATCAGCTCTGGGATGCGGTCGTGACCTGCGACAGCCCCTATGATCCCAAGAACGAGACAATCCGCAAGGACGGTTAACAAAGCAAAGGGGGTGCCATCCGGTGCCCCCTATTTCCAATGAGCACCAAGCCAGTTTTGCCAGTCTGCGGCCGTTCCGGCAAAGACGTTGATGTCCACTCCTCCTTCGATCCCAGGCACGACTCCGGTTCCCGTATATTGCCAAAAGGTCCAGCGCTTTCCGGGATAGACCTTGTCCGGTGTTTGCGCGACTGAACGCAGCCAGAATTCCACTCCTTCGAGCTGTCCGATACCCGTCTCGCGGTAGAATTCCGGCGTGGTGTAGATGATCGGGCGCTGTCCGAAATGACGCTCCACGATATCTAGGAATATCCGCGCCTGACGCCGCACTTCTGCTCCCGGTGGGCGCACAACACAGGTCGGTGAAAACGGGTTCCACTCCATGTCGAGCACGGGGGGCAATGCGCGACCCCGGCGCGGCACATTCTTGATGAACCACTGCGCCTGCACCTCAGGAGGCGTGCAGAAATAATAAAAGTGATAAGCTCCGCGCGGGATGCCCACACGCGCCGCCAACTGCCAGTTGCGGTCGAATTGCGCATCCTTGAGATCGCCGCCCTCGGTTGCCTTGATAAAGGCAAAGGCCACCCCGGCCAGAAATACACGCTGCCAATCAATCTCGTTCTGAAAGCGCGCAACGTCTATGCCATGCGCTGGAAACGCAGAGGGGCCGCGCGGGCCGAAATCGACCGGCGCATAATCGCCAAATCGTTCAGTGGCGTGGACTGGCAGGACGAGAAGGAAGACGCAGAGAAAGAGGGCGCGCAGCATCAGGATACCTTTGACGTGACTAACTACCCTGACCCTAACCCAAAGGCATGCTGATGGTCAGTCGTTTTCATGGACGCTAGCCTTTTTCCGCCAGTTCATCGTAACAGGCGAGCGCCTTGGCGGCATACATCATCGCCGGGCCGCCGCCCATCTGGATCGACATGGCCAGGACGTCGCCCACTTCCTCGCGGGTGGCGCCTGTGCGCAAGAGCGCCTCGATATGCAGGGCGATACAGGGTTCGCATTTGGTGGCGACTGCGATCCCGAGGGCCACGAATTCCTTAACCTTCAAGTCAAGCGTGCCGCCTTCCTTCACGGCCTTGCCCAACCCGCCAAAGGCGCGGGCCGTCTCGGGAATGAGCGCGTTCAGCGCGCGCAACTCCTGCCGGGTGGTGTCGATCTTGTTTGGCCAGTTCATTTAGATGCCTCTCCTTACCTGTCTCTGCCCCGGAAGAAACCATGCCGCATCTCCCGTGGCCTTGATTCAGATCAGGCAGGGCGTTCGGAGATCAAGAGGACATTGTTGGCAGGCATCGCGCGGGTTTCGATCACGGCAAGTTCCGCCGCGCGCAGCCAGTTGACAACCTCCTCCAAATTTTTGTAGCCGATGGCAGGGTCCTGCGCGATGAGGCTCGCGTGAAATCGGGCGTCGCCCTCGGATGTGGCCTGGCCAGACCGCAGGAACGGTCCGTAGAGGGCAAACCGCCCACCTGGTGCAAGGGCAAAGGCCACCTCTTGCACCAGTGTTTGCGCCTCTAGTGTCGTGATGAGATGCAACAAGTTTATGAGCACGATCAGGGCGCGACCACCCTGCCCTGCGCCCCAACCCGGTTTGGTCGCGTTGAGCGCGATGGAGGCGCGCAGATTGGCTAAGCCAGCGTCAGTCACCCATGCGTCTATACTTGCACGCCGCTCTGGATCAACCTCGGTCGGCTGCCAGTCGAGACCCCGCATCACCTGGGCAAAGCCCACGACATGCTGCCCCGTGCCGCTGGCAATCTCAAGCGCGCGACCTGTCGGAGGGGCTATCTCGGCCAGTGCTTCGGTGATTGCTGCTGCGTTACGTTCTGCCGACGGCGCGTGCAACTTGGCCCCGTCGCCGGGATGCGCAACCGAGGCCGTGGGAGGCAATGTCCGGCGCTCCATCCGCTTAGGCCTCTTCGGTCCGGTCTGTTGCAGGGGGCGGAGCGGGGGTAAGAGCCGCAAGCCGCGCATAGAGCGCATCATCCATTGCAAACGTGATAGTGGCGAGTGAGGGCGTAATTTGCTCGACCGAACGCCCCGAAATGATTGGAACCGGAGCAGACGGATGATGTGCCGCCCATGCGACCGCCAGCGTCGCAGAGTCCGTGCCAAGTTCTTGCGCAATCACAACCAAGTCACCGGCGGCGCGTTGCATCCATTCCTGCCCATAGCGGATGGCATAGCGTGCATTTCCGGTCAATCGCCCAGTCTCGCCCCGCGCATACTTGCCGGTCAGCAATCCCCCGGCAAGAGGCGAATAACCGGCAACCACCATGCCCTCAGAGGCCGCCATTGGCAGAACCTCCACCTCGGCCTGCCGCTTAATCAGGCTATACATCGGTTGCAAGATCGAGATCGTCAGATCAAATTTTGCAGCGATGCACGCAGCCTTCATCACTTGCCATGCGGCAAAATTCGACAGGCCGACATGGTCGATCTGCCCACGCGCGCGCAACTCGGCAAAGGTTTCCAGCGTTTCCTCGAGCGGCGTGTCGGGATCAAAGCGGTGCAGGTAGAGGATCTCGACCTTGTCCATGCCAAGACGTTTGCGGGAGATATCGAACTGCGCGAGGATATTTTCGCGCCCCGCCCCGCCGGAATACCCGGCCTTGGTGGCAATGGTCAGGCGGTCGCGATAGGGTGCCGCGAACTGGCCCAAGAGTGTTTCCGCAGCGCCATCGGTATAAAGATGCGCGGTGTCGAAATGGGTGATGCCCGCGCCGAGGCAGGCGTCGAACATGGCGCGCGAGGCGGCTTCATCGGCGGCATCGCCAAATTGCATGGTGCCAAAGGCAAAGCGGCTGGCCGGGGTTCCGTCGGGGGAGGTGATATGCGTGCTCATGGGCCGGAGATTGCCACGTGGATGCGGCAAAGAAAAGCTGTCACCTTGCAAGTTGAGACCCATGGCCTTAGGCGGGTATAGACAAGCAAACCCGCCGCAAGGAGCGCCCGCGCATGAAAATGCATGAAACCTTCATCAAGCCGATGCATCCGGAGGGGCGCAAGTTCGTGGCGATCTTTGCGCTCGTCACGCTTGGGCTCTTCATGGTCTGGGATGTGCTGGGCTGGATCGGCGCGGGCCTGACGGTCTGGTGCTACTATTTCTTTCGCGACCCCGAGCGTGTGACGCCAGAGCGCCCCGGCCTGATCATCAGCCCCGCCGATGGCATCGTGTCGCTGATCGAACCGGTGGTGCCGCCTGCCGAACTGGGCCTGCCGGATACGCCGCTGACGCGTGTCAGCGTGTTCATGAGCGTGTTCAACTGCCATGTGAACCGCGCGCCGGTCGCAGGCACCGTCAAGACGGTGGCTTACCGCCCCGGCAAGTTCCTCAATGCGTCACTCGACAAGGCGAGCGAAGATAACGAGCGCAATGGCGTGGTGATCGAGATGGCCGATGGGCGGCTCTTGCCGGTGGTGCAGATTGCCGGGCTGGTGGCGCGGCGGATTGTCTGTTTTGTGAAACCGGGCGCTGCCCTTGGGCGCGGAGAGCGGTTTGGCCTCATTCGCTTTGGCTCTCGTCTCGATGTCTACCTGCCCCAAGGTGTTGCCCCGAGTGTGCGCGTGGGTCAGACCATGGTGGCGGGGGAAACCGTGATCGCGGAGTTGGATCAATGACGCCAGACCCCGAGCCACGCGCGCGCCGCGAGGTGACGCTGGCGCAGCTTTTGCCCAATATGCTGACGGTCGCCGCGATCTGCGCCGGGGTCACGGCGATCCGGCTGGGCGTGCAGGGCGATTATGTGCGCGCCGTGCAGCTTTTGCTTATTGCCGGGGTACTGGACGGGCTCGATGGGCGCTTGGCGCGGCTCTTGCGTAGTTCGAGCGCCATGGGAGCCGAGCTTGATTCGCTGGCGGATTTCGTCAATTTCGGCGTCGCGGCCCCGCTGGTGATCTATTATTGGGGCCTTCAGGACGCGCGGCAGGCGGGGTGGATCGCAGTTCTGTTCTTTGCCGTCTGCTGTGTCATGCGTCTGGCGCGGTTCAACGTGAGCGCGCGGGAAGAGGGCGGCAAGGGCGGATCGGGGGCCTATTTCCAAGGGTTGCCGTCGCCTGCGGGCGCGCTCTTGGCGATGCTGCCGATGTTCGTGACCTTTGCGCTGCCTGATATGTCACCGCCGCCTGCTTTTCTAACCGGGCTTTACATGGCGGGTGTCGGCCTTTTGATGATCTCGCCGGTGCCGATCTGGTCGTTCAAGAAAACCCGCATCTCGCGCGAGAACGTCAAGTTCTTCCTGCTGGCCTTTGCCTGTGTCGCGGCGGCGCTGGTGATCTTTACCTGGGCAGCGCTGATCGTGATGTGTCTGGCTTATGTTGCGGTCGTGATCTGGGCGGCGTTGGCGTGGTATCCTGGTGAAGGCTCTCACTGAAAAACTCGGAAAGGTAGACAATGGATCTTGATGCGGTTCGCAATTCCTATGCCCGGTGGGCTCCGGTCTATGACGCGACTTTTGGTCGGATCACCCATTCGGGGCGTCGCGCCGCTGTGCAACACATCAATGATCGAGGCGGCCATGTGCTAGAAGTCGGTGTTGGCACTGGCTTGTCCTTGGAGGCCTATGACCGCGCCGTGCGGGTGACTGGTATAGATTACAGCGAAGACATGCTGCGCAAGGCGCGCGTGCGGGTGGCACGGCATGGCCTGAAGAATGTGGACGCTCTGCACCAAATGGATGCGCGACGTCTGGACTTTGCCGACAACACCTTTGACATGGTCGCCGCGATGCATGTGCTTTCGGTGGTGCCAGAGCCTGAGGCCGTCATGTCAGAGATCGCGCGCGTGTTGCGCCCCGGTGGTCAGGTGATCATAACCAACCATTTCAAGCATGAACGCGGCGTTTGGGCCGGTCTGGCACGGGCAGCAGCGCCGCTCGAAAACCTGCTTGGGTGGCATTCAGATTTCGAGATGGGGAGCGTGTTGCAAGACCCGCGCCTCCGCGTGGTCGAGCGCCGAGAGTTGCCACCCATGGGCATGATGACGTTTTTGCTTTTGGAGAAACGTGCAAGCTGAGGCCGTGTCTGGCCGATAAAGGCCCCGCCTGAACCGGCGGGGCAGAGGTTTTTCGGGTTTGTGCCGATCAGTTCGGAATCTCTCCTGTCAGCCCCTCGACATAGAAGTTCATACCCAAGAGCGTGCCGTCATCGGCCACTTCGCCTTCGGCCAGCCAGTCCGAGCCATCCTGCTTTTTCAGCGGGCCGGTGAAGGGGTGATAGCTGCCATCGGCCATGGCCGCCTTGAGCGCCAGCGCCTCTTCCTTCACCTCAGCGGGCACGGCATCGGAAATCTCACCAATGCCGACCATGCCCGGCCCGATGCCGTCCCATGTCTGCGTGCTCTCCCATGTGCCATCAATCACCGCCTGCGTGCGGGCCATGTAATAGGGGGCCCAGTTGTCGATAATCGACGACACGCGCGGGAAGGGGGCGTATTCGCTCATGTCCGAGGCTTGTCCGAAGGTCACGACATTGCCCGCCTTTTCGGCAGCGGCCTGCGGGGCGGTGGAATCGGTGTGTTGCAGGATCACGTCGGCACCCTGCTCGATCAGGGCTGTGGCGGCGTCCGCCTCTTTCGCGGGATCAAACCATGTATAGGCCCAGATGATCTTGAACTCGACATTCGGGTTGACCTTTTTCGCGTGGATATAGGCCGAGTTGATGCCGCGAATGACCTCGGGGATGGGGTAAGAGGCGATATAGCCCACGATGTTCGACTTGGTCATCTTGCCCGCAATATGGCCCTGCACCGCGCGCCCCTCGTAGAAACGGGCGGAATAGGTCGAGACATTGGGCAGGGTCTTGTAGCCGGTAGCATGCTCGAATTTCACATCCGGGAATTTCTCGGCTACCGCCAGCGTCGCCTCCATGAATCCAAAGGAGGTGGTAAAGATCAGGTCCGCGCCCTGCAACGCCATCTGCGTGATCGCACGCTCGGCATCGGCACCCTCTGGCACGCTCTCTTGATAGACAGTTTCGACAGCATCGCCGAAATGCGCCTCGACCGCGAGGCGGCCCTTGTCATGCTCATAGGTCCAGCCACCATCACCAATGGGGCCCACATATATAAAGCCGACTTTGGTCTTGTCCTGCGCCACGGCGGCGCTTGCCAGACCAAGCACTAAGGCGGCAGAGGTCAGTAGATGCGTGAGTTTCATTCGGGGTCTCCCTGTTGTGATCTTTTGGTGTGATCTTATTGCGAGGCGTGAAAGATGCGGCCCAATGAGGCGGGCGCGCGGGATTTGTCTGCCGACATGATGACCAGCACGAGGATGGTGATCAAGTAGGGCGACATGGAAAGATATTCGACCGGGATGGCGACGCCTGCTGCCTGAAGATTGAGTTGCAGCACTGAAACCCCGCCAAAGAGCCAGGCCCCCAAAAGAACACGCCCCGCCTTCCAAGAGGCAAAGACCACCAGCGCCAGTGCGATCCAGCCCGCACCAGAGGTCATGCCTTCAGTCCATTGCGGCACCCGCACGAGGCTCAGGTAGGCCCCACCAAGGCCGGCGCAAGCCCCGCCAAAGAGGATCGCCAGAATACGGATACGCACCACCTTGTAGCCAAGCGCGTGGGCGGCCTCATGGTTCTCGCCCACTGCGCGCAGGATCAGCCCGGCGCGCGTGTATTTCATAAGTGCCCATACCAGAGCCACAAGGGCCAGAGCGAAATAGACCATCAGGTCATGGGAAAAGAGCACCCTGCCGACAAAGGGCAGATCGCTCAGGATGGGCAGGTCGAGCCGAGCGGTTGGTGGTGGCTTTATCCCGACATAGCCTTGCCCAAGCAGGGACGAGAGGCCAAGGCCAAAGAGTGTCAGCGCAAGGCCACTCGCCACCTGATTGGCCAAAGCAAATTGCGTCAAAAGCGCGAAGAGAAGCGCCAGCACGGCCCCCCCGGCGGCGGCTGCGATAAATCCGACAAGCGGCGAGCCTGTATTCACGGCCATTGCAAAACCGCAGATGGCGCCCGTGATCATCATCCCCTCAACCCCAAGGTTGAGCACGCCTGCCCGCTCGACCACCAATTCGCCCAAGGCCGCGAGCAGGATCGGGGTAGAAGCGACCATGAGAGAAGCCAGAAGCAGCACCGGATCAATAGAAGACAAGAGCATCATGCGACCTCCGGTCGTGAGAGCCGGACGCGAAAATTGGTCAGCACATCCACCGCTAACAGGAAAAACAGCAGCATCCCTTGAAAGAGTTGGATGGCGGCGGCAGGCAGGCCCATGTTGGATTGCGCCAATTCACCGCCGATATAGGTCAAGGCCAACAGGGTGCCTGCCAAGAGAATACCTAGAGGATGCAACCGACCCAGAAAGGCCACGATGATCGCGGTGAACCCATACCCAACGTTGAAATCAATGCTCACTTGACCAGCAGGTCCAGATACCTCGAACATTCCCGCCAATCCTGCCAAAGCGCCCGACGTCCCCAAACAGAACAGGATCAGCCGCGCAGAGCGCACACCCGCGAAACGGGCCGCCTTAGGAGCCTGACCCGCAAGCCGAATATGATAGCCCAAGATGTGACGGCTGAGCAGGACATAGGCCAGTATCACCGCGATCATCGCAGCAACAACCCCCCAATGCATGCCTGTGCCGGTGATCAGTTCTGCATTATGGGCGCTCTCATATTGTCGCAAATTGCGCGATCCGGGGAATCCGCGTCCCTCGGGGTTCTTCATCAACCCGAGCGCCATGGCGGCCAGCAATTGCTCTGCTACATAGACCAGCATCAAGGAGACAAGGATTTCATTTGTGCCAAATCTCAGCTTGAGAAGGGCCGGAATCATCCCCCAAAGCCAGCCACCGATCGCGCCCGCGAGCACCATGAGTGGAAAGATTACCCAACTCTCTGTCGGATAGAACGCCAGCCCAACGCCCGCACCTGCGAGTGCGCCTACGATATATTGCCCCTCGGCCCCGATATTCCAAATGCCCGCGCGAAATCCGAGACTGAGGCCAATGGCGATGAGCACCAGCGGAGCGCCCTTGATCAGAAGCTGTGGGCGGTAATAGAATGCAAACTCGCCAAAGAGCGGCTGCCAGAAAATTGTTGAGATTGCTTCAACCGGATCTTGCCCCAAAGCTGCAAAGAGCGCGCCACCGGCAAGCATGGTGATTACCACCGCCAATATCGGCGTGACCCAGGTCCAGAGCCGCGAGGGCTGCGGGCGCTTTTCAATCTTCAGCATGTGATCCCTGCTGTGCGTCCGGGCTCACGCAGGTTGAAGAAAGAGGAAAAGTCTTGCCCTTTCATCGTTCTGCATACACTCAAATTTGACGGATCACACATGCGCCACCTCCATGCCATGTGCCCCACCCATCATCAATCCGACCGCCTCGACACTGAGGCCATGCGTAGACTGTATCTCGGACAGTCGTCCTTCATTCAATGCGCCGAACCGGTCTGAGATTTCCATCAGTTCATCAAGGTCCTGACTGATGCATATCACGGCTGCGCCACCCGCCGCGAGATCCAGCAGCGCCTGACGGATCGCCGCTGCCGCTGCCGCATCAACCCCCCATGTCGGCTGGTTAACGACCAGAACCTCAGGTCGCTGCAAGACTTCTCTGCCGATAACGAATTTTTGCAAGTTTCCCCCCGACAAAGCCCGCGCAGCAGTGCTTGGTCCCGGCGTGCGAACGTCAAATGCCGAAATGATCCGTCGGGTAAAGGCCTCGGCCGCGCCCCACCTGAGAAAGCCACGATGCATCAGCTGCTCACGGGCAGCGGCCGTAAGGATCGCGTTTTCCGTCAGGCTCATATCAGGGGCCGCCGCGTGACCCAGTCGTTCCTCTGGCGCGGTCAAGAGGCCAAGGACACGGCGCGCCGCCGGCCCCATTTGCCCGATGGGTTTCCCCCACAATCGGACGGCCCCCGCCGCGACCGGCATTTCACCCGAGAGCGCGGCAAGTAATTCATCCTGTCCATTGCCCGCGACACCACCAATTCCTAGTATCTCCCCGGCGCGGACTGCAAAGTTAACAGCCCTGAGGGACGTGCCAAACTGTCCCGTCGATGTAACCGACAGGTCGGCCACTTCCAATGCGACGGCACCCACCTCGCGGTCGGCTCGAGCCGGGGCCGCAAAGGCTGAACCCACCATCATTTCCGCCATCGCACGCGCGGGGGTGTCGCGTGGTACGCAGGTCCCCACATTGCGCCCCTGACGCAGGATCGTGGCATGATCGCAAAGGACGCGGATCTCTTCCAGTTTGTGCGAGATGTAAAGGATTGCCACACCTTCTGCCGTCAGCTTGCGCAGAGTTTGAAACAAGATACCCACCTCTTGCGGAGTGAGAACCGACGTGGGTTCATCCATGATCAACAGGCGCGGGCTCTGCAAAAGACAGCGAATAATCTCGACGCGTTGCCGTTCCCCCGCCGAGAGATCCCCTACGATCCGGTGTGGATCAAGTGGCAGGCCATAGGTCTCGGATACGTCCCGAATCTTGGCCGCCAGATCGCGCAGGGGCGGAGGGCTTTCCATCCCAAGTGCAACATTCTCGGCAACGTTCATGGCTTCGAAGAGCGAGAAATGCTGAAAGACCATAGCCACGCCCAATGTGCGGGCGCGGTGAGGGTCAGGCGGCGCATAGGGCGCGCCACGTAAGGTCATCACTCCGCTGTCGGGCTTTACGAGGCCATAGATCATCTTGACCAAGGTCGATTTACCCGCGCCATTTTCGCCCAAGAGCGCATGCACCTCGCCCTCGCGGATGACAAAGGACACGGCGTCATTCGCGACAACCCCCGGATAGGCCTTGGTCAGGCCCGAGACGGTCAGCAAATCGCCTGTCACGCGGTTCTCCTTCGGTCTTGGGCCTTGGTATCCGGCTCTTTCAGTAGCGCAGCCGCAACGCCAAGCGCAATGGCCTGTGGATGTTTGCCTAAACGGGGCTCACCAATCGGACAGGAAATGCGAGAAATCTGGGCATCCGAGTGCCCGAGCGCTGCCAATCTTTGACGAAAACGCACCCATTTGCTCGCCGAGCCAATCAATCCCACGCTCCCAAATGACCGCAACAAAAGACGATGGCAAAGTTCCAGATCAAGCGCATGATCATGGGTTACAATGACATGAGCTGCATCATCGGGGGCAATGGTGATGGCTGCAAACGGATCGGCGCAAGGGGTGACCCGCGCCGACAGGTCACAGAGCAGAGCAGGTCGTGAATCAGCCAGCATAACCGCCAAGCTAGGCAAGGGGGCCAGAATTCCAGCCAAGGCGCGCCCGATATGCCCCGCGCCATGGATCACCACCGGACGCATCGGCAACAGGCGCTCGATCAGCCAGCCACTCGCCCACTCGACCTGAGAACCGGGTTTGGGCTGTTCGGTCAAAGGTAGATCGCTTGCGCCATCCTCGATTGGTCTCGCCCAGAACCCGGAATGCGCGAGTGCCTGGGCCATCTGGTCCACATCTGCACTCTCAAGCACTTCAAATGTCAGCACCACCGCCCCGCCGCAGCACTGGCCCAATGCAGGTCCGAGCGCCTGACGCAGGACGCGCTTTTGCCTGCCGGTTTCCAACATCTCACGTGCTGCATGTGCCGCCTCATGTTCGAGCCGACCGCCCCCAATGCTCCCGGATTGTCCACCGTGCCAGACAAGCATCTCAGCCCCCGCCGCCCTAGGCGCGGACCCGCGAGTTGCCGCTACGACCACCCGCACGATACGACCCTGCGCCGTGACTGCTGCGCGCAGATACTCCAGTTCACGCATCTGAACTTGCCCTTTGCCGGTCAATCGCCCGGAGCAGCCGTTCCGGTGTCGCAGGCGCATCCAGCGCCGGATAGCTTGGGCCAAAGGCTGCAACCGCATCGCTCAGGGCCATCAACGCAGAAATTCCCAGCATGAACGGTGGCTCACCAACGGCCTTGGAGCGATAGATCGTCGGGCGCGGGTTCTCCGCGTCCCACAGTGCCACGTTGAACACCGCTGGCCGGTCCGAACAGGCCGGGATTTTGTAGGTCGAGGGGGCGTGGGTGCTGAGCCGCCCGGTGGCATCCCAGACCAGTTCCTCGACCGTGAGCCAGCCTGCCCCCTGCACATAGCCGCCTTCGATCTGCCCGATGTCGAGCGCGGGATTGAGAGAGGCACCGCAATCATGCAGGATATCGGCGCGCAGGATGCGGTTCTCACCACTCAGCCCGTCCACCACCACCTCGGTCACGGCGGCACCATAGGCGAAATAGTAGAACGGCCGCCCCTCCCCCTTGATCCGATCCCATGCCAGATCGGGCGTCTTGTAGAACCCGGTCGCGGACAGGCTGATGCGCTGCTCGTAGCAGAACTTGGCGGCTGCGGCGAAACTCAGGCGCTGATTGCCAAACTGCACCATGCCCTCGGTGAACTGCACCGCGTCTGGCGAAACGCCATGATGCTGTGCCAGACACGCGGCCATCCGCTCGCGGAGCGTGTCGCAGGCCGCCTTGACCGCCATGCCATTGAGATCGCTGCCGGAACTTGCCGCTGTGGCCGAAGTGTTGGGCACCTTGGCGGTATCGGTCGCAGTGATCTTGATGGCCTCCTGCGGCAGGCCAAAACCTGCGGCGGCCACCTGCGCCACCTTTTGAAACAGGCCCTGTCCCATTTCGGTGCCGCCATGATTGAGATGCACCGAGCCGTCCTGATAGACATGCACCAAGGCCCCGGCCTGATTGAGATGGCTGAGCGTGAAGGAAATCCCGAACTTGACCGGCGTGAGCGCGAGCCCCTTCTTGAGCACGGGGTTGCGGGCGTTCCACGCTGCCACCTCTGCCCGCCGCGCGGTATAGTTTGAGGTGTCCATCAGCCGCTCGGTCATCTCGTGCAGGATGAAATCCGTGACCTCCTGCCCATAGGGCGTGACCTGCGGTTTCACCTGGCCCGAAATACCTTCGGGGGGGCGCGCAGCGCGGGGGGCAGACAGCCCCCCTCCTGTGCTTGCAGCATAGTAGTTGCGTTGCCGCACAGCGAGCGGATCAAGCCCGAGGGTGTGGGCCACGTGATCCATCACCCGCTCGATGCCTATCATGCCCTGCGGCCCGCCAAAGCCGCGAAAGGCGGTGGCAGAGGCGGTGTTGGTGCGCAACCGATGGCTCTCGATCCGCACAGCGGGCAGATGATAGGCATTGTCGGCATGCAGCATGGCGCGGTCGGCCACGGGCAGCGACAGATCCTGTGACCACCCACAGCGGGCATATTGCACGAACTCCACCCCGGTCAGCCGCCCACTGGCATCGAACCCCACCTGATAGGCGATGCGGAAATCGTGGCGCTTGCCGGTGATCACCATGTCATCGTCGCGGTCATAGCGCATCTTGCAGGGTTGGCCTGTATGCCGCGCCGCGACGGCGCAGGCGATGGCGGGGGCGTTGGCCTGACTTTCCTTGCCGCCAAAGCCGCCGCCCATGCGCCGTGTCTCGACCCTCACGGCATGCATGGGCCGACCGAGCGCCTCGGCCACCTTGTGCTGCACTTCGCTGGGGTGCTGGGTCGAGGCGTGGATCACCATGTCGCCCCCCTCTTTCGGCAGAGCAAGGGCCGCCTGACCTTCGAGGTAGAAATGCTCTTGCCCGCCCATCTCGATCACGCCGTCAATCTTGTGGGCTGCCTCGGCGATGGCGCGGGCGACGTCGCCCCTTTGCCAGATGCGCGGGCCCTCTTCAAAGCGGCTATTGGCGGCAAGGGCCGCATCAATGCTCAAGATCGGCGGGGCCTCTGCATAGCGGATGGCTCCCCGGCGCGCGGCGCGGCGCGCGGCAAGGTGGCTGCTTGCGATCACCAGAAAGAGCGGCTGGCCATGGTAGTGCACCTCGCCCGTGCACAAGAGCGGCTCGTCATGGGCCGAGGGCGAGCAATCGGCGTCTTGCGGCAGATCGTCAGCGGTCAGCACGGCTATGACCCCCGCGCTCTGGCGCACCGGCGCAAGGTCCATTTCAGTGACGCGCCCCGCCGCGATGGTGCTGAGGCCAAAGGCCAGATGCAGCGTGCCGCGTGGGCTGGGAATGTCGTCGACATAGCGCGCGGCCCCGGTCACATGCAGCTGTGCTGCGTCATGCGGCAGAGGGCGGGCGACGGTCATGGTGCGACCTCGAGAACCGAGGTGGCGATGCCCTGATCCTCGAGAAAATAGCGCCTCAAGAGGTTGCGCGCGGTGGTCAGGCGATAGTCGGCAGAGGCGCGCATATCCGACAGCGGCGCGAAATCCTGCGCCCATGCCGCATGGCTGGCGGTGATCGTGGCCTCGGACCAGGGTTGGCCGATCAAGGCCGCTTCGACCGCGTGTGCCCGTTTCGGGATGCCCGCCATACCGCCAAAGGCGATCCGCGCGGCGGTGATCCGCCCTGCGTCCACGGTGATGTTGAAGCAACCCAGCAGAGCCGAGATATCCTGATCAAAGCGTTTCGAGATTTTGTAGCAGCGCAGGCGGTCGGGCTGGCGGGGCAGGCTGATGGCCTCGATCATCTCGCCCGGTGCGCGGTCCTGCTGGCCGTAACCCAGAAAGAACGCCTCGAGCGGCATCTCGCGGCGGGTCTCGCCATGGCGCAAGTGCAGAGTGGCACCGAGGGCAATGAGCGCGGGGGCATTGTCGCCGATGGGCGAGCCATTGGCGATATTGCCCCCAAGTGTGGCCGCCGCGCGCACTTGTTCTGAGCCATAGCGCCGCAGCATCGCGGCATAGGAGGGGTGATAGGGGGCAATCGCCTGCATCAGCGCCGCGATTGTAACCCCGGCACCAAGACGGATCTCCGCATTCGACACCTCGATTTCGCGCAGGTCGACGCAGTTCCCCAGAAAGATCGGAAGCTCCAAGTCGCGCAACTGCTTGGTGATCCAGAGGCCCACATCGGTGGCCCCTGCGATCAAGGTGGCCTGAGGGTAGGCGGCATAGAGGCGCGCGGCCTCATCGGCGCTCTGGGGGTGCAGCGACGCTGGGGGACTGTCTGCCCCCCGTCCTGCGGGCCCCCCCGAAGGTATTTCCGGCCAGATGACATCGCGATCTTCGGTCATCCAGGCGGGAATGGGTGCGGTTTCGGCGGCGCGGGCGGCGCGCAGGATCGGGGCGTAGCCGGTGCAGCGGCAGAGATTGCCCGCGAGAACCCGGTCGTGATCCCGCTCGCCATTGAGATGCGCGCAGGCCATCGCGGTGATGAAGCCCGGCGTGCAGAAGCCGCATTGCGAGCCGTGATGCGCGATCATCGCCTCTTGGACGGGATGCAATTGGCCCTCGGGGCCGCTGATCCCCTCGACCGTGCGCACCGAGCGCCCGGCGAGTTGCGGCAAGAGCAGGATGCAGGCGTTGAGCGGGCGCGCGCCGGTCTCGTCGCTGACGATCACCGTGCAGGCCCCGCAATCGCCTTCGTTGCAGCCTTCCTTGGTGCCGGTGAGACCGCGCGTCTCGCGCAGCCAATCGAGCAGGGTTGTCGTCGGGGTCACATCCCGAAGCGCCACGCTGTCTCCATTCAGAAGAAACGTGAGGGTCATGAGCCGATGCCCGCCGCGTTACCTATGTCTGCCCTTGGGTGCCTGACCTTCGATGCGGCGTAGAAGGCGGCGGGCTTTGCCTGTCATGGAATGATGAAAGCCGGGGGCGGGCGGTTTGGCAAGTCTTTTGTTCAGCCGCGACCGGCGCTAGGGTGGCGGGCATGAGCGCTGATCCCCGATTCATCCACCTGCGGGTGCATACCGAATATTCCCTGCTGGAAGGGGCGATGCGGCTCAAGAAGCTGCCCGGTCTCTGTGTGGCCGCCGGCATGCCCGCCGTGGCTGTGACTGACACCAACAACATGTTTGCCGCGCTAGAGTTTTCCGTCAGTGCGCAGGGGGCTGGCGTGCAGCCGATCATGGGCTGTCAGGTCGATCTGGCCTATCTCAGCCTCGCCCCCGGTGAACGTGCCAAACCGCCTGCGCCCATAGTCCTTCTGGCGCAGAGCGAGCGCGGCTATGAGAACCTGATGAAGCTCAACTCTTGCCTCTACCTGCGGGGCGACGGCAGCCTGCCGCATGTGACCCTGAGCGAAATGGAGCGCCATGCCGAGGGGGTGATCTGCCTGAGCGGCGGACCAGACGGTCCGGTGGGGCGTCTCTTGCAGGCTGGCCAGCGTCCAGCGGCGGAGGCGCTGATGCAGCGGTTGGCGCAGGCGTTCGGCGACCGGCTCTATGTCGAGTTGCAGCGTCATCCCGGTGACGGGCGCGCGCCCGAGGCCGAGCGCCTGACCGAGCGTGGGTTGATCGAGATGGCCTATGCCATGGGCCTGCCGCTTGTCGCCACCAACGATGTCTATTTCCCGAAATCGGACATGTACGAGGCGCATGATGCCATGCTCTGCGTGGCAGATGGCGCCTATGTCGATCAAAGCGCGCCGCGCCGTCGTTTGACCCCACAGCATTACTTCAAGAGCCAGGACGAAATGGCCGCCCTCTTTGCCGACCTGCCAGAAGCGTTGGAGAATTCTGTCGAGATTGCCAAGCGCTGCGCCTTTGGTTGCTATAAGCGTGATCCGATTCTGCCAAAATTCGCCGATGACGAAGTCGAGGAATTGCGTCGGCAGGCGCGCGCCGGACTCCAGTCACGCTTGGCCGTCATCCCCCATGCCGCCCCAGTTGAAGAATATGAGAAACGGCTCGAATTCGAGCTTGGCATCATCGAGGGCATGGGCTTTCCCGGCTATTTCCTGATCGTGGCCGATTTCATCAAATGGGCCAAGGAGCACGATATTCCGGTCGGTCCGGGGCGGGGCTCGGGTGCGGGCAGCCTGGTGGCCTATGCGTTGACGATCACCGATCTTGACCCATTGCGCTACTCCTTGCTGTTTGAGCGGTTCTTGAATCCGGAGCGGGTCAGCATGCCCGACTTTGACATCGACTTTTGCATGGATCGTCGCGAGGAGGTGATCCAATACGTGCAGGAAAAATACGGTCGCGACCGGGTTGGACAGATCATAACCTTTGGGGCCCTCTTGTCCAAGGCCGCCGTGCGCGACATCGGCCGCGTGTTGCAAATGCCCTATGGGCAGGTGGACCGCCTGTCCAAGATGATACCGGTCGAAGGCGTCAAACCGGTGAGCATCGAAAAAGCCTTGGCCGACGAACCGCGTCTGCGCGAAGAGGCCAAGAACGAAGAGGTTGTTGACCGCCTCCTGACCTATGCCCAACAGGTCGAAGGGCTTTTGCGCAATGCCTCAACCCATGCCGCAGGTGTTGTGATTGGCGACCGGCCACTCGATGAACTGGTGCCGATTTATCAAGACCCGCGTTCGGACATGCCTGCCACGCAATTCAACATGAAATGGGTGGAGCAGGCCGGGCTGGTCAAATTCGACTTTCTTGGCCTCAAGACCCTGACGGTGATCCAGAACGCGGTCGACATGATCCGCAAGACGGGCCGTTCTCTGAATGTAGCGGCGGATGGGACCGAGTTATACCAGCCTCCGAGGGGGTTTGAATTCGACATCGGCGCGATCCCGCTCGATGACGAAAAATCCTATCGGCTTTATGCCAGCGCCAAGACGGTTGCAGTGTTCCAAGTGGAATCCAGCGGCATGATGGATGCGCTCAAGCGCATGAAACCCACCTGCATCGAGGATATCGTGGCGCTTGTGGCGCTCTATCGTCCCGGCCCGATGGAGAATATTCCGACCTATTGCGAGGTGAAGAATGGCCTCAAGGAACTCGAGTCGATCCACCCGTCGATTGACCATATTCTCGAGGAAACTCAAGGCATCATCGTCTATCAGGAACAGGTGATGCAGATCGCGCAGGTCATGGCGGGCTATTCCCTCGGTGGTGCCGACCTCTTGCGCCGCGCCATGGGCAAGAAGATCGCAGAAGAAATGGCCAAGGAACGCCCGAAATTCGAGAAGGGCGCGATGGAGAATGGCGTCGACAAGAAAAAGGCAAGCGAGGTCTTTGACCTGCTCGAGAAATTCGCCAACTACGGATTCAACAAATCCCACGCGGCGGCCTATGCAGTGGTCAGCTATCAAACCGCATGGCTCAAGGCCAATCACCCGGTCGAGTTCATGGCCGGTGTGATGAATTGCGATATTCACCTGACCGACAAGCTGGCGGTGTATTTCCAAGAGGTGAAAAAGGGGCTGGGCCTGCCTTGGGCCGCCCCTTGCGTCAACCGCTCCGAGGCCACGTTCGACGTGCGCGATGGCGTGCTGCATTATGGCCTTGGCGCGCTCAAGAATGTGGGTGTTGAGGCCATGAAGCTGATAACGGCGGGGCGGGGCGGGAAACCCTTTGCCACGCTCTACGATGTGGCGCAGCGGGTCGATCTCAAGCGGGTGGGCAAGCGCCCGTTGGAAATGCTGGCCCGTGCCGGGGCGTTTGACGCGCTCGACCGCAACCGCCGCCGCGTGTTCGAAAGCATCGAGGCGCTGATGAGCTATTCAGCGGCGATCCACGAGCAGAAGAATTCCAGCCAAGTCTCGCTCTTTGGCGAGGCGGGAGATGATCTGCCCGAGCCGCGCCTTGCGCCCGTTGACGATTGGCTGCCCGCCGAACGACTGACCGAGGAATTCAAGTCCGTGGGCTTTTACCTCTCTGGGCATCCGCTTGACGATTACATGACTGTGCTGCGGCGGCAGGACGTCAAGACGCTGGACGAGGTGACAGCGCAGGCCGAACGCGGTCCGTCACTCGTCAAGATGGCCGGGGTTGTGGCCGGGCGGCAAGAGCGGAAATCGGCCCGCGGCAACCGCTTTGCCTTTGCGCAGCTCAGCGATACCACCGGCAGCTTCGAGGTGACGATATTCTCAGATACGCTCGAGAAGTGCCGCGAGTTTCTCGAGACGGGCGCACAGGTGGTGATCACCGCCGAGGCCACGATGGAGGCGGATCAGTTGAAATTGCTCTGCCGCGCGGTGCAGCCAATTGATGGGATGGTGGCCGGGGCGGGTGCTGTGGGCCTGCGGATTTTCGTGGATCAGCCGGGGGCGATTGGGTCGGTTGCTGCAGTGTTGCAGGGGGCCAGCCAATCGGCGCGCGGCGCGCGCCCCGGTCCGATCCATTTCTGCCTGATGGGGGCGGACCTGCCCGGCGAGGTGGAAATTGACAGCGGCACGGAATATCCTGTGACGCCGCAGATCAAGGGTGCAATCAAGAGCCTGACTGGGGTGGTGATGGTGGAAGAAATCTAATAATGCGGCGGGCGCTCGTCGCCCAGGATCACGCCGCCGTCGCTTTCGCCCTGCCTAGCCGCTTCGCGAGCGAGCAGCATCTCGACCCGCACGCGCAGGCGGTCAATCTCACGGTCTTGGCGCGCGATGACATCCGACAGGTCATCGACCGTGCGGATCAGGTGGGCCAGTTTTTCTTCAATATCGGTCATATGCTCGCTCTACGCCGGGGAGCGCTGCTGGTCAATCGCGCAGCCGCCTTGCCCCGGCGCGGCCCTTGGGCTAGACCGCGCCACGACAGATGCCGCAAGGACGCATGCCATGGCCAAGCCCAAAAAAGAGCCCCGCCCCAAGGCCGAAACGCCCAAAGGGTTCCGCGATTATTTCGGTGCCGAGGTGACGACGCGCGCCGCGATGCTGAATGCAATTGCCGGGGTCTATCATCGCTATGGGTTTGACGCTCTGGAATCGAGCGCGGTGGAGACGGTCGAGGCCTTGGGCAAGTTTCTGCCCGATGTGGACCGGCCCAATGAGGGGGTCTTTGCCTGGCAGGATGAGGACGAGAAATGGCTGGCGCTGCGGTATGACCTGACAGCCCCTTTGGCGCGGGTTTATGCGCAGCATCGCAACGATCTGCCTACGCCCTATCGGCGCTATGCCATGGGACCGGTCTGGCGCAACGAAAAGCCGGGGCCTGGGCGTTTTCGTCAGTTTTATCAATGCGATGCGGATACGGTAGGCACGGCCAGCATGGCGGCGGATGCCGAGATTTGCGCGATGCTGGCCGATGCGCTGGAAGAGGTGGGCATCCCGCGCGGCGATTATGTGGTGCGGGTGAATAACCGGAAGGTGCTGAATGGGGTGTTGGAGGCGACGGGCGTCACTGACCCTGACCAACAGGCCGCCGTCCTGCGCACGATCGACAAGTTTGACAAGGTGGGCGAGTCGGGCGTGCGCGAGTTGCTGGGCAAGGGGCGGCTCGATGCCTCTGGCGCTTATATCGACGGGGTTGGGTTGGGTGACGGCCAAGCTGCGCCGGTGTTGGCCTTTCTGACATCCAAGGGCGGCGATACCGTTGCCACCTTGACCAACCTGCGCGCCGCAGTTGGGGGCTCGGACATCGGCACCCAAGGCGTCAACGAACTCGAAGAAATCGCCACGCTACTGGAAGCCCAAGGCTATGGCCCCGACCGGATCGTGATCGACCCGTCCGTCGTGCGCGGTCTCGGCTATTATACCGGCCCGGTGTTCGAGGCGGAACTCACCTTTGAAATCCTCGACGAAAAAGGCCGCCCGCGCCAGTTTGGCAGCGTGGCGGGCGGCGGGCGCTATGATGACCTCGTCGCGCGCTTTACCGGGCAGCAGGTGCCGGCGGTAGGGGTGTCCATCGGGGTGGATCGCCTGCTTGCGGCGCTGCATGCCAAGGGCAAGATCGGCGGGGCAGAGCGGGGGCCGGTGGTTGTGACAGTGATGGACCGCGAGCTGATGGCCGACTATCAGGCGATGGTGGGCGAACTGCGGCAGGCGGGCATTCGCGCCGAGGTGTATCTCGGCAACCCCAAGAATTTTGGCAATCAGATGAAATATGCTGACCGGCGCGGCTCTCCGGTGGCAGTTATTGCCGGGGGTGATGAATTCGAGAAAGGCGTGGTGCAGATCAAGGACCTGATCCTTGGGGCGCTGATTGCCGAAAATGCGACGGTTGAGGAATGGAAGGAGCGCCCCAGCCAATATGAGGTGCCGCGCGCCGGGTTGGTGGACAAGGTTCGCGAAATTCTCTCGGAGCAAAGCTGATGCCGGAACGTGCCGCAATCCGGGCCGAGGCTGCGCGCCTGCGCGCGCTCTTTGAAACGGCGGGCGCGCTGCCGGTGGAAACCTCTGTCTTGCAACCGGCCGAGGTTCTCTTGGACCTTTACGGCGAGGATATTCGCGCGCGGGCCTATGTGACCTCGGACGCGCTGCGCGGCGAGCAGATGCTGCGCCCTGATTTCACCGTGCCGGTGGTGCAGATGCATATGGAGCATGGTGCCGAGCCTGCGCGCTATACCTATTCCGGCGAGGTTTTTCGGCGTCAGGAAGAGGACGCTCAACGAGCCAATGAGTATATCCAAGTCGGCTATGAGATCTTTGAGCGCAATGCGCCAGAGGCGGCGGACACAGAGGTTTTCTCTATGTTTTTCAAAATACTGCGGCCACTTGGTTTGCGCGCGGCAACGGGGGATATCGGGATACTAATGGCTGCTGTAGACGGGCTGCGCACCACGGATCGGCGCAAGGCGGCCCTGAGGCGGCACATTTGGCGACCACGGCGGTTTCGAGCCTTGATGGATCGGTTCTCGGGGCGGGCTGTGGTGCCCGAACCACGCGTCGCGCTCTTGGCGACGGCAGAGCCAATGGCCGGGATCGAACCACTGATCGGGCTACGGGGGCCGGATGAAATAGCAAGCCGAATCAATGCGTTACGAGAGGATGCGACGGCGGGGCCGATTTCTGCCTCTGAAGTGCAGTTGTTGGACGCCATTCTTGCGGTACGCGAAACCAGTGACAACGCGCTAGAGCGGCTACGCGACATTGCGGTGGACATGCCCGCGATCCAAGGGGCTGTAGACCGTCTGGGGCGGCGTCTGGAGGCGATGACAGAGCGCGGAATCGACATCACGAAACTGGATTTTGAGGCCAGTTACGGACGTACTCAGATGGAATACTATGACGGCTTTGTCTTTGGTTTTTATGCAGAAAATCGGCCTGACCTGCCTCCTATCGCCACTGGCGGACGCTATGATGCGCTAACCCGGCAGTTGGGTCGGGGCCGCGAGATTCCGGCCGTGGGTGGGGTGATCCGTCCGGGGTTGGTTCTGAACCTTGGGGGTGCCGCATGACCCTGAAACTCGGAGTGCCGTCCAAGGGGCGGTTGATGGAAAAAACCTTTGACTGGTTCGCCAGACACGGCATCACGCTGGGGCGGTCCGGATCAGATCGTGAATATGCGGGATTTGTCCAAGGTATTGATAATGTTGAGCTAATCCTTTTGTCCGCAGGAGAGATTCCGCGCGAGTTGGCCGCAGGGCGCATTCATTTGGGCGTTACGGGAACCGACCTGATCCGAGAAAAGCTGGGACAATGGCAAAATCAGGTGGCGGAACTGGCGGAACTGGGGTTTGGGCAGGCCGATCTGGTGCTTGCTGTGCCGCGGTGTTGGGTGGATGTGAGCCACTTGGACGACCTTGATGCGGCCGCCGCCGCGTTTCGGCTAAAGCACGGATTTCGTTTGAGAATTGCAACGAAGTATCATCGATTGGTGCGGGACTTCCTGCGTGAAAACGGGGTGGCGGATTATCAACTGGTCGATAGTCAGGGTGCCACCGAGGGCACAGTCAAAAACGAAACTGCCGAGGCGATTGCGGATATCACGTCGACCGGTGACACGCTGCGGGCTAACCATTTGAAAATATTGGAAGATGGCCTGATCCTGAAATCGCAGGCGACACTCTTCAAGTCTCGGGTGGCCCCGATGGAGGCCACCGACCGGCACACGCTGAAGGCGTTGAAACAGCGGCTCGATCTGGACTGAAGTTTAACGGCGCTGTACGAATGTGCGGTCTCACCGTACTGTCGTGCGGGACTAGAAAGGGCGACCCAATGGGCCGCCCTCTAACTTTGGTGTCGGACCGGATTCAGAAGCGGAAAGACGCCCGCGCCTGAACAGTGGTCGCATCGACATCTGCACCCGAGGTGCCGAAGTCGTCGAACTGGTGATAGAGGACCTCGCCACCCAGCGAGACGTTTTGGGTGACCATGTGCTCGTAGCCTGCACCGACGAAGTAGCCGTCATCATCACCGAACGTATCGGTGTCCGCCCAAGCGTAGCCGCCAGTCCCGTAGAGCAGACCGTTGCCGATTTTGTAACCGGCGCGCGCCTTGGCACGGAAGACTTCTTCGAGCGACGCCGCGCCGGCGAGGTCGATGTCGGCGAAGTCATAGTCGAGGCCTGCGCCGACGACCCAGTTGTTGCCGAAGTCATAGTCGTAACCGGCGATCACACCACCAATCAGACCGTCGCCATCGACGCCGGCTGCGCTGGTGTCAACATCACCGTAGCCAATCTGGCCACCACCGTAAAAACCGGTCCAGTTCGGGCTGGTCGGGGCCGGGGGTGCAACGGGGGTCGCGATTACGGGTTCGGCGACGGGCTCTTGCACGTTGCCAGCGAAGGCCGGGGCAGCCAGCAGGGCGGTTGCGGTCATGAGCGCTGTGGTTGTTTTCAGCATCTTGGTTTCCTTTCGATCAGTTTATGTCGACCGGGCCGAGGGAGGAGAGGCGGCCCGGAGACAAACGGTTGCTTCCGTCTCGATACATATCGGTCCTCTTGCCTTGCAGAACAAGGATGCCACCGCGTCAACCGGGCCATACGCCTACAAGTGGCAAGGAAATGCTGATAATAAAGAATTTTCGGCGGATTTTTGCAGGGCAATGTGTCGAAAACGCAACCCTCTGTTGAATACCTCCACCGCGCCCCTTGAAGGCATGTAGGCGGACGCGCTGGAGGACGCGCCCGCCCGATTGACCGCGCGACCCTGCCGATCAGAAGCGGAAAGTGGCGCGGACCTGTATCGTGGTGGCCTCGACATCGTTGCCGGTCGAGTTGAAGTTGTCGAACTCGTGATAGAGCACTTCGCCACCCACGGAAAACTGACTGGAGACCAGATATTCGTAGCCCGCGCCGATGAACCAGCCATCATCGCTCCCGGCGTTGTCGGTATCGGCATTGGCCCAACCGGCCGCGCCATAGAGCAGGCCGTTGCCGATCTTGGGGCCGCCGCGCAATTTCAGGCGAAAGATTTCCTCGATCGAGGTGGCGGGACCAGCGTTGATGTCGGCGAAGTCGTAATCTAGCGCCCCCCCGAGCACCCAACGACCGAAATCATGGTCATAGCCAAAGGTGACACCGCCGATGAAATCCTCATCGTTGCTGGAGATGTCGCTATCGACAACGCCTACGCCAAGCTGACCGCCAATGTAAAAGCCGGTCCAATTGGCGGAACTGCCGAGCGCCGGGCGATTCTGGGTCGAGAGGTGGGCGGTGGGCGTGTCACTCGAGGCGTCAAAGGTGATGAGAACGGGCTGTTGAAACGCCGTTCGCGGGGTTTCGGCGATGGCGGGCGAAGCAACGGCAAGGGTTGTCGTGGCGAGAAGCGGCAGGAGAGGACGCATTGGACTGATCCTTTCAGACGAGGTTCTCTGATGGGTTCAGGATCAACGGTCCGGGGCGCGTCTGCAATGAACGATGCCATCGCGGGGGATCAAGAGCGGGTGAAAGCGACGTGTGCGGCGCTGGCGCGTCCGTTGGGGGCTATCGTCCAACGTCCGTCGCAGCGCGGTTGCGGATAGTTTGGCGCACTCACAGAGCGAAGACGTCCGGCACCGTGTTCTGAAATTGCTTTAGACGGGCAGGCTGTTCAACGCAAGAAACACCACCGCCGAAACCAATGCCGCAGCGGGAACCGTGATCACCCAGGCCGCGATAATGGTCATGAAATGCGATCTGCGCACCAGTTTGCGCCGCCGGCGCTCTTCGGGCGCGATGCGCAATTCGGGTTGAGTCGTCATCTTGTTATTGCGCAGGCGGCGTTCCGCATCCCATTCACGAAAGAAGCCAACGCCAAACACCCCACCGACCGCGATATGGGTCGAAGAGACTGGCAGGCCAAGCCAACTTGCGACAATGACGGTGAATGCGGCCGACAGGGCCACACAATAGGCGCGCATCGGGTTCAGTTTGGTGATCTGCGACCCGACCATGCGAATGAGTTTGGGGCCGAAGAGGAAGAGACCAAAGGAGATTCCAAACGCACCAACAATCATGACCCAAAGCGGGATCGACACCTTTGCCGTGATGGTGCCATACTCTGCGGCATGGACAATGGCCGCCAGCGGGCCCACGGCATTTGCGACGTCATTGGCTCCATGCGCAAAGCTAAGAAGAGCCGCTGAAATGACCAATGGCACGCCGAAGAGCACCTTGAGAGATTTGTTGCGATTTTCCAGCCCCTGTGACTGCCGTTTGATCAACGGGATTGTAACGATCCATGCGATCACACCCAGTCCCAGACCGACCGTAGCCGCGGTGCCAAGTTCGATCTTGACGACCCGGCTCAGCCCTTTCAGCGCCAGATAGGTTGAGAATGCCCCGACCATGATCCCGATCAGGATCGGCACCCAGAAACGCGCGGCGGCAATCTTGTCGTCGCGGTAAATGACCCGCGATTTGATCAGCGCAAGGAAAAGCGCCGCAATCACACCGCCAAGCACCGGCGAAATCACCCATGAGGCCGCAATCGCGCTCATCGTGGTCCAGTTCACGGCGGACAATCCGGCGGCGGCAATCCCAGAGCCCATCACCCCACCGACCACGGAATGCGTGGTCGAGACAGGTGCGCCGATCCATGTGGCAAGGTTGATCCACAGAGCCGCTGAAATCAGCGCCGCCATCATCGCCCAGATAAAGACCTGCGCATCGGCGACGGTCACCGGGTCGATGATTCCACTGGAAATGGTCGAGACCACATCACCGCCCGCAAGCAGTGCGCCGAGAGTTTCGAAAATCGCCGCAATCGTAATGGCACCGCCAAGCGTCAGCGCGTTGGCACCCACTGCGGGGCCCATATTGTTGGCCACGTCATTGGCACCGATGTTCAGCGCCATATAGGCCCCGAAGACCGCCGCCGCGATCACCACAAAGTTGATCGGAAACGCGCCAAAGAACACCGCCGCCGCGAGGCCTGTTACAACGATGAAGGCCAGCGCGATGCCGGGTGCCACCATCGGACGGGCGACGTATTGCGTTGCTGTTTCCAGATGGGAAAACCGCTGGAGATCCCGGTCGAGGGTTTCAAGGTGGTTGGCGTCGTTTTGCGTCTCGCTCACAGCTTGTCCCTCGGTGAATGGCTCGCAGCGGGCATAAGGAACCTCGCCCTCGGCATCAACCGATTCCGTCACAAAACTGAAACAAAATCGTTACATATAACGCAGGATTTGCTGCAATTGCGGCTCTTGCACCATCTGTGCGGCTGCGCCGGGGCTGACCCATTTGCGGCGGCGTTCAGCGACTTCGGGATAGTCCTCTTGCATCTGGGTCACCTCGATCGCGAAAACCAGAGTTTCCACAGGCACCGGCAGTCCTGTGGAGAGTTCCTTTTCATAGCAATAGATCCCTACGGCCTCGCTCGTCACGCGGCCGGACCGAACGCCCGCCTCTTCCCACGCCTCTTGCAAGGCCGCACCGGGCGCATCCTTGCCGTCGATTGGCCATCCTTTGGGGATGATCCAGCGGCCCGTGCCGCGCGATGTGATCAGCAACACCTCTTTTTGCCCATCGTGCTCACGATAGCAGAGTGCCGCGACCTGAAGCCGACGTGGCCGCCTGAACAAGGGTCGAACGAAGTCGATCAATGCCCTATGCATCGGTTTTGTCATGGAGATACTCTCTGACCCTGCCCGGATATTCTTGTTTATTCAGGTAGTTATACAGCGTTTTTGAGTGAATTGCAAATAACACGTGTCAGCGCCGCCTCGGTTGAGTCCGGTTGAGACGGGGGGCGAAAAGGTGCGCTGATCATCCGGAGCATTTGCTGTGGCCACAACTGCCACAGGTCATGCAGCCTTCGATCATACGCATGTCGTATTGGCCGCAGGCGGGGCAAGCGGGGCCTTTGCGGGCTCCGTCGATGCCGACGATCTGCGCCTGAGGGTCTTGTTTCAGGCCCATGCCTTCGCCCTCAAGGAATCCGATCTGCACCAAATGTTGCTCCAGCACACCGCCGATGGCGGCCAGAATACTGGGCACATATTTGCCCTGCATCCATGCGCCACCACGGGGATCGAACACCGCCTTCAGCTCCTCCACCACAAAGGACACATCGCCGCCACGCCGGAACACCGCTGAGATCATCCGTGTCAGCGCGACGGTCCAGGCGTAATGCTCCATGTTCTTGGAGTTGATGAAGACCTCGAAGGGTCGCCGATGACCGTTCAGCACGATGTCATTGACGGTGACGTAGATCGCATGGTTGCTGTCGGGCCATTTCAATTTGTAGGTGGCACCTTCCAACTCCTTGGGCCGGTCGAGCGGTTCGGACATATAGACCACCTCGCCGCCGGTTGCGGGGATATCGCCGCGCGTCTCGCCGGGCACCTTGTCCGATGTCTCTGATACGCTCAGCACCGATCCTGTCACGTCGTTGGGCCGATAGGTGGTGCAGCCCTTGCAGCCCAGATTCCACGCCTGAAGATACACATCCTTGAACGCCTCAAAGGAGATATCCTCCGGGCAGTTGATGGTTTTGGAGATGCTGCTATCCACCCATTTCTGCGCCGCCGCCTGCATCTTGACGTGATCCTCGGGCGGCAGGGTCTGGGCATTGACGAAATAGCTGGGCAAAGGGGCATCGCCCATCCGGTCGCGC
Organism: Roseovarius sp. MBR-51; assembly: GCF_053628575.1. NCBI lineage: Bacteria > Pseudomonadati > Pseudomonadota > Alphaproteobacteria > Rhodobacterales > Roseobacteraceae > Roseovarius > Roseovarius sp. MBR-51. The sequence continues at coordinate 282,211 of NZ_JBRJGQ010000005.1, forward strand.
CACATCTGCACGGCGTAATCGACCACCTCTTCCTCGCTGCGCGATCCATCCTTTTGCAGCACCTTTCGGGTGTAGCTATAGGCAAAGACCGGCTCGATCCCGGAACTGACATTGCCGGCATAGAGGCTGATGGTGCCGGTGGGCGCGATGCTGGTCAGGAGCGCGTTGCGAATGCCGTGCGCGGCCACGGCGGCGCGGACATCGTCGTCCATCGCCTGCATCGTGCCGGAGGCCAGATAGGCGTCGCGGTCAAAGAGCGGAAACGCGCCTTTTTCGCGGGCCAGATCGACGGAGGCCAGATAGGCTGCCCGCGCGATGGCATGCAGCCACGCCTCGGTCTGCTGCACAGCCTCGTCCGATCCATAGCGCAGCCCGACCATCAGGAGCGCATCGGCAAGGCCCGTCACGCCCAGCCCGATCCGCCGCTTGGCCTGCGCCTCGGCGGCCTGCGCGGGCAGGGGAAAGCCGCTGACATCCACGACATTGTCCATCATGCGCACGGCCACGCGCACGAGATCGTCCAACGCCGCCGCATCCACCCGCGCGCCAGTTGCAAACGGTTCGGCCACCAGCCGCGCTAGATTGATCGAGCCCAAGAGGCACGCGCCATAGGGCGGCAGGGGCTGTTCGCCGCAAGGATTGGTCGCCGCGATGGTCTCGCAGTAGCTCAGGTTGTTGGCGGCGTTGATGCGGTCGATGAAGATCACGCCCGGTTCGGCATAATCATAGGTGGCCTGCATGATCCGGTTCCAGAGATCGCGCGCCTGAACGGTGTGATAGACCTTGCCACCAAACTGCAACTCCCACGGGCCATCCGCCTTGACCGCCTCCATGAAGGCATCGGTGATCAAGACCGACAGGTTGAACATGCGCAGCCGCGCCGAATCGGATTTTGCGGCGATGAACGCCTCGATATCGGGATGGTCGCAGCGCATGGTGGCCATCATCGCGCCCCGGCGGCTGCCTGCCGACATGATTGTGCGGCACATCGCGTCCCACACATCCATGAAGCTGAGCGGCCCGCTTGCATCCGCTGACACGCCCTTGACCTCGGCCCCCTTGGGCCGGATCGTGCTGAAATCATAGCCGATGCCGCCGCCCTGCTGCATGGTCAGCGCCGCTTCGCGCAGGTTGTCGAAAATGCCGCCCATGTCGTCGGGGACCGTGCCCATGACGAAACAGTTGAACAGCGTCACCTTGCGCGCGGTTCCGGCACCCGCAGTAATGCGGCCCGCAGGCAGAAACTTGAAATCCTCCAAGGCGTGGTAAAACCGTTCTTCCCAGACATCCGGCTCGGCCTCAACCACCGCCAGGGCGCGCGCAATCCGCCGCCAGCTGTCCTCGACACTGGCATCGCCACCGTCTTCGGTCTTGAAACGATATTTCATGTTCCAGATCTGTTCGGCAATCGGGGCGGCAAATCGGCTCACGGGTCTCTCCAAATTCAGGCAGAGAACCACAATAGCTTGAAGCTGCCTGCATTTCCACTACCCTATCTGCTCGAAGTGGAGATTCTTTGTCGTGACCCTGCACCTGATCAAACTGAGCGTCGGCACCACCTCGGTCGAGGATCTGGAGGACTGGCACAAAGACCCCCGCGCCAAGGGTCCGGATGGTCTACCGCGCCATGTGACGCGCATGTGGCCGAAGCGCGAGGCTGAATTGCTCAGCGGCGGCTCGATCTACTGGGTCATTCAAGGGCTGGTGCAATGCCGTCAGCCGATCCTGCGGCTCGATGAGGTAACGGGCAGCGACGGAATCCGCCGCTGCGCCATCGTGCTCGCACCGGGGCTCATCCGCACCGCGACCGCGCAGAAACGCCCCTTTCAGGGCTGGCGCTATCTGCCGGGATCGGATGCGCCGCCCGATCTTGGAACCGCGCGGGCCACGGATGACAAACTGCCCCCTGCCCTCTCTGCCGCGCTGGCGGATATCGGTGTGTTGTAAAGGCCCCGAGTCCGAGGCCGTCGATTGCCGCAAGGCACGCGCTCGTGACGGATGTTGACGCTGCAATCAGTCCCAAAACGAGTGATCCACGCAACATTGAGCCGAAGAAAACCACCAGAGAAATTGCACATCCACGCGCCCGACTCCGGTTCGGCAACGCTGTCTGAGCCGAGACATTGAAGGGTGTCATCGCATCAAGCCAGATCAGGATTGCCAAGCGGCACATCGACGATCTGGCATAGTCTTTGCTGTTTGAACGGATCGAGTGTCCCGAGAGCCCCGACGATCTTGATCCGGCGTTCTGTTGCTCTTGCGCGGCCGGGCGCACACGAGAGGTGCGGGGGTTTCGTCGAGGGGGCGTAACGCGCAGACTGCGCGCGGGCACACAAAGATCGTTTCGAACACCGGTGAAGTCCACTACGGGTTCGCCGCCTCTGCCAGCGCTATCGTCACCCTACAGCGACTTTTGGTCGAAGACGGGCTTGGGTCCGGGTAAGTCGAACGGGTCCTGCTGGATTAGGCCCTGCCGCAACTCAATCTTGTGCACAACGATCCCCCTTAAGAGATGTTGCCGCCTTCACCGATTTTTTCGACGGCTATAGTCGCGAGCGGGAGGGCTTCGATGTTCATATCAACCGCAAGAGTTGACCTCTGGGACAGACGACCTGTGTTGGGTCGGGATTGATGGGTCTTGTCCTGACAGGGGTCATGCCTTTTCAGGAAAGAGCCATCCCGTGACCGGCACCACGGCGCGGTTCACGATTGGGATCAGCACCAATCCGGTTGCCAGACCGACAACACCGTCGAGCCCAGCGGTCACAGCCCAGGTCACGAATCCCTGGGCAGAGCCAATAGCCTCTGAAGCGGCCATTGCTATGTGCTTGATCTGCTCATAGGGCAGGTGCCAGCCAAGGTCATGCACCCCGTGGACGATGATGCTGCCACCGACCCAGAGCATCGCAACCGTGCCGACTGTCGCGATCACGCCCATCACCGCAGGCATTGATTTGACAATTCCGCGCCCCAAGGACCGGGTCAGGGCAAACCGGCCTTTTGCCGTGAGCAGAATGCCGAGATCATCTGCCTTGACCAGCAAGGCCACGGCCCCATAGACCAGTGCCGTGATCCCGATGGCCACCGCCGCCAATGCGGCGGCCTGTATCCACAATGTGTCGATCTCGATCTGAGACAACGAGATTGTCATAATTTCGGCTGACAGGATGAAATCTGTCTTGATGGCCCCTTTTACCCGCTGCTCTTCCAAGTGTGCGGCCTCAAGTGTCGTTGCTTCTTGGGGACCGTGATCCTTGTGTGGGACGATCAGATGCCAAACCTTTTCCGCACCCTCAAAACAGAGATAGGCACCGCCGATCATCAGGAGCGGTGTCAAGAGCCACGGCAGGAAGGCGTCCAAGAGCAAGGCCACGGGTAGCAGGATCACCAATTTGTTGAAAAAGGACGCCCGCGCGATCTTCCACACGATGGGCAGTTCGCGCGCGGCAGGTAGCCCTGTCACGTATTTCGGCGTTACGGCCGCGTCATCAATAACGACGCCTGCGGCCTTTGTTCCGGCTTTGCTGGCTTGCGCGGCGACATCATCAAGCTGCGACGCCGCAAGCTTTGCGATGGCCGCAACGTCGTCGAACAGGGCCAGTAATCCGCTCATGCCAGTTCCTGCCCTTTTCCGCAGCAAAGATAGCCAATATTTCCCAAGGAAAATGACTGCAATTCAGTGGTGTCAAAGTTTTCCGACCAGATCAAGCCGTTTGAAAGATCAAAGCTGGTCGCGCTGTGCGGCGGCAGCCAAGCTCATGGGTTTCGTTCAAGTTCCGGGTTGAGCAGATCCTTGAGTTTGACCCGCTGGATTTTGCCGGAGGGCCCTTTTGGCAACTCGTCGAGAAAATAGATGCGGTCCGGGCATTTGAACGCACCAAGTCTGTCCTTGCAAAGTTGCATCAGATCATCCGATGTCAGGGCAGATCCGGGAGTGACCGCAACCGCCGCCTCAACCCGTTCACCGTACTGCGGACAGGGGCGGGAGAAGGCCGCGGCTTCGACCACGTCAGGGTGGGCGTAGAGCACCTCGTCAATCTCGCGGGGGGCGATGTTTTCGCCACCCTTGATGATCAACTCCTTGAGCCGGCCGGTGACATAGAAATACCCCTCGGCGTCCTTGTGCCCGAGATCACCGGTGCGCAGCCAGCCATCAGGGGTGAAACTGTCGCGCGTGGCCTCGGGATTGCGGAGGTATTCCAGCATCACATTCGGGCCTTTGACGATAATCTCACCCTCTTGGCCCGGAGGCAGGGGGCGCATGTCCGGCCCCGCCACTTGGGCCTGATTGCCATAGGCGATCCCCGGAGAGCCGATCTTGCGGGCGGCGGGCGGCAAGGGGTTCGAGAGGATTTGCGCGGATGTCTCGGTCAGGCCCATGGTTTCGATGATGGGCACATCGAACCGCGCTTCAAAGGCCGTGTGCACCTCGACCGGCAACGGCGATGAGGCGGAGCGGCCAAACCGCAGGCGCGCGCGGGTTTCGGGATCGGGCGCGGTGTCGCCATGCAAGAGGTGCGAGATGATGGTGGGCACGACCGAGAACCAAGTTGCGCGCGTCTCGGCGGCCTTAGCCCAGAACCGGCTGGCAGAAAACCGCTCGCACATCGCCAGTTGCCCCCCTGATACGAGCGATCCCATGACGGACACACAAAGCCCGTTGATATGATAGACTGGCAGAACGCAGAGCCCGGTATCCTTGGCCGAGAGGTCGTGGGCGATGGTTGTGGTCCATCCCCCGGCCAAGAGGCTTGATTGCGTATGCACAACACCCTTGGGTCGCCCCGTCGTGCCCGAGGTATACATCAGGAGCGCATGGTCACTGGGCACGACCGGATGCAGGCCGTTGCAGGGCACCTGTTCGGTCATGTCGAGTGCGGTGATGGTGTCGCCGGACGTGACCCGTTGGAACATCGCGTGCTGGGAGGGATGCACCAAAGCCACCCGAGCGCCGGAATGCTCGAGCGCGTAGCCAATCGCCTCGGCTCCGGCGACAAGGTTGATCATGGTGGCGCGAAACCCGCCGTAAAGGGCACCGTAGAGCGCCTCGATCGCCGCCTGCCCGTTGGGTTGCAGGATCGCCACGCTCTCGCCATGTGCGACGCCTTTGGCGGTCAACAGCGCCGCAATCGAGCGGGCGCGGGCGCGCAATTCGGGCCAGTCGATTGCCGTGCCCTCATCGGGAAAGGACATGGCCGGGCCACCCGCCTCGGCGCGGGCGTCGATCCAGTCGCGCAGCGTGCCCTCCGGCGGCGTGTCGCGCCGCAGCCTCATTGTCCGGCCACCTGCCAGTAATCGCCGAAAATCTCGTCGAGCGTCGGCTCGCTGGACGGGATTTCCCGTACGATTTTGGTTGTTTGAAGGAAATGCCGCCAGTTGAGGTTGTCGTCGATGGAATTGCCGCCCCAGCTGCCGCACCCCATCGACAGCGAAAAGGGCAAACCGTTGTTGAAGGCGCCCCCCGTGGCAAAGCAATGCGCCTGATTGACGATCACCCGGCAGGTGGGCAGCGTCGCCCCCAATTGGCGCGCGCGGTCATCCTGGGTGCTGTGCAGACCAACGGAATGACCGGCCCCTTGATGGTTAAGGATACGCGCGACGATCCCGGTCGCATCGGCGAAATCCGAGGCCCGATAGAGCGCCAGCACGAGGCTCAATTTTTCGCCTGAGAGCGGATGCTCCGGTCCGATACCGCGCGTTTCCACCGCGACAAAGCGGGTTCCCTGCGGCACCCGCCCCGAGAGGCCAAGGGCCTCGATCATGCGGTCCGCATCCTGTGCGATCACCGCGCGGCTGAGATGGCCGTCGGGCCAGAGACGCGCCACGATGTCCGCAGAGTCCGCCTCGGGAACCAGTGCGCCGCCCTCGCGGGCCAATGCCGCGACAAAGGCGTCATAGACCGCATCCACCACCACGACGGCATTCTCAGATGAGCAAGAGGTCGCGTTGTCGAAGGTCTTGGAGGCCGCGATCTTGGCGGCGGCGGCGGCCAGAGCAGCGGTTTCATCGACGATCACGGTCACATTGCCTGCGCCCACGCCTATCGCGGGGGTGCCGCTGGTATAGGCGCGGCGCACATTGTCCTGACTGCCGGTGACGACGACCAGATCGGACAATTCCAGCATGCGCTGAGTCTTGGCCTTGGACCCCGGCGCGGGCACCATCTGCACCAGATCGGGATCAGCGCCGATTTTGGCGAATTCGGAATGGATATGCTCGAGCAAGCGCGCGCAGGTCGGCACCCCTTTGGGTGAGGGAGAGAGCACGACGGCATTGCCGCATTTGAGGGCGTTGATGATGTTGTTCGCAGGTGTCGCGCCGGGGTTGGTCGAGGGGACCACAGCGCCAATCACCCCGATGGGACGCGCGATTTCGGTGATGCCGGTGGCGGGGTCGTCACGGATCACGCCGAATGTCTTGGCCTCTGCGATATCGCGCATGAGGCCAAGGGTCTTGCGGTGGTTCTTGGTGATCTTGTCCGGCACATTGCCAATGCCGGTGGTCGCCACCGACAGTTCCGCCAAGGCACGGTTGCGGGCAGGTTCCATGATCGCCCAAGCCACCGCCTGCGCCGCCCGGTCATAGCGCTCTTGCGACCCGCCTGCCTCATAGGCACATTGAGCAGCCCGCGCGCGGGCCATGATCTGTTCGACAGCGGCGAGTTCGTCGGATGCAGTCATCATCTGTTCCTCAGGAGTTTATGCAGGGCGGGCGGGCCGCCCCGCATGGTGGATCCGCGTGGTCAGATCAAAGGCCAGACAAAAGTTTATCGAGGGTTTTCTGGCGGGCGGCCCACATCTCGATCACCTCATCACGGGTCATGATCTTCATCGGCGACCCGCCTGCCTCCATCTGCTTGGCCACGCCCGGATCGGCGAACATGGTCGGCACAACCTGGGCCAGCTTTTCGATCACCTCTTGCGGCGTGCCTTTGGGCACCATGATGCCGCGATAGTTCACGCTCGAATTGTCGATGTCATAGCCCGCCTCTTGTAAGGTGGGAACATCGGGCAGGAAGGTGCTGCGCTCGGTGTCGAAGACGCCAAGGATCTTGACGTTGCCCGCGTTGGCCGCGCGATAGGCGTCCGAGAGGTTGTTGACGCCGCCCATCACCTCGCCGGCTATGACAGCCTTCATGGCACCCGCGCCACCGGAATTGTTGGGGATATAGGCCAGTTTGACATCGGCTGCTGCTTCGAGTTGCAGGGCTGCGATATGGTGGCCTACGAAGAGGCCAGCCCCCGAAAAGGTCAGCTTGCCGGGGTTCTCCTTGGCCCACGCCACCACATCCTGCATTGAGTTGAAGTCGCTGTCCGCGCCCACGATGAAAACTGCCGGGTCAGCCCCCCAGTTGGCAATCGGTTCAAAACTGTCCGCGCCATATTCGACGCCGCCCTCAATCGACTGGGCGATGAAATGCGGGATGTTATAGACGCCAAGGGCATAACCATCCGCCTCGGCCTGTGTTGCCAGCCAGTTCCAGCCGACACGCCCGCCTGCACCCGGCTTGTTGATGATCGCAATGGGCTGGCCAAGCGCGTCCTCATTGCCTGCGGTCATGGTTACGATCCGCGCCTGAAAATCAGTGGCGCCGCCCGCGCCATAGCTGACCATCATCATCACGGGGCGGTCCGGATAGTCCTGCGCAACAGCGGGGGCCGCCGCGAGCATAAGGGCCGTTGCCAGCCCTCTGAGTATCTTGGTCATGGTCTTTTCCTCCGTTGGTTTTTGAATGTCCGGATCGCTCCGGCGGTCTTAAAAAAACAGGCCGCGTGGCGTGAACACGCTGAGCAGTTTGGCAAAGAGCAGATACATCACGAGGATGAATCCGACCGTGATCACGATGCGACGGACCCAGCTTTTGACCTCGCCGTGGGACGCGGGATCATAGAGGCTGAGCAGCGCGAAAAACGCGAGTGCGCTGCCGCTGTAGAAGCCGAGCGCCTCTGCCGCCCAAAAGATGTAGATCACCGCCACGATCAGCCCCGGCAGAATGTTGAGAAACATCGTGCGGCCAATTCCCGTGCCAGCCCGCGACAGGCCGAGGAGCGCCCTGCCAAACGTCCAGAGCGCCAGCACGACAAAGACGCTGGAAATCAGCCGCGGAAACAGGAACGCCTGTGCCGGTTGTTGCGTAAAGCTGACGTAGCAGACCCAGAGACCAAGGGCCGCGATGGCCCCGGAGGGGATGACATGCTGCCATTGTCTCATGCCTCGGCCTCATCGGCGTGGTCCTGTCGCCGTTGGCGGATTTCCATCCAGGCCGAATAGGCCACCGAGGCAATCACGATAAGGATCAAGACCATATTCAGGGTGCCGCCAAAGAAATAGCTGAACCGCCCATCGGCCGCGTCGGCGATCATCGAGCCTTGGGTGAAATTCGCCTCGGCAATCGGCCCGAGGATGAGACCGAGCACGAGCGGCGCAGCGGTAAACCCGAAGCGTTCCAGAAAGAACATTCCGATGCCCAAGGCGGCCATGACATAGACATCGCCCATCGAGTTCTGAACCGAGTAAGAGCCGAACACCGCAAGCCCCAGCACCACCGCCGCCATGACCGATTGCGGCACCTGCGCCACACGCGCGGCCAGACCAGCCACATAGAGGCCAAAGATGCACATCAAAATCTGACCGATCAGCATCGAGTTGATAAAGGTCCAAGCCACGTCCGGGTGATTGTCAAAGAGATCGGTGCCCGGAAATATTCCGTGGATCAGCAAGCCACCCAAGAGCACTGCGGCGGTCGGGCTGCCGGGCACAGAGAGGGTCAGGAGCGGCACCAGAGAGGGGCCGACCATGGCGTTGTTGGCGCTTTCGGCGGCGATCACGCCCTCGGAATGGCCTTTGCCGAATTTCTGATGCTCGGGGCTGAATTTCTTGGCCTGATCATAGGCGACCAGCCCGGCAATCTGTCCCCCGATGCCCGGAATGAGCCCGATGATGGAGCCGATGGCCGTGCCGATGCTAAGCGCGCGCCAGCGGCGGATCATCTCGCGCATGGCCAGACCGATGGGGTGTTTTTGCACCGCAATGACATCGCTGCCGACCGGCTGACGCCCACGCGCGAACATCGCCAGAACTTGCGGGATGGCAAAAAGGCCGATGAGCGCGGGCACGATGCTGATCCCGCCCGCAAGCGCGGGATGAACGATAAAGCGCTGCGCGCCCATGATATCGTCAAAGCCGATGGTCGCCAGCCACATGCCCATGCAGCCGGACAAGAGACCCTTGACCACGGAATTGGTATCTAGGGTGCCGATCACCGTCACGCCCAGAATGGCCAGCCAGAAGAGATGCGACGGACCAAAGGCGAGCGCCCATTTGGCGAGCATCGGCGTGAGGAAGATCAACAGAAGAACGCCAAAAACACCCCCCGCAGCCGAGGATAGGAACGACAGTTGCAACGCCTCAGCGCCACGCCCCTGCATCGCCATTGCATGGCCATCCAGCGTGGTCGCGATATTGGCGGGCGCGCCGGGGATCTTGAGCAGGATCGCGCTAACGGCACCGCCGGCGACCGTCGAGGTATAGGCCGCCCCCAAAAGGATCAGGCCATGCGCCGGTTCAAGCCGAAAGGTGAACGGAATGAGCAGGGCCACCGCCATTGTTGGCGAGAGGCCGGGGGTTGCCCCAAGGATCAGCCCGCCGATCGTGCCGCCCACAAGCAGCATGAAGGCCATCGGCGTGAACACCTCGCCGAAGTAGTAGATGAAGTCCAACGCGCCCCTCCCGTTGCGGTCCCCGATTCAGAACGTCGGTTGATCTTTTACGGTAAGTGATGAAAATAGTAATGCAAATGTTTTCATAAAATCTCTGAAATGGCGCATTATATGTCTGATAAGGTTAACGAAAAAGTGGATATCGTTGCCGTGGCGAAGGCCGCGCGCGTCTCAGCTTCGACCGTGTCGCGCAGTTTCAATCATCCCGGTCTGGTGAGCCCCGCCACCCGCAAACGTATCACCCGTGCGGTTGAAAAACTCGGGTACATTCGCAATCGCGCGGCCCAGTCGATGCATGGGAGGCGCAACGCCACCATCGGTTTGATCGTGCCGACCATCGACCATGCGATCTTTGCAGAAGTGATCCAGTCCTTTTCCGATTCCATTGACCGGGCCGGTTTTACCCTCCTCATCGCGTCGCATTCCTATGACCTCGACCGCGAATATGCGATGATGCGCAAGCTGATGGAGCATCGGGTGGACGGTATTGCGCTGGTTGGGCTGGAACACGCGGACGCCAGTCTGCGGCTATTGCAGCAGCAGGGAACACCGGCGATGGCGCTGTGGAATTACGCGCCCGATTCTGTGCTGCCATGTGTCGGGGCGGACAATCACGAGGCGGGGCGCATCGCCGCCGACCATCTGCTTGGCCTTGGGCATCGCGACATCGGGCTGGTGTTTCCGCGTCCCGACGGCAATGACCGGGCCAGTGCCCGCCTCTCGGGCGCGCGCGCGCGGTTGCTGGCCGAAGGTGTGCCGCTGGTCGACGACTGGCAATGGGAGGCGCCCTATAGCATTGCCCAGGCCAAGCAGGTGGCGCAGGAGCTCTTGCAACGCAAGCACCGCCCGACCGCGCTCTTGTGTGGCAATGATGTGATTGCCCAAGGGGTGATCTATGGCGCGCAAAGCTGCGGGCTGCGTGTTCCTCAGGATCTTTCAGTGATCGGTATCGGCGATTTCAAAGGGTCGAATGAGATGGAGCCGGGTCTGACCACGATCCGCATCCCCGCCCGCAGCATCGGCGAGATTGCAGGCGCACGGTTCACCGACCTGATCACCGGGGTCAAGGCGGACCATTTCCGGATCAACTGTCCGCTGGAGTGCATTCTGCGCGGCACGGCCCGCGCCCTATGACCAAGGATGCGCTGCACCGCGCCGGGGCGGCATCGTTTTTGACTCTGTTCGAAGAGGACGCCAGAGATTATTGAAGACGTGACCTGCACCGCATGACACGCAACACAAGCTGATGCCGAACACAGGCGCGTTGGGCCAACCCGAGTTTAAACGGCACCCTGTCGCCTCCAAGGACATGAAGACCATTATGAGACTCCAGACCACCATCCCGGACGCCACTTTTCACACGCGCATTCGCAACGACGCGCTTGAGGGGCCAAACCCATTCGAATGGAAGGTGCTGACCAGCGCCGATATTTTTCCGGGTCAGCGCATCGTGTTGTTCGCTCTGCCCGGAGCCTTCACGCCCGCCTGTTCGGACAGTCATCTGCCCGGTTACGAGCAGCACTACGAAGCCTTTCGCAGGGCGGGCATTGACCGTGTGATCTGCCTGTCTGTGAACGACGCTTTTGTCATGCATCAGTGGGCCACGTCGCGCGACATCAACAATGTTTTCATGCTGCCTGATGGGAATGGCGAATTCACCCGCAAGATGGGAATGCTGGTCGCCCGGAGCAGCAACGGTATGGGCCTGCGCAGTTGGCGATACTCCATGCTCGTCGAAGACGGCGTGATCCAAAACCTCTTTGCCGAGCCCGGTTTTCGCGACAATCCAGACGGCGTGCCGGTCAAGGTCTCGGGGGCTGATACGATGCTCGCGTATCTCAGCCAGAGCTGAGCCGCAATCACCCCGCTATGGCGGCGCGGTAGAGCGTTGCGGCATCGTTGCCCGACAGATCGACATCGTCGAGCATCAACACCGCCCCTGCGGCGATGTCGCGCGTCAAGCGCACCCCATGGGCCAGACCAATGGGCAGCGCCGCCCCCGCCCGGCTGAGCGGCAGCGCCTTGCCCCAGACGGTATAGCCGCCCTCGCCATCGAGCACCTCGCCCGCCGTAAGCGGGCGCTTGGCGACCGAGGCTACGGTGCCGCGCATCTCGCGCGCTTGGCCGGTGGGCTCGTGGCGCAGCGCGGCACTCAGGACGGAAATCGACAGTTCCAGCCCGATCAGATGAAAGGGCTTGTACATCGACGCAAAGCGCCCGGTGGAATCCGTTGGCAGGCCGTATTGTTTGAAACAGGCTGCGGCATAGTCATTGGGGGCCTCGAGCACCACATAGACGCCCCAGCGCAGATCACGGAATACAGGCCGCCCGTCGCGTTCGAGCGAGGACACGGTTTCAACCATGCCGCGTCGGTCCAGTTGCCCGCCCACCGCGCGCGGGCGCAGCACATGCGCCAGATCATCCACGCCACATGGGGGGAAGCTGAGGCCATTGTCGGGCACATCAAGACCGCAGGCATTGGCAATCGCCACCATCTCGATGGCGCTCTTGGTGCCATCGAGAAAAGAGTTGAACATTTGCGGATTCATCCCCGCTGCGGCCGCCTCTTGCGCGGTCAGGCCATAATGCGACCAGACGTCATCGGGCGTGACGGCATGATAGGCAGGCAGGTATTTGGTGCCCTTGCCCGCCGCCGTGACGTGAAATCCGGTGGCGCGCGCCCAATCGACCATCTCCGACACGAGCGCCGGTTGATCGCCGTAGGCCATGGAATAGACTACGCCCGCCGCCCGCGCCTCGGCAGCGAGGAGGGGACCAGCCAGCACATCCGCCTCGACATTCACCATCACCACATGCTTGCCGCCTGCAATGGCGGCGCGCGCATGGATAATCCCGGCGCGCGGGTTGCCGGTGGCCTCGATCACCACATCGACATCATCCCGCAGCCCAAGGGCTGCACCATCCTCGACATAGGCCGTGCTGGCAATGCGGCTGTCGTCCCAACCGACGGCAGCGCAGGCAGTCCGGGCGCGGGCGGGATCGAGATCCGCAATCGCCGTCACCTCGAGCCCCGCGATGGTCGGCACCTGGCTGAGAAACATCGAGCCGAATTTGCCCGCCCCAATCAGCCCGGCCCGGACTGGCCGTCCGCGATCAGCTGCCTCTGACGCCAGTCTTGCAAGGTTCATTTCAGTCTCCATTTCCAAGCGCAACTCATCCGGCGCAAGTCCGTAGTCAGGGCGTCAGTTGATCATATCTGTCTGACCCTCGACAAGCTGATTCCAGACGGACGTCGCCCCTTGGAGCCGAGGCAAAGGCAGAGCGTTGGGGAGGTGTCAGATCGTCGCCGCTTCCAGCAAGATACGTTCTACCGTGATCCCGAAATGCTGATAGAGCGCTTCGGATTTGTCGGACGCACCAAACCCTGACATGCCGATGAACCGATCATCTGGTCGCAGCCATCGCTCCCAACCAAAGGCCATGGCCGCCTCAATCCCGATGCGAGGCGCGACCCCCAGCACGGCATCGCGATACGCCTTGTCCTGCGCATTGAACAATTCCCAGCACGGCATAGACACCACGGCCGCGTTGATGCCGCGCGCGCGGAGTGCCGCGCAGGCCTCGACCGCAAGCCCGACCTCGGTGCCCGTTGCCAGAAGGGTGAGATCACGGGGGCCTTGCGGCTCAATCAGAACATAGGCACCGCGTGCGGTCAGGTTTTCATCTCTATGGCTGCGCACCTGTCGGGCGGGTTGTTTCGAGAGCGCGAAGAGGCTTGGACCATCGGTGGCGCGCATCGCGATATCCCAGGCCTCGGCGGTTTCCACCGCATCGGCGGGGCGAAAGACCCGCATATTCGGCATGGCACGGAAGCTGGCCAGCACCTCGACCGGCTGATGCGTCGGGCCGTTGCTGCCCACGCCGATGCTGTCATGGCTGAAGACGAAGAGCGCGGGCAAGCCCATAAGCGCGGCCATGCGCATCGCGGGGCGTTCGTAATCGGCAAAGGCCAGATAGGTCACATTGACCGGGCGCAAACCGCCGTGGGCGGCGATGCCGTCGCACATCGACCCCATGAGATGTTCGCGCACGCCGCAATGCACATAGCTGCCGGTCGGGTCACTGGCGCTAAAGGCCGCGCGTCCGCGTTTGTGATTGGTCGGCGCCTCCAGATCTGCGCAAAGCACCGTCAACTCGGGCAGGGGCCCACTCAGCGCCTCGCAGACCTCGCCCGAGGTGGTGATCGTCGGGCGCGCTGCGGTGTTGGCGGCCTGATCCTGCGCGATCCGGGTTTGGGTCTGATCCCAATCCGACGGCAAGGCCCCCGCCACCCAGCGTTGAAACTCAACAACATCTGAATGCTGCGCAAGGCGGCTGGTCCAGTCGGCACGCGCCACAGCCCCGCGCCTCATGGCCGTGGCCCAATCGGCGCGGATGGAGTCGGGGATATCAAAGGGCGCATGGGGCCAGTGCATGACCGCGCGCGCCGCAATCGCATCCTCTGGCGTCAGCGGCGCGCTATGCCCGCCGCGCTGCCCCTCTAGCCGCGGAATACCGCGCGCGATGGTGGTCCGGCAGGCAATCAGCGACGGGCGCGGATCAGCCATCGCCGCAGCCATTGCCGCTGAAATCGCCTCGATGTCATGCCCGTCCACCTCGGTCACATGCCAGTTCGCGGCACGAAACCGCGCGGGCACATCCTCGGAAATCGACAGAGCCGTATCGCCATCATCGGTGATGTGATTGTCATCCCAGAGAAAGGTCAACTTGCCCAAGCGCAAATGCCCCGCCAGCGAAATCGCCTCTTGTCCCACCCCCTCTTGCAAACAGCCATCCCCGACAAAGGCCCAGGTGCGGTGATCCACCAGCTCGCTGCCAAATCGCCCTGCCAGACGCGCCTCTGCCACGGCCATGCCAACGGCGCAGGCAATACCCTGCCCCAAGAGGCCGGTGGTGATCTCGATCCCCGCTGCCTGCTCGATCTCGGGATGCCCGGCGCACACCGACCCCAAACGGCGAAAGGATTTGAGCGCATCAGTGGTGACATGCGCATAGCCCGCAAGGTGCAGCAGCGCATAAAGCAGCATCGAGCCATGACCATTGGACAGGATCACGCGGTCGCGGTCTGGCCAAAGCGGGTCTTTGGGATCGACCTTGAGGTGACGCGCATAGAGCGTGGCCGCAATCTCTGCCATGCCCAGCGGCACGCCCTGATGCCCCTCACCGGCGTTCAGAATGGCATCAAGGGCGGTAAAGCGGATGGCGTTGGCCATCGAGTGAATATCGGTCATGCGGTCGGCCCATTGTCAGAATCCATCCTGTCCTAGCCGATCTTGGGGACAATAGTTGTTTAGTTTTCCTAACGAGGCTTTGCATATTTCGCACAATCTATCGACCTGCATCGGTGTTAGCGTTTGGCGAGGTCAGCAGACCGGGAGGACCGAATGACTATTCAGAACCGAGTTGGCGCACTCTCCAATATTTCATTGGAGATGCGGGCCTGGAACATCCGCCGCAAGGCGCTGCGTATGGGTGAAGTGCAGGGCTGATGGATATATGTCCCCGGTGCCGTTTCCAGACCGGGATAGTCCGGATGTATGCCGGGCCGGCGCGCGGGCACCGCACCGTTGGCTTGGCTGTCCAGCCAGCTTGTCCATTCCGGCCACCAAGATCCCAACTGCTGATCATGTGCCGCCAGCCATGTGTCGGGATCTCGGTAGAGCGCCCCGGCGGGCCGGTGGCCGATCCGATAGTGCCGCCCTTTGTGCCCCGGCTCTGACAGAATGCCGCTGTTATGGCCGCCCTTGGTGAGCAGGAAATGCAGATCGCAGTCGGTAAACAGTGCTGTCTTGTAGACGGATTGCCATGGCGCGATGTGGTCGGTTTCGGTGCCAATGACAAAGAGCGGCGCCGAGATATCTTTGAGCGCAATCACCCGGCCTTCGACCGCGAACCGCCCCGCCGTGATGCGGTTCTCCAGGAATATCCCGCGCAGATATTCAGAATGCATCCGCGCCGGCATCCGGGTCGTGTCGTTGACCCAGACAGTGATATCTGTGGGCAGGTCCGGCTCGCCGAGGAAATAGCGCCTGACTGCGCGCGACCAAATCAGATCCTCGGACCGGATCGCAGCGAAGGTCCCGGACATCTGCGGCCGGTCCAGATAGCCCTGCGACCACATCAGATCCTCGAGAAAGGCGACCTGACTTTCGTCGAGAAAGAGCAGCAATTCGCCAGCTTCGGCGAAATCCACTTGGGCCGCCATCAATGTGACCGACGCCAGTCTGTCATCGCCGTCGCGCGCCATCGCCGCTGCCGCGATGGCCAGCAGCGTGCCGCCAAGACAATAGCCATTGGCATGAATTTTTTGATCCGGCACGATGTCGTTGATGACGTCTAACGCCTGCATGATCCCTTGTTTGCGATAGTCCTCCAGCGACAGGTCCGCATGCTCTGCCCCCGGATTGCGCCATGAGATGCAGAACACCGTGTAACCCTGCCCTACCAGCCAGCGAATAAAGGAGTTCTCGGGCGAAAGATCGAGAATGTAGTATTTCATGATCCATGCTGGCACGATCAGCACCGGCTCGGCCTGCACCTCCCACGTGGTGGGGGAATACTGGAGCAACTCAATCAAGTCATTGCGATAGACCACCACGCCCGGTGTGCATGCCAGAACCTTGCCCAGTGCAAACTCTGTCGGCACGGGCCGATGTTCCTGTGCCAGAATGTGACGGGAGTCGTCGGCGTAATGCGCGACCCCATCGAGCAGGTTGCGCCCACCTGTCGCCTGAGTCTTTTCCAGAATCTCCGGATTGCCGTGTGGGAAATTTGACGGCGATACGGTATCGAGAAGCTGCCGCATCATGAACCCGGTCCGATCCGCGTTCAGACGGCGCAATCCGCGCAGTTCCGATGTCGCGGCATGCCACCAGTCCTGCGTCGCCAGAAACCCCTGCTGCCAGAGGGAAAAGGGCGCCCTGTCCCACCCCATGTGCGACCAGCGGGTGTCATTGGGCCCCGGCCTGAACGGTTTTTCAGAAGGCTGGCCGAGTATCTGTGCGGATGTGTAATGCGCAAGCCTCAACGCATTCGCCTGCGCCCGCTCCATCAGCTCCAATTGCCGCCCCGACGCGCGGCCCAGATGCATCGCCCAGTCGCTCCAGGCATCAATCATCGCGTGGGGCGAGAGCCCGCCGGTAAACCGGGCGAGACTGGCCATGGCACTTCGGTCGAGCGCGGCGTGGGGATGAGGTTCGCGCTTGTCGGGAGACGGCTTTTGGGCAGGTGTTTGAACCAGAGGAACCACAACAGAATGGGGCTTTGAACCCTCCTTGTTGGGCAACTGGATCTGGCTGCGAGTGGGTTTTCGAACCATGCTGCGATGCTCTCCTTGGATCTGAGTAGTGCAAAAATTTGGGCGAGCGTGATCGTCATATCCTCGCGAGTTACAATCCAGCGCGAAGCTGCCCGCACGGCGCGCAAGGCACCGATGGCACGCGAGCGCGCGCCGCCCAGCGGTCCGGGCGAAGAACACTCTTCGCTCAAAGTATTCTCCAGATCCTGGGAAAAGCACCTGACATGGATCAAATATGCATTCGAATTCGTGAATTCCGGTGGAAGATGTTGTCCCAAGCCCAATCGTTCGACATTTTTAAATTGAACGACTGCACAAATCTCTCAAAAGGAGACCGGCTCGGCTGTTCAACTCGCTAGGTCAAGACTCATGCGCTGCAGTCGCCAGTCGGCTTTGAGACCACACAGCACAAGCGGAATGAGGCAGGTTTCCAAACAACCCAGGTATTTCCAATCTGTCATGTTCCGCGACTTGAACTTGGCAAAGACCTGGACCGGCAAAGATCACACCGGCGCAAAGACCAAGGGCGAGGCGGTGCCAATCTCTCAGGTCGCCGATCAGTGTCTCATGGCGGAATTCTTCATCGCCATGCAGAAGTTTAGCGAAAGGTTCTGAGGCGATTCAACGCCACAGGGTAAACAGCGCCACCTGTGACTAAGACACAAGTCGAGGCAAACCGCCAAAGACCGATGGTTCACGTCCTCGGGTCCGTGACGCCCGGAACGTCGACGGTGCCAAAGACCCGTCCCGATGGTCGGCCTGTCGGCGACCCTCCCGGCGGCTCTTCGGAAATGCCAAGGGTCAGGGTGCCCCGCACCGCCGCAATCTCGGTCGGAAGCGGCAGCACCACGCTCTCTCCATCAGGCCAAATCCCCACAGATTGCGCGGGCTCGCCCGGCCCATGCGCCCAGACCTGCAAGATGCGTCCGGCTGGCGCCGCCCCGGCGGTGCGGGTCAGCAGGATCTCATTCGTGGTCTTGTCAACCAGCGCTATGACACGAAAATCTCCCCCGTCTGACGTGATCTCGGCCGTGTAGAGCGGGCCAAGCGACGACGGCACCACTGGACCCAGATCGACAACCGCAAGCGCGACGGCGACGGCCAGCGCGCCACCTGTAAGGGCCTGCCAGAGTCCAAGACGTTTCCAGAGCGGCACGGGAGCTGTTTCCGGAAACAGGCGCTGTAAGAGCGCATCTCGTGCCCCGGAAGGCGGTGCAACGGGGTCGAGATCGGCCATCTGCGAAAGTTGAACCTCCCACCCCACGACGCGCGCCGCAAAGGCGGAGTCCGTTACCACGCGGGAGCGCGCGGCGACGTGCGCCTCGCCCGACAGCAACCCCATCGCATATTCCGCCGCCAGCATGTCATCTTCATCAAAGATGTCGGTCATCGGGTCATGCACTCCCGCAAGGCTGTGAGCCCTCGTCTGAGCCAGGTCCGCATCGTGTTGAGGGGTATGCCCGCGCGCGCGGCCAACTCAGCATAGCTGAGCCCGTCGAGATAGGCCCCCGTGATGGCTGCGCGCCGGTCCTGCTCCAGTTCTTCGAGACAACGCTGGATGCGCCCCGCCTCAGAGCGCGCCAGAGCGATGTGTTCCGGATTGCCCCCCGGCGCGGCAAGACCCTCGTGATAGTCCTCAATGTCGCGATGCAGCCGCCGCGCCCGGAGCCGGTCAATCGCCGTGTTGCGCGCAATCGTGATGAGCCAGGTCATCGGCGAATGGCCGGTGACGCGGTAGCGCCCTGCATGGGCCCATATCTTGACGTAGGCGTCCTGCATGGCGTCCTCGGCGGCATGATCCTGATCCAAAACACGAGCGCAGACCGCATATAGTTTCGCGCTTGTGGCATCATAAAGTGCAGCAAAGGCAGCACGATCCCCGAGCGCACAGCGAGAAATGAGATACTCGAGATCTTCGGCAGAGCGCGCCCCTCCGGAGATCGAGTGGGGATCATCATCGCCTGTCGCTGACCTGAGGGGTCTGGTCTCGGGATTGGTTTTGATCGTTCTTACCCAGTCAAATAAAATGTCGCACGTCCGGACATCTACGGTCCTGTCGAGTCGCGGCGCTCGCGAATTGGCTCGCATTGGACGCTTCAATGCAAGCAAAAAGGACTCCTCCCTCCTGTTCAAGACAAATTTAACCCTGACCGCGCGCGATTACCTATGGGGCGGTGCATCCCGGCATGAGTCCAAATTGATTTGCGAAATAGGACTCGTGCATCTGAAGGTCTTTCAAAGTTCTTGCACCCGATTTTGAAACTTTGCCTCGCCTTCTTCCGTGACTGTCAGGTGACGTTTGCAAATGCGAGGAGAAATCATGGCACATCTAGCGAATAACTATGCATCTTTTGAAACCTTTCTGAGGAGCGCTGAGTCGACCTATACGGTTGATTTCATTGCGCTCAATGGCTCAGGCGTCAGTGGGTCGATGATCCTCGCAATCGGCGCACCGGAAGCGACTGGCGAACAGTATCTGAATGTGTCGATTACTGTTGAGGGGATGGAGCCGAACCAGCCGGTGCCGCAGCACATCCATGGTCTTTTTGATGCTGGCGGCAATCCTGTGAACTCGCAGACGCCCGACATCAACAGTGACGCAGACCGGGACGGGTTGGTGGAAGTGCTGGAAGGTGTGGGGCAATACGGTGACGTGCTTTTGACATTGAGCGGAGAAGGCGACACGCCAACGACCAATGCGGATGGCTCGTTCACATATATTCGGGCCTTCGACATAAATGATGCGTCCAACTTCTTTAGTCCCGTTACAATGAACGACTACGTCGGCGCCGATATTCTGCCGTTGACCTTGCGTGAAATAGTTCTGCACGGCGTTTCTGTGCCAGCTGGTACTGGCGCTGGAACTACGGGTGAAGTTGATGGCACTCAAGACGGGTTCGTACCTATTCTACCCGCCGCTGCAGGCGAGATTGAACAGATCAGCCTTGCTGAGGCTTTGTCCTTGCTGGACGATCAACGCGCCATGGGCGGCGCAGCTTTCGTGCTGGCCGACACTGGTGAAACGGCCACTGGCACTGAAGGCGACGACAGTATTGATGGCGGCGCGGGTGATGACGTCATTATCGGTCTTGGCGGTATGGACACTCTGACCGGCAATGACGGCAGTGACGATATTGACGGTGGACTTGGTGACGACGTGATCATGGCGGGAAGCGATACCAATATCGTCAACGCTTCTGACGCGGGTGCCTCAGGGGCATTGTCGCGCGCTGAATATGACAACGGCTATGCCGGTGGTGCCGGGGATGACGTGATAGTCGGCGGCGCAGGTGATGATATCATCACTGGTGACGATGAGAGCAGGGTCTCAACCGTAACCGGAGAGACGTTCAATCCTGATGCTGACGGGTCGGACACAATCTTTGGTGGTGCCGGAAACGACGAGATTCATACCGGGTCCTGGGCCGATAGCGATGATGGATTTGGCAACACTCAGACTGGCATGGCGTCTGATGAGGCGCATGGCGGGGACGGCGACGACATCCTGCGCGGCGCGGGGGGTGATGACATCCTGAATGGCGATGCAGGCAACGATAATATTGGCGGCGATAGCGGCGCGGACAGCATGACGGGCGGCGCAGGCGATGATGTGCTCTTTGGCAATGCCGGTGCGGACGTGATCGACGGCGGCACAGGGAATGACACGCTCCAGGCTGGTGCGGGCGATGATGATGACGCCTTCAACGCTGCCAGCTTTGGGGCTTCGGGCGCTTTGCCGCTGTCGGAATATGACAACGGTTATGCGGGCGGGGCCGGCGATGATCTGATCGAAGGCGGCGCTGGAGATGACATCATTACCGGCGATGACGACAGCCGTGTCTCGACGGCCACGGGTGGCCTATTCGATGCAGGTGCCGACGGATCGGATACGATTTTTGGCGGTGCAGGCAATGACGAGATTCACACTGGAAGCTGGTCTGATGGCGATGATGGGTTGAGCAACATCTCAACTGGTCTGATGGGCGACATGGCCTTTGGCGGTGATGGCGACGACATTCTGCGCGGCGCAGGCGGCAACGACTTTCTTGCCGGAGAGGCTGGTGACGATGACATTGGCGGCGGCGGCGGTGTGGACAGTATTGTTGGCGGCGACGGCAATGACGTTCTCGCAGGCAATGACGGCGATGATATCCTGTCGTCCGGCGATGGTGACGATGTAGCCATGGGCGGCGACGGCGATGACATGATCGGCGGTGGCCTCGGCAATGACATGTTGTCAGGCGGTGCTGGCAACGATGTGATCGGTGCTGGTCCTGGCGACGACACTGTAGACGGGGGCGATGGAGACGATATCGCCAACGGTGGCGCTGGCGACGACGTTCTGATAGGTGGAGCCGGGAACGACAGGCTCGGTGGTAGCGAAGGCGCAGACGCGGTGAGTGGCGGCGAGGGTGACGACCTGATGGGCGGCGGCGCCGGGATGGACGTGATGAGCGGCGGCACGGGCAACGATCAAATGGGCGGTGGCCTTGGCGACGATCTTGTGAACGGCGAAGACGGCAACGACTTTGTCGCGGGTGGAAATGGTCGCGACACGTTGAACGGTGGTGATGGCGACGACACCTTGAACGGTGGTGATGGCGACGACGAAATGCACGGGGGCGAGGGGCTAGATGTCTTTGTCTTCAACAGCTTCAATTCCGGAGAGATCGATGTGATCTCAGATTTCGACAGTCAAGGTGATCTGCTCGATCTGCGCGGCGTCACGGAGGGCTTTGATGGTCTGAGCATTTCATCGACATCCTTTGACGGGTCCACCTCCACGGAGATCAGCTACGAGGATCACACGATCGTTCTTCTTGATGTAGATGCCACAACGCTGGATGGGAGCGATTTCCTCTTTAGCTAGAAAACCTTTGACCGGGGGCCTTCGCAATCCGTGATGGCCCCCCGTCCCAATATGTGAGATCGAGATAACAGGTGCTGTGAAGAGCTCGCAGGCGACGTCGTGGAAAGTTTGGGCATCGCATCTTTGGGCACGGGAGATCCATTGGCTGTTTGATCGCCCATCGAAGTCTTTGTTCAGTGCCAGAATTGCAAGATAACACCGCTCAATGAAGATGTTTTCGACGAAGCGCGCGTTTCCACTGATGGATTAGTGTCGGATGAACCCCGAACCGGCTCGCCAACTCAGCAGCGGTCTCTTCGCCCTTCAAGGACTCCACTGCGACCTTCGCCTTGACCTCGGGTGCGTGCTGCTTGCGTTTCGACATCTCTGATCTCCTTCGTGTTGAAGATCAGCAGACTGCAAACTGAAGCTGATGTCAGTGTCTGAATTTCGGGGGATAGCTCACACTTCGGTATCAATGCACTCATAGGGCTGATCGGATCCATCGGCGTGTCGAACAACGCCGCGCTCATCAGCATGACCGCGTTGCAGGAGGACCCTGAAGCCGCGACCGTTGATCAAAATGCCATGCCCGGCGTGGTAGTGGCGTCGTCGCGGCACGTTGTGTCGACGACGATCACGCGCGTGGGGGGCTTCCTGCCTTTGATTCTTGCCAGAGGAGCCTTTTGCCGCCCGCCGCAATGACGGTGGCGGGCGGCGTCGCGTTTTCGGCGATCATGTCGTTCTATTTCACGCCGCCGGCATTCCGACTGGTCGACCGCCGTCAGACACTGGCTAATGACTGGTTTGGGCCGGTTTTTACGCCGCCCCACCCCGACACTAAGCTTCGTTGCCCATGGGCAGCGACCTGCGACGCTCTCCGGTGGCGATGAAGAGCGCATTGGCTATGGCCGGGGCCACCGGTGGCAAGCCTGGCTCGCCTACACCGCTCGCGTGCACCGAGAACGGATGCGGAACGATGTGGGTCTTCACCGTCGGATAGTTGTCGGACCGTACCACGTCGTAATCATAGAAGTTCGACTGAACCACCGCGCCGTCCTCGAAGGTGATGCCCGAATGCAGGGCAACCGTCATGCCCATCACGGCAGCGCCCTGAATCTGGCTTTCCACCCGCTCTGGATTGGCGCAGAAGCCACAGTCAATCGCCATGTGCATCTCCGGCACCGTGATCCGGCCGTCCGCGATCTTCACATGCGCCGCGCAGGCAACATAAGAGACGAAACTGCGGTGCACCGCGAGGCCAATCCCTTCGCCCGCCGGCAGATCCTTTCCGAAGCCGATGCCATCGGCGGCAAGGTTCAGCACATGGGCCAGCCGCCCCGTGTCGATGGGAAACTCCGCCATCGGCTCGCCGTAGTTCCAGAAGCTGTCCGGCCACCCAGAGGCCGCCGGATCCAGTAGACGTGGCGCGCCAATGAGGTCGAGCCACATCTGTCGCTGGTCCTTGCTAAGCTCATCGGCAAGTTCCCCAACGAAGGACCCGATGGCCCAAGCGTGCGGGAGATTCGATACCGCCCGGAACCAGCCGATCCGCGTATGGGCGAGCGCCTTGCCGCTTTCGCAGCGAATGTTGGGAATGTCGAACGGAACGTCGCTCATGCCCATTCCCTGTTCGAGCGGCAGAACCTTGCCCTCGTCGGGGGCGAAAGTCGACAAGATCGACGGCGCCACCGACCGATGCAGCCAGCCCGTGACGTTGCCTACATCGTCCAGCGACACTTCGATCCGCTCGGCGGAGGTGGTGTGGTAGAACGAGTGGCGTACGTCGTCCTCGCGCGTCCACTGCACTCGAACGGGGGCGCCTACCTCGCGCGACAGAAGCGCGGCCTCGGTCACGAAATCAGCCTTGGACTTACGCCCAAAGCCGCCCCCTAGAAGCGTGACATGCACCTTGACCTGCTCCGGGTCGAGGCCCAGCGCCTCGGCCGTATCGGTCCGTGTGGTATAAGGGCTCTGCACCGGCGCCCAGATTTCCAGACCTTCCGGGGTGTAGCTTGCGATCGCAGCCGGCGGTTCCATTGGAATGTGGGCGATGTGCGCCTGGGTGTAGGTTCGGGTGAAGGTGCGCGCTGCGTCGGCGAAGGCTGCGTCCACGTCGCCCTGATCCCGCGCGGAACTGCCCGGCTCTTCGGACGTGGCAATCAACTCCGCCATGTAGGTTTCAGAGTTATAGCTGCCGTGCTCTCCGGCGTCCCACTCAATTTTCAGGGCCGCGCGACCCTGCAATGCTGCCCAGGTGTTCTTCGCCACGACGGCAATACCGCCCAACGGCGCAAACTTCCGGGCAAGCCCGCCATAGGGGATTTCGTGCACGCTCTCGACCCCGGACACGGCGAGCGCTTCGGTCGCGTCGAAAGACGCTGCTTTACCGCCAACCACTGGCGGGCGTGCGATGACAGCGGTCTTCATGCCATCGAGCACAACGTCGGCACCATAGATGGCTTCGCCGGTCGTGATATCGCGCAGGTCGGTGATCTGCACCTCGCCCTTTCCGATATACCGGAACTGGTCCTCAGTCTTGTAAGTGATCTCTTCGTGCGTTGGCACCGGCAAAGCCATGGCCGCCTCCGCGAGGTCACCGAAGTCCGCCGTTTGACCCGTCGGCCCCTTGACCTCGTGCATCTCCACCGTCACGTCCGCGGGATCGACACCCCATTGCGTAGCAGCGGCATGGGCCAGCATTGTACGCACGGACCCGCCAATCTTGCGTGCCATCTGAATATGGTGGCGCATCGAGCGTGATCCGTCGGTGTCCTGATTGCCATACCTGGGTTCGTCCCCAGGCGCCTGGACGATCCTCACGCGGGACCAGTCGGCCTCCATTTCGTCAGCCATGACCATCGGGATCGACGTGCGACTGCCCGTGCCCATTTCAGAGCGGTGAGCGACCAGCGTGACAGTTCCGTCGGGATCAATCGAGACGAAGACGAGCGGGTCGTCGACAACTCCGTGCGGCATATCCGTACCACCGGTCGGGTATTTGTCAAAGGCCCGCGCTGGCACTGCATAAGCCGCCAGCGCAAAAGCACCGGTGGTGCCCAGAAATCCCCGGCGGGAGACATTGGCAATACGGACGGTTTCGGTGGCGATACCGGAATTCGGTTCGAGATACTTCAGCATGGCTCAGCTCCCCGTGCTTGCAAGACGGACGGCATCGACGATCCGCTGATAACAGCCGCACCGACAGACATTGTTTGACATCGCGGCCAGAATTTCGTCGTCCGACGGCTTAGGATTCTCGTCAAGCAGGGATGCAGCCTGCATGATCTGGCCAGTCTGGCAGAACCCGCATTGCGGCACGTTGAGATCCCGCCAAGCAACCTGCACCCGGTGGTTGCCTTCGGGGTCGAGACCTTCGATCGTCGTGACGTTTGCACCATCGACCTCGCCGAGGTTCAGCTGGCATGCGCGTTCGGCCTTGCCGTCGACATGCACGGTGCAAGCGCCGCAAAGACCGACGCCGCAACCATACTTCGTGCCGTTTAGGCCAGCCAGATCGCGTATGACCCAGAGAAGCGGCATGTCCGAGGCTTCATCAAACTCCGTTTCGGTGCCGTTCAAGATGAACTTTGTCATGTTTCCTCCCAACAGAAATGCTTTCTTAAGCTGCGCCCTGCGGCGCGTTCTCCAGCTTCTACCCCACGCAAAAAATACCTGTGAATCACCTACAACCCTAAGAATACCACATAACCTGCGTCATCGGGATTTGGACTGCGCAGCGGTGCTGACGTACCGGGCCCAGGCAAGGTTGTGTTGAGGTTTGGAGAAGAGGGCGCTCGCATGAGCACCAGTCGTACGAGGCTGGGGTTCAGGTCCAGGTTTCTGGATTTGCTCGGCTGTGCCTGCATTGTTCAGGCCTTCCGTACGACCTTCTTTCGCTCTTCCAAGATGCTGCACTACGTGCGAACGACTGTTCTGGTGACAAATGCGACCTCAATTTAACTCCCGGCTTTGACCTCGTCGATATGGTTGTTCTTGGTGGTCAGAATGGCCTCGGCGCGGCGGATGGTTGACGTAACCGACCTCAAATACCGGAGCTCTACCGATACCCAAGACGTCGGTATATCGCGACACAATCGCTCTCCATGCGGTGCACTGGTGAAAAGTTTCTTTCCAGCCGTTTGGAACCTTCGCGTATAGTGGTTGCAGTTAATCCATCAAGGCAAGCGTGTGAGATTGAAAAATAACTTGGGTGAAGTTCCTCTTTTAATGCTTACCACGTCTCCAGCTAGCCGGGGTCAATGGCGACTTGCCGTCGTCGTTCTGGTCGTACTCTTTGCTGCGATGCTCATAACGGCGCCGTTCGCTCAGGTTCCACTTGAGAACACAGAGGCGTTGCTTCTGGTCTACGCAACCGCAGTATTCATTATCGATTTGATTACCGCCGCCTTGCTGCTCACGCTTGTTTCGGTTCAGCGTTCACTTGCCGTGCTTGCCTTGTCGATCTGCTATCTCTTCTCCGGCGTGATGGTCCTGCCTTGGGCAGTTTCGTTTCCCGGCGTTCCAGCGTTGCTGAACTTGCCCGATGTTGGGCTTCAAACCACTGCCGCGATTGCCACGCTGCGTCGTCTCGGTTTTCCGCTCTTCGTACTCGCCTACGCGCTGATGAAAGAGGCCGGCCCGAACGCGCGGAGCCCGAAGGGTTGGGAAAAGAACATCATCTTTGCAAGCGTCAGTGGGGTGGTCGTGATTGCCTGCGGCGTGACCTGGCTCATCCTCACGAACAATGACGCCCTGCCAAATCTCATGCGAGACACGCGGAACGTCTCCGCCCTTTGGGACTACGTTCCAGCCACGGCAGCGGGTCTGTGCGTGGCTGGTCTCGTCACATTGTGGATCAAACAGCGGTCGGTGCTCGATCTGTGGTTGATGGTCGTACTTTGCACTTTTCTCATCGAGATTATTCTAATCGCCTATCTAAGTTCCGGTCGCCTCAGTGTCGGCTGGTGGGCCGGGCGAGTTTACGGCCTGATCTCTGCGAGCATTGTGCTTTTGGCTTTCCTTTCGGAGACAATGACACTTTACACCCGGCTCGCGCACTCGATTTCGGCCGAGCGGCGCGCGCGTGAGGCTCGGCTCACGGCCATGGCGGCCTTGTCGGCATCCATCGCGCACGAGATAAACCAGCCATTAGCCAGCATGGTGACCAACGCCGATGCCGGGTTGCGTTGGCTCGGAAGGTCCGATCCCAATCTTCCAGAGGCACGCGCCGCACTGGAACGCATCGTCAATGATGGTCATCGCGGCGCCGAAGTGATCAAAGGCATCAGGGCGATGTTCAAGAATGGCACCCCGGAGAGGGTCGTCGTGGACGCCAACCGGCTCATCGATGGCGTCCTGAAGCGCAGCCTCGGCGAGTTGAAACTTGTGCGTGTCTCCATTTACACCGAGTTCGACAAGACATTGCCTCCGGTCACCGGATGTCCCATCCAGCTTGAGCAAGTCATCTCCAATCTGGTTGCGAACGCAATGGATGCCATGAGGACCGTCACCGATCGGGAACGTGTTCTGCGCATCAGGTCCGCGCTTGATGGTACCGACGGAATCCTGGTTTCGGTGGAAGATTCAGGGATCGGAATGGATCCGAACTCCAAGGAGCGGATCTTTGAGCCGTTCTACTCCACGAAACCAGATGGTATGGGCATGGGCCTCATGTTCTGCCGATCGGTCATCGAGGCCCATGGCGGGCGGCTGTGGATGATGGACAACAAACCGTATGGCACCGTCTTTCAGTTTACGATACCGAGCACCAAAGCGCCCACCACAATTCATGGAAAGCGAGACCATGAGTACGGACCAGTCCCTCGTTTTCATCGTAGATGACGACCCTTCAATGCGCGAATCCATTGAAAGCCTGCTGCGCTCTGTAGGCCATTCTGTGCGTTCGTTCGCGTCGGCACAGGACTTCATGCTCGACGAACGGCGCGATGCGCCCGGCTGCCTGATCCTCGACATCCGGTTGCCCGGGCGGAGTGGACTCGAGTTTCAGCGCGAACTGGCCAATTCGGATGTCGACCTACCCATCGTCTTCATTACGGGTCATGGCGATGTTCCCATGTCCGTGGCCGCCATGAAAGCGGGAGCGATAGAGTTTCTCAACAAGCCGTTCCGCGATCAGGATCTGCTCGACGCGGTCCATCGAGGGATCGAGTTGGATCGCGAGCGCAGGTCGGAGGCGGCGATGCAGGCCGAGCTTTCGCAACGTTTTGAGTCTCTTACGCCACGCGAACGCGAAGTCATGGCGCTTGTCGCCGCGGGTCGGTTGAACAAGCAAATCGCCTCGGACCTCGCTCTCAGTGAGGTCACCATCAAGGTTCATCGTGCGCAAGTCATGCGCAAGATGGAGGCGAAATCGCTGCCCGACCTGGTGCGTTTCGCAGACAGGTTAGCGCGCGATACCAAAAAGTCGTAGACGGCCCACACTTCCGCACAATTGTTCCGACCAACTATTTCGTCCACCCTTTCGTGGAGCGAGTAATTGCGGCCTTGAGTGACAAGGTGCCGACAAGATCTCAGGGCCTCAACACTTTGCTGTCTGAGCTAACGGAAACCACGACGATGTCGAAAAAGTTCATGATCTCCATTGTCGACGATGATGAACCGGCTCGTGAGGCGGTCTCTGGCCTAGTCAGGTCGCTTGGATTTGTTACGGCCGTGTTCGGAAGTGCTGCCGATTTCCTGAAGGCCGCACACCTCTCGCGAACAGCCTGCCTGATTGCAGACATCCAGATGCCAAGGATGACCGGGCTCGAGTTGTACGAAAATCTGGTGGCATCAGGCACTCCGATTCCAACAATTCTCATAACCTCCTGCGCCAACGAGACGGCGCAGGCGCGTGCCCTGAAGTTGGGGATCCAATGCTACCTCACAAAGCCACTGAACCCCGAAGACCTTCTCGTCTGCATTCATGCTTCTATCGGCGATGGGCCCTGGATGCTCGATTGATCAAGATTTGTCTGCCTGACCCAAGGGCCCCCAAGACTGAACATCACAAGCCCAACTTGCCGTGTTGCAAATAGCTGATGGAGACTTCCATGCCGACCGCCCCCATCCCCAGCCCGCCGTTCAGTCGCTACAAGTCGCTGCTCTCAGGCTCGCCTCTTGAAGCGAGCTATGGCTATGCGCTCCTCCACTTGCTCAGAGTGCTGCCCCGAGTGATCGCGGCTACTTGGATGGAGACCCGAACGCCGACTGCAGCAGCAGCTAACGAATGCCCGCGCACCAATCAGTTCGCATTAAGCCATGCAAGCGGCAACGCTGTTATGAGATATTCTCGCGCAATAATCTTTGCCATCTTGAGTACAGGTTCTGCGGCCGCCGACCCAATGATCTTCATGGGGAGGGTGGAGGCGTCGGAACACGCCGTGCTGTCAAGCCGTTTAAATGGCGTTGTTACCGAGATCCTATTCGAAGGTGGCGATTTGGTCGCTGCGGGTCAACCGCTGATCCGTCTTGACCCGACCGATGCAGAGATTGCGCTCGAGATCGCCGCGGCACGGCTCGCCGAGGCAAGGGCCTTGCTCGAGGGCGCCACTCGCCGGACGGCCCGCCAGGAGGCGCTGCACGTCCGCGGAATCACCGCAGATGCTTCGCTCGGTCCTGCGCGCACTGAAAAGGCAATGGCGAAGGCAGCTGTTGCTCTTGCAATGGCTGAGCAGCGAAGGGCCGCCCTCGACCTTGAGCGCGCGATCATCAGCGCTCCGATCTCTGGCCTTATTTCTCCGCCTGCAGTTGCAGTTGGAGCGTTCCTGGAGGCTGAAGCCGGACCACCGCTTGGCAGGATCGTAGCGTTCGATCCGGCGATTGTTGCCTACCGCACACCATATTCCGAGCGGCTTGCGGCACTGGAGGCAACAAGCGCTACGACGGCTGCACACCTGTTGCAACACGTCAGAGTGCGCCTGCAGCTGCCCGGAGGCAGGGTCTATCCCGGAGAGGCGATTCCACATGCGGAGAGTGCCGAAGTTGATGCGGAGACCGACACCGTCACCGTCTGGGCACGCTTCCCGAACCCCGACGCACTGCTGAGACCGGGCATGTCGGTCACGGTCCTTTCGACCGTAGGCTCCACAGAGACGGAAGAATGAGCCGGGCCTCACGAAGCAGGACGGGAACTTTCGAGGAAACCCACAGAAAAAGATTCAGTCAAGCCCTCACAATCCACTGCTGAAAACTTAGCGATGAGAAATCCAACATGACGATGCCCGCCTATTCATCTTTTGCCCAATGGTACAAGCAAGGCCCTCGCGCGCCCGATGTGCATGTGATGAAATCGTCTGGCGGAATTCTCAATATGCTTGAGGCAACGCATCCGGCCAAGAAAATGTATGACCCGGCTGTCCCCGATCTCGTCCTGCATCAGGATTTGTTCGGCGGCAGCCACATCAGTGCCAACCTCGGAGGTGGGCATTTCGATGTGACGACCAAAAGGGGCGGCTTTGTTCTCGCTGCACCGAACTTCGCCAATTATTCCAGGGTCGATACCAGTCATCACATTCGCAGCTTTGCATTCCCCTTGGCGCAATGGCAAAGCGTGCTCGATGAAGTTGCTGATGGCAAGTTCTCGTTCGGCGGCCTAGAGATATACAGCAAAGCGTACACCACACCGGCCATCCAGTCTGCACTACGGAACCTTTGGTCAATTTGTGAAGAAGAAGGCCCTCCGTCGCGTCTGCTGGCGCGCGCTGCGGGCTGCGAGATCCTCGCTGAGCTGTGCCGACTCGGCGGAGCATCAATTGCGCCGACAAAGGGCGGTCTCGCACCTTGGGCGAAGCGGCGTTGTATCGAGCTTATGCATATGCGGCTCTCGGAAGACATCAGCCTGGATGAGTTGGCCGCCGAGGTGCACCTCTCACCCTTTCATTTCGCCCGAATGTTCAAGCAGAGCCTCGGCGTTCCGCCACGGGTCTATCTGACGCAACTGAGAATGGAAAAAACCTGCGAACTCCTCGAACAGACAGATCTTTCCGTCACGGATATCGCTCTCGAGGTCGGATATTCGTCCAACCAAGTGCTAGCTCGGGTATTTCTCAAAAAGCGGCATATGAGCCCGTCCGAGTATCGACGGTCCGTTCGCGCTCCGGTGCGCTCCTTCGGGCTAAGTTCGGGCCGTCGGTAATGGGTGCGGTCCAGACAAACCAAATCTCACAGACTGATCAGGCACACCATAATCCAATTCACCTATACTGACGACGTAACGCTGCATGCCTCGCCTCATGAAATGCCGGAGTAGCATATTGTGCACCTAACTGAAGCCCGTTTCACACAAGGAAGCTTGATGCGCCATGTCTCGGTCATGTCGTTGACATCGAGCCTCGGCTTGATGGCAATTTTTGCGGTGGACCTGATCGACGTGCTTTTCATTTCGATGTTGGGAGAAGAGGCGCTTGCCGCTGCCGCTGGCTATGCCAGCGCGGTGATGTTCTTTGCCAGCGCGATAAATATCGGGCTCTCTATCGCTGGCGGCGCTCTCGTCGCCAATTCTCTGGGCAGCGGCAATGGCCTCCCCGCGCGGGAACATGCCTTCTCATCAGCCATGTTTGCCGTCGCGTTCGGCATTGTCATTCCTCTAATCATGCTGCCGAACCTTGATTTCATTCTCGGGCTAATCGGTGCCACCGGGGATGTCGCGCAACGGGCGAAAGATTACCTATGGATCATCCTGCCGAGCACGTTCCTCTCTGGCGTCGGAATGACGGCGGTCGCCACGCTTAGGGCATATGGCGACGCAAGGCGTGCGATGTACCCATCGCTTGTCGGTGCAGTGGTGAATGGAGTGCTCGATCCGATTTTCATCTTCTCACTCGCTATGGGATTGGAAGGCGCGGCATGGGCGACGGTGGCCGCGCGATTAGCTACGATGCTCGTCGCGCTCTGGCCCGCTTGGCGTATCTACAATGCTTTCGCGATTCCAAGAGCGCAGTGCTTCCTTCACGATGTTCGCGAAGGCATGCACATTGCGGTGCCTGCTGTCTTGGCAACCATCGCCACGCCCGTTGGGGCTGCGGTCGTGACACGCGAAATGGCAAAATATGGAACCGATGCCGTGGCCGGGATGGCAATTATCTCCCGGATGATCCCGGTCGTGTTCTCGGTCATGCTGGCGCTCTCGGGCGCAATCGGTCCGATTATGGGGCAGAATTACGGGGCAGGTCTGTCCAACCGTGTCCGCCAGACGTTCTATTGCGGCATAATTTTTGCCGGCCTCTATGTGCTCCTCGCATCGACCTTGCTATTTGTCTTTCGTCACCAGATAGCAGACATCTTTGGAGCTGTGGGCATGGCACGGGAGCTGATCCTGCTGTTCTGTGGTCCAATCGCATTAGCCAGTTTCTTTAATGCGGTAATATTCGTTGCAAACGCCTCCTATAACAATCTCGGGCGCCCCAGTTTTTCTACTTGGATCAACTGGGGCCGCCAGACTCTCGGCACAATACCGTTTATCCTGCTCGGTGGGGCGCTGTTTGGCGCGCCAGGTGTCTTGATCGGTCAGGCGTTGGGCGGAATTATCTTCGCCGTCATCGCGGTCTGGCTTAGTCTCTGGATGATTACCGACCAAAAGCATCCGCTGAAACAACTGACCTGCCGCTTCCAGTTGCAACGCCGTATGCACGAGGTCTACAGTCGCACGGCCTAGACGCGACCGAGCGTCGGCAAAGCTTGGAGGTTCACCAAGCCCACTGGAATCAGTCCCCGGAAACGTTAGGAAGCCGTCCAAGCAAAGGCTGGGCTATGTACCGAAGACTTTCATTTACACAGATCATTGCAATGATCAAAGAGTGTTGCATATCACTCAAAACTGATGGGGTGGATAAAGCCGCCCGCGCCAGAAAGCCTCATCCCAATGGACCAAAGGCCGACAATGCAGTAACAGTTAATCCGGATCATTCGATGGGGGCTCTCCAGTCGGCGGCTTTGGAAAAACCGGCCCAGTCCGGTTGCAGCCTATCCGTAACGGTCAAAGAGTTTCTCTGCCGCATCGTATAAAGCGATCAGTGTACACTAAGGCTACCGTATGGGCGAATTGGACCGGGGCTGCTGCATCCGGCACGTCCTTGTCATTTCATATACGTTGCGTACATTAAGAGTGCGCTCAGCGAGATATTGAAAATCAGGGGCTTCCCCCCGAATTACTCAGAGAATGACGATGGCAGCCAGAACACGCGCCGAGATGATGGCGGAAACCCGCGAAAAGCTGATCGCTTCGGGGCGTAAGGCCTTTGCGGAAAAGGGCTTTTCCGGCGCGTCCATGGATGATTTTACCGCTGAGGCCGGTTTGACGCGAGGTGCGCTCTACCACAACTTTGGAGACAAGCGGGGCTTGTTCGCTGCGGTGGTGGACGAGATCGATAGAGCGATGGCCTCGCATGCGCAGGCGGCCGGGGAGCGGGCGGGCGGCGGCTGGAACGGGCTGCTTGCCGAAGGCCACGCCTATATCGAAATGGCACTCAGGCCCGAAGTTCAGCGGATCGTGCTTCTGGATGGCCCTTCGGTGCTGGGTGACCCATCGCAATGGCCCAGCCAGAACAGATGCCTGAAGGCGACAGTCGCCACCCTGAACGAGCTTGCGGCCCAGGGTGCGATCAAGCCTGTGGACATCGAGGGGTTGGCCCGCCTCTTGAACGGCATGGCGCTCAACGCGGCGCTTTGGGTTGCATCCAGCGAGACGCCCGAAGCCACGTTGCAAAAGGCCGTCGCGGCATTTGAGTGCCTTGCGTCAGGGATTGTTGCAAACCAGCAAAGCGAACCGCGTCAGCTTAGCTGAGAAGGCAGGAGAAAGCGCAATATCGGCAACTGAGCCGCAGCGCGCGCACCGCATTGCATCGGCGTTTCGGTAAGATGGATTCGATACGGTGGCAAACTATTCTGCAATCGCTTGGTGGATGCTTTGATACCCCTTCCCGAACGGGTCCTCGATTGGCCCGCCTTGGGAGGTCGGCTGATTTGGACGTGGATGAGGCGCAATGAATTGGTCTCCAGCAATAGAACCGGGCTGTCCGGATGACATCTGGCGCGAGGCGAACGAAAGCCTCATTGCCCGCTGCCCTGCCCGCTCGGTAATTTCACACTCCGGCGCGCCATTTAGTTGCAGAAGCCACATTTGGTGGACCGACCAAAAACGAGACGAGGCTGGCTTCGCCGGTTTGCCGAGACAGTGTCGCTGGCTCTTTGGTCGATCTGGACACGGTCGAAACCACTCTCAAGTACGTGAATACATAAATATCTCGGAAGGACAGCAGATGACCAGAACGATACCGGCGGCGGATCCATCGCAGTTGAACGGTGCCGACTTGTTCAAGATCAGAGACTTAACCGTGCCACCGGCCGGCCCGCGAGACGCGCGCGTCAAACCCCTTGACCACCAGATCTGTCGCGGTGACCAAGTCAACAATCGACCGCCGCCTGCGGTAGCGGGTCACGGCTTTTGCGGCGTGGTCGATGGGATCGGCGGAAACGTAAAAGAGTTTGCGGCCGGAGAAGAGCGCTCTTGCCCTCGGCAAAACTATGGCAAGGTTCCCATCATGGGGAACGGTCGATGGAACCAAGCGTCATGACGATCACTCAATTGGAGCGGCATGCGTCGGCGGCCCAGTTCGGACCCGGCTTCGACCGTACTTTTCGCAATGACCGCACGACGCTCGGTCTTTTCTTTCCCATCGAGGCCTTCGACGGAGCAAGGCCGAGCATGGAGGGTCAGATCGAGTTAGCGGAGGAGGCCGAACGTCTCGGATTCTCGACACTTTGGGCACGCGATGTCCCCCTCAACGATCCCAGCTTTGGTGACCTCGGGCAGATCTACGACCCCTTTGTCTGGCTGGCGACCGTGGCGGCCCATACGAGTGAGATCGCCCTGGCGACGGGATCGGTCATCCTGCCATTACATCATCCAATTGATGTCGCAAAGCAGGCGGCTTCCCTCGATCATCTTTCCAAGGGGCGACTTGTTCTGGGCATCGCTTCGGGCGACCGACCCATCGAGTATCCGGCTTATGGCCGGAATCGAAGCGAGCGAGCGGACCTGTTTCGTGACGCCTTGCTCTACCTGCAAGAGCTGCTCAACACACCCTTTCCGACCTACGAGAGCAAGCAGTACGGTCGCATGCACGGCGGCGATCTCGTTCCGAAGCCGTTTCACGGCCGTCTCCCCCTGCTCGGAACTGGCAACAGCGGCCAACCCCTGGATTGGCTGGCAGATCACACGGACGGCTGGATCACCTATCCGAGGCCACCCGCGCAACAGGAGCGGGTCGTCGCCGAATGGCACGGCCTGACCGCACCTGCTGCACCAATCAAGCCCGTGACCCAGTCTCTTTATCTCGACCTTGCCGAGCGACCAGATGCACCGCCTGAACCGATCCATCTGGGATACCGCATGGGCCTTCGACATCTCGAGAGCTTGCTGACCAACCTCCATGGCATCGGCGTCCACCACGTAGCGCTCAACCTGAAGTTCAGTCGCATGGATGTTCGTGACGTGCTCGCAAGGCTGTCACCTCTTACACCGGGCGAGCCTTGGTAACCACACGGTGCCACAGAAACCAAACGCCTTGGAACGGCTTCGCAGTTGCGTTCCTGCGGGACGAACGATTGAAATGGTTGAGGATCGGCGCCTTGACTGCGGGTGTTTGTCAAGTGTGTGGCGCTTCTCTTGCCTGAGTCATTGTTCCTCCCGAGGTCAATGCCCTAGGCCGATTCGCGGGTCAAACAATCCTCTGATCTCCTTCGTAGAAGATGACCAGACGGCGTGAAAGGGGGATGGCCGGGTGCGTGCGGTCATTCGGGTTCGCTGCCACGCAGCTCGAGAGACCGATGACCAGTGAAATGACATCGAGTGAAAGATGGCGCATGAGGTCGTGTCTGGCGGAAGGTCAAGGAGACTAATCTCTAGCGAGCTTTCTCAGTCCCTTCGCTACTGGTGCTGCCGCGAAGGTGCCGATCTTGCTGCCTCTCCGATCTGCGCTAAAGAAACCGAACCGCGAGACTGGGGATGATCCAGTTGAGCTAGTTTGCGTGAACGCGTCTGGCCACCACGAATGCTGTCACGTCATCACGGCAGGCCGCACCGGACCGACAATACGCGGCGCGTGCGAGGTCATGCGGATTTCCAGCCAGATCAGGCAGCGGCCCGTTCTGCCGGACCAGACCGGTCCTCGACAACTGGCAGGTCTCGGCATCGTCTTGCACCCCGAACACCTGCGAAGGTTCGCTACGCAAGCCTTTCGCGGTCTGCGTTCAGCCAGGGAAGCCCGCGCTTGGCAAAAGCAGCATCACAGCAAGATCGGCACTCTCACGGCAGTTCTCGCGCCGCGTTGCTCAGGCATCTTCGCTAGGTTCGGCCCCGAGAGCTCAGCTCTTTCTCAAATGCAAAGGATGACATCATGACCTTCCGCAACGGCCTCGACTCGCTTCTTCGTCCCGAAGACTCGGTCCTCGTTCTGATCGACCATCAGCCCTACCAGCTCGCAAATCTGAACAGCCATGATCCGCACATGGTGGTGAATAACACGACCGCGCTGGCCAAGTGTGCCAAGGTGTTCGGCGTGCCCACGATCCTGACCAGCGTCATCGCCGCCCGGGGTGGTGACATCTTTCCTCATGTCACCGAGGTGTTCCCCGGCCAGGAGGTGATCGACCGGACGACCATCAACACCTGGGAGGATCCGAAGGTCGTGGACGCCGTCAAGGCGAGCGGTCGCAAGCAGCTGATCATCGCCGGTTTGTGGACCGAGATCTGCGTGGCCATGCCTGCGATTCAGGCTGCTGGCGAAGGCTGGGACGTGACTGTGATCACTGACGCATCGGGCGGCACGTCACTCGAGGCCCATGAGGTCGCAATTCAGCGCATGATCGCGGGTGGCATCAACATGATGACGTGGCTGGCGCTGGCGTCGGAATGGCAACGTGACTGGGCTCGGGCAGAGACGGCCACCGCCCTCAACGACGCCCTCAAGTACCACATCGGCGGCAGCGCCATCGCCTATCTCTGGGAGCAGCAGTTGCTCAACACGCCGGTGCCGGGCGTCGCAGCCTGATTGAAGCGGGCGCCGCCAATCGACGGGGCCCGGCTTTCTTCACTTCAAAAGAGCACCAAGACGTGGCTTTCGAATTTTTCCGACCGGATTGGAAATGGGAGTGTCCTATCCGGCCCACAACTTGAGCCTCAAGCTCTTGTCGCCCACACGGCCTGATTAGCGGATGGGCCGACGCGCCTCAGGTCGTTGTCGACATCTTCCGGATCGAAGGCGGCAAGCTGGTCGAACACTGGGACGTCCTGCAAGACGAGATCCCCGCCGCCTCCGGGGCGGCGGGTCGTTCGATGTTCGATCCAGACGAAGCGCTCACCGGAACCTGACGACACGTATGGCCCGACCGCGTTTCGCGTGCCCGGCGACAGTCTGCGCCACTCATAATCACGGCGCAGCGAAGGAGCGCACCGGATCGCTAACAGCTCGGCGATAGTCGGACGGGCGCATGCGCATGTGCTTGAGAAAGACCCGGGCGAGGACCTGGTTCGAAGAGTATCCCACTTCGAGCGCGATCTCAGTGACCGGAAGTTCCGTCCTTTCAAGGAGTTCGCAGGCTTTCTCCACGCGCAGTCGCGTCAGGTAGACCCTTGGCGGCACGCCGATGCTCTGCTTGAACATGCGGGCGAAATGGAAGGGCGAGAGCCGCACCTCGGCCGCCAGTTCGTCGAGGCTTATGTCCTCGGCAAACCGCGCCTGCATGAACTCAATACAGCGTCGCTCCGCCCAAGGCGCGAGGCCGCCTCTGGCCGGAGCAAACGGCGCCCCGCCCAACCGGCAGAGCTCGGCTAGGATTTCGCAGCCTGCCGCTCTCGCCAGCAGCAGCGACGGCACCCCCTCATCCTCGCAGAGAGCCCAAAGGTTCCGCAGCGCCGACCGGATCGTCGGCGAGTCGAACACTCGACCGTAGATGCAGGAGGTATCGAACGAGAACCGGCCGTCTGCAGCCTCGTCAAGCACGCCCTCCCACTGCGCCAAGGGGAACGCCAAAGTGCGAAGCCGATGGCTCCCGTCATTGATCACATTGGTCGCGAAGTTCGGCGCCGCGAGGACGAGGCCGCCTTTCCTGGTCATGACATCGAAGCGGCCTCCTCCCAGGTCCGCCCTGACACGACTGCGGCCAAGCATGTCCTCGACCAGCACTATGTCCGATAGGGCCGGGCGGGACATATCCCCGGCTGGTCTCTGGATTTCGAGAAGGTTGAGAATCCCGCCCTGCGATTTCATCGTGCGTACGTAGGACGCATGTCGGCCCTTGCTGTGCCACTGGGCAAATGAAGAATAGGCATGCATGGTCAATGCCGTCCCTCCAGCACCGCTCGCGCGCGAGGAGAGACCGATAGGCGAACCGAATCGCACCTTGCCCGACGATCGTCAGACGGGCTCAAGCGCATGGGCTTGAGGAAAGCCCGGGCGAGAACCTGGTTCGACGAATACACGACTTCGACGACTATCTGCGTGATCGGACGGTTCGCGTGTTCCAAGAGTTCGCAGCCCTTCTTCTTTCTCAGCCGGGTCAGGTGGACCCATGGCGGCACGCCGAGGTTCTGCTTGAACAGGCGGGCGAAATTGTAGGGTAAGAGGCGCGCCCGCATAAGACCGACGCGGCACCGCGTTGCCCTGAGCGCAACGCCGCCTCTGGCCGGAGCACGGGTTGCACCCCCGCAGAGCTCTAGTCTTCGGCGTTTCTGCTCTGAACGCAAGAGTTTCGGCACCCGTGGGCGTAGACCAGCGATGGCGCGCGCATCAAACCGCAAGAACGGCTCCGTCGCAGCAAGGTATGCCACGGGTTCGTCGGGAGCGAGTTGGAGTGCTCGCGGAGCCTGGCCCAGTACGGTCGGGACCCGTTCCCATCCCGTCTCCACCGGAGTCACGGTCCGGCTGGCGACGATGAAGAATGGAACTCTGCGATTCGGGCTCCTCGCGCTCAACCCCTTCGCTGAAAGCTTCGCGCTGGAGTCGGCGCTGTTCGGCGTGCGGATGACTGGTTTTGCCCGCTTCTGCGCCCACGACATCCCATTGCTCAAAACGTCATCACCCAGATGGGGCTGCAGATCCGAGACGCCTACGACGCTTTCGTCAGGAGTTATCTTGCCGAGTTGCATTTTGACGGAGATGACCCTGCCTTAGGGTGTGACCCGGGCGGCCCATCGAATGACCCAAAATCGCCGCCTCCGGCGAGGCGGTGATTTTGCACTGTTTCAAGGACACATGCCCATGAATACCATTTTCAATCTCGCACGTCACATCGCCAATTCCAACGCCCGTGGAAAGCAGGAACGTCCCCGTCGTGCTGGTTTTGCAGGGTCATGGTCCGTCCAACTACTTCTCTTCGAGGGACGGTTGCGCGCATTTGGCCCAGTTCCGGGTCGAGCATGGCCTCGCAGTGATCCAGCCTCCCGATGCGAGTTCCCACGTTGGTGACCAGCCGTCAGATGCGGAAGCTGCACCCTAATCTGGCGCGTGCGGGTCGCGGAATTGGAGTTCACACTAGGCCGCGTGACCGACCTCGAGCGTCAGGCCATGGCGATCGCCGGGCGGTTGGATCATGCTCATATCGCGGCGATCCCCACTTGGCCGCCGTCCCACCAGCCCGCTGCGGGGTGCCAGTCTTCTGGGATAGGATTTAAGTGATCCGGGCATCTCCGCCAGTTTCTAGTAGGTCTCGCCAGTCTGCAGCAGCAGCGATTTGACAGCGGAAAGCGCTGTGCGGATCTCATTCTTCCCCAATCGGTCCAGCCAATCCGTCGCGGAATGGATAGCAAGAGCGGTTCATATGAAGCAAGTTCCGCACCGCGAATAATTGAAGCATTTGCTAGGCTTAGTTAGCAGAGTTCGGAGTCAGTGCAATCTCAAGGAATAAATCATGCCCTTTCGCAACGGACTGGTCTGTCCGCCTCAGGACACAGAGGCGGTTCACAGTTTGATTGGCTTGATCGAGCTTGGCCGACCCGACTGCATACTGCTCGGTGTTCCGCGAAGCCTGGGTCTTGGTGTGGTTGTGATCGGCGCAGCGAGCAGCCCGCGCCACCCGCTTTCCATGGTTCGCGCCGAGGAGCGATTGGACGGACGTATGGCGAAACGAAGTGAATGTTCGGCACGCTTTGAAGGTCCTGAAAAACGACCAAAGAACAAACGCCAAAGCGGACACCTTAAACGAGAAGAAAACTAGAAGATCGCAAATGCGCGATCTCAATTCATCTGACAATGGAGAAGAATGATGCGAGCTATCAGCCTCACTCGATTCGGCGGCCCCGACGCTTTTGCGCTATCTGAATTTGAGACCCCCGAGGCCGGCGCTGGAGAGGTGTTGGTCCGGGTCCATGCAACCTCGATCAACCCGCTCGATTACCAGGTGCGTCGCGGGGACTACCCCGATCTGGTGCCATTGCCTGCGATTACCGGTCACGATGTCTCCGGCGTTGTCGAAGCCGTCGGCTCCGGCGTATCGGCATTCAAACCCGGCGATGCCGTCTGGTACACACCGCAGATTTTCGACGGTCCCGGCAGCTATGCCGAGTACCACGTCGCGAGCGAGGAAATTGTCGGTCACAAGCCGGCTGGTCTTACGCATTTGGAGGCAGCCAGCCTCAGCCTCGTGGGCGGCACTGTCTGGGAAGCGCTGTTCACGCGGGCAGGCTTGCGCCTCGGCGAATCCATCCTGGTCCACGGCGCGGCTGGCGGAGTGGGACATGTTGCGGTGCAGGCCGCCAAAGCAACGGGCGCGTTTGTCCTGGCTACGGCCTCGGGCTACGACGCAGACTTTTTGCGCAGCCTCGGCGCCGATGTGGTGATCGACTATCGCACCGAAGACTACGTGGCCGTTGTGAACCGAGAGACCAGCGGCTTGGGCGTGGACGTTGTCCTTGACACGATCGGCGGCGACACGCTCGAACGCAGTCCGCACATACTCGCGCAACTCGGCCGGATCGTCTCGATTGT
Organism: Roseovarius sp. MBR-51; assembly: GCF_053628575.1. Taxonomy (NCBI): domain Bacteria; kingdom Pseudomonadati; phylum Pseudomonadota; class Alphaproteobacteria; order Rhodobacterales; family Roseobacteraceae; genus Roseovarius; species Roseovarius sp. MBR-51. Next base: position 323,083 of record NZ_JBRJGQ010000005.1, read on the forward strand.
TGACATTCCCGATCCGCAGAATCTGATCGAGGCCTGGGGCCGCAACGCCAGTTATCATTTCGTCTTCACGCGTCAGAACCGGGGGAAGCTAGACGAACTTGCGACCCTCGTTGGCCGTGGACTGTTAAAGCCACATGTCGGAGCCGTCTATCCACTCGCCGGCATCCCCGATGCCCACGCTCTGCTGGAGCGCCCGCGCAACGGCGTGCGCGGCAAGATCGGGATCGCCGTTGTCGACGAGAATGCGTCCAGTCAACCTTGAGCACTCGACCGAAGGAAACCTGTCATGGTAATAGAGATCGCTAACTTCCAACTGGCGCACGGAAAGACTGGAGCATTCTTCAATGCGATGGAGAAAGCAGCAGTGCTGTTGCGCGCAGCGCAAGGTTATCGCGGTCACACCGTCGGCCTTGGCGTCGAGGCGCCGGGCATTGCGACCTTGATCGTCGTCTGGCGCAGCTACGCAGATCATGTCGAACACTTTGAGCCGAGCACGTCGCATGAGCAGTTTGTCGGCATTCTCGATGGCCTCTATGACGGTGAGATCAGCGTCATGCATGTCGAAGCCAAGTCGCCACAACGCCCTGTATCGCTGCCGATCTTTCAAAGTGAAACCTAGATTCAAGGCAAGATTGGCACCATTGCCGCAACTTGCGCCTCACAGCCTTCGCAACCATTTGCTATAATATTCGGACACCGTGGAGGGCTTGTACGGATCGGTCGGGTCTTCACGTCATACGGCGCGGTCGAGGTCTGGCAATTTCACAGATCGTGAATATCTGACCTGTCCGCTGTCGAAACGATCAATGAATGGACTGAAATCATGCCCAAAGGGTCGGACTTGTTTGTCGCTGCGCTTGAGAACGAGGGGGTTGACCGCGTCTTCGGTGTGCCCGGCGAGGAAAACCTCGACATCGTCGAGTCGTTGCGTACCTCCCGCATCGAGCTGATTCTGACGCGTCATGAGCAGGCGGCGGCCTTCATGGCGGCGACGCATGGGCGGCTTACGGGCAGGCCCGGCGTCTGCCTCGCCACACTCGGCCCCGGCGCTCTGAACCTTTCAACCGGCGCGGCCTATGCTCACCTGGGCGCGATGCCGATGATACTCATCACTGGACAGAAGCCGGTGATGAGCGCCAAGCAGGCCCGGTTCCAGATCGTTGACATCGTCGCCTCGATGAAGCCGCTGACCAAGATGACGCGTCAAATTCTGAGCCCGACTGCCATTCCTGCAGCGGTGCGTGACGCGTTTCGCGTCGCAGTGGAGGAAAGACCGGGGCCAGTGCATCTCGAACTGCCGGAGGACGTCGCGGCAGCGGACGCCAAGAACGCCACCGTCATTCCGCGCCATTCGCAGGAACGTCCGGTCGCCAGTGCCGCCGCACTCGACAACGCGGCCGAGCTGATCCTTGCCGCCCGCAAACCCTTGGTCATGATAGGCGCGGCAGGCAACCGGCCCGCGCTGATCAAGCCGCTCTCCGACTTCATGGTGCGCACCCGGCTGCCATTCTTCAACACGCAGATGGGCAAAGGTGCCGTCAACGGCGGCTCCAACCTCTATGTTGGAACCGCTGCGCTCTCGGAGGGTGACTATGTTCACGAAGCCATAGAACGCGCCGATCTCATCGTCGCCATCGGCCATGACACGATCGAAAAGCCACCGTTCCTTATGAAAAATGAGGGCGGACCGAGAGTCGTCCATGTCGGCTATGAGTCCGCGACGGTAGAACAGGTCTACCATCCGGATATCGAGGTGATCGGTGACATTGGCGCGTCCGTTAGAGGCCTTGGAGAGCGGCTTGCGGGCAGATTGTCACCCGACGACGGGATACCCCAGTTGCGCCAGAGGATTCTGGCCCGGCTCAACGATCACGCCGAAGAAGATCGCTTTCCTGTAACCCCTCAACGTATTGTCCACGATGTCCGCCAGGTCATGCCGGAGGACGGCATCGTCTGCCTCGACAACGGCATGTACAAGATCTGGTTCGCCCGCAATTACCGCACCCATGTGGCCAACACGCTGCTGCTCGACAATGCGCTCGCCACGATGGGGGCGGGCCTTCCCTCGGCGATCATGGCGGCCATGCTTTATCCCGATCGCCGCGTGATGGCTGTCTGCGGCGACGGCGGGTTCATGATGAACTCGCAAGAGATGGAAACGGCGGTGCGGCTCGGGCTGAACCTCGTCATTGTCATCCTGAACGACAGCGCCTACGGGATGATCCGCTGGAAGCAGTCGGTGGACGGCTTTCCCGACTTCGGCATGACATTCGGCAACCCGGACTTCGTGCGCTACGCCGAGGCCTACGGCGCGAAAGGATCCCGTGTTGGGGCGGTTGAGGAACTCGGGCCGACGCTGGAAGCCGCCTTTGCCGGCGGCGGAGTCCATCTGGTCGATGTCCCAATCGATTATTCGGAGAATACCCGCGTTTTGGTCGACGAGTTGCGCAACCGAACGCCGGATGTGGAATGTTCATGACACGGTTCCAGCGTTACAGAACGCAGACCCCGGATCCACGAGGAGATTGTGAATGTTGACTGTCGTGCAGGCCTTCGACCGTGCGCAGATTGCCGAGATCGAAACCGACGATGCCGCCATGTTGGAGCGCAAGCTGCAAGTCGCCGACCGCGTTTTCAGGGATCGCGATGGCTGGCTCAAGCCTCACCAGCGGATCGCCGTTCTGCGCAAACTGGCGGTGCTGATGGACGGCAGGCGCGACCATCTCGCCATGCAGATCGCCCGCGAGGGCGGCAAACCCCTGCCCGACGCCATCGTAGAGACCAATCGCGCCATTGATGGCGTTCACAACGCCGCCGACGAGTTGCGCAACCTCGCCGGCCGGGAGATTCCGATGGGCCTATCGGCGGCGGCGGAGAACCGCTGGGCCTTCACCACAAAGGAACCCACAGGCATCGTCGCGGCGATTTCCGCCTTCAATCACCCGCTGAACCTGATCGTCCACCAAGTCGCGCCGGCCATCGCGACCGGCTGCCCCGTGATCGTGAAACCGGCGAGCGCGACACCGCTATCCTGTCTCGACTTCGTGGCGTTGGTCCACGAGGCCGGCCTGCCCGAACCTTGGTGCCAGACCTTCATCACCGAGGATAATGCGCTTGCTGAAAAGCTAGCAACCGACAGCCGGGTCGCCTTCCTGAGTTTCATAGGCTCCGCAAGGGTCGGCTGGTCGCTGCATGGCAAGCTCGCGCCGGGGACACGCTCGGCGCTGGAGCATGGCGGTGCCGCACCGGCAATTATCGACCGCAGTGCCGATCTCGGAAAGGTCATCGAACCAATCGTCAAGGGCAGCTACTACCATGCTGGTCAGGTCTGCGTGTCGACACAGCGCATCTACGTTGACAGCGACATTGCCGACGAGTTCACACAACGCTTGGTCGCGCGCGTTGACAAATTGCGCACCGCCGATCCAACACTGAACGATACCGAGGTAGGGCCGCTGATCCTGCCGCGCGAGGCCGACCGGGTCGCGGAATGGATCGCGGAGGCGGTTTCGGGCGGCGCGGTCCTCGCGACCGGAGGCGAACGCATGTCCGCGACCACCCTGAAGCCGACGGTGCTACTGGATCCAGCCGCCAACGCGAAGGTGTCCACACTAGAGGTTTTCGGCCCCGTTGTCGCGGTCTATCGCTACGACGATCTCGGTGACGCCATTCGCCTTGCCAACGCCCTGCCGACGGCCTTTCAGGCCAGCATCTTTGCTCAGGATATCGACGTCGCCATGCGCGCGGCCAACCGTCTTGATGCCTCGGCGGTCATGATCAACGATTCGACGGCCTTCCGGACCGACTGGATGCCCTTCGCTGGCCGCAGGGGCTCTGGCTACGGAACCGGTGGAATCCCTTACACCATGCGCGACATGACTCAGGAAAAGATGGTTCTGATGCGCAATAGCTGATGGCGTATAGCCCAACGGCACCGATGCCCGAGGCGGGCTGTCCTAAACCGAGTTAGGTGCAATATGACCCACACGACCGTCGTCACCAAGAAGTCCGTCGCGCTCACCCGCGACCTGCCCGTGGACTATTCGCAGGCACTGATCGACGTGGAGTTTACTCGCCCCCTGTTGCACGGCCGCGACTTGCTGGTCGAGGATAATCGTCCCGAAGACTAAGGGAATGCGCACGTAGAATTTTCTCAGCAAGACGACTGAGGAGACTCTGATAAAGATGCCGAGATTTAGCGAACCCCAGATTTTTGCGATCCTGTGCCCGGCCGAAGGCGGCGTGCCGGTGACTGAGCTTTGCCGCGAGCACGGCATGAGCACGGCGTCCTGCTATGAATGGCGCGCGAAGTATGGCGGGGACATACGATTGTTGGCATTTTTCTTTTCAGAATGCCACAGGCTGCAATCGGCCACCAAGAACATATTCACTATTTGTTCTTGTCGCGAACAGTGTAGGAATATCTCCCGCGAGTTATCTGCCTCATGGCTGGCCGGTCGTCGCCGATGAGCGTCTTCAGCCTAGCGGCCTATGGGCCGCCTAGGCCCAAGGCACCCGCTCAAGCGGGACGGTGCATCTGACTCTGACAGTGTCGGGCGCAAGGCAACTTCTGGCGGCGCGGGTGAGGAAATCCGCGGGAGATCGCGAACTGAACTCGGCGGCAGTGCAGGCGGTGCAAACTAAACGCCTGCCGTCAAAACCCGTATCACTGCCGGGAGACAGACATATCTTCAATCTGCCGGTCGCCTTTTCAAGGTGAAGGAGCCGAGGCAAGAAGCGCTCCGCGAATTCGGCCCAGATCGGGGTGTCGCCCACGTTCTTTCCACTCCCGCTGACCCGCGGTTCAATACTACGGCACGAGCCCCAGAGTGCGCCTCGCGGTTGCGGGGGTTCGGGCACATGATCCGCAACATGATCGCAAACAAACACTTACCCGAATACGAACTGGCGGAAGAGTTCGGAGACATGATCCATGTTCGCCCGCGTCGAGCGGTTCTGGCCTCGGGTGAAGGACCGCAATTGAGCCAGTTGGCAATTGAGGAGGCCCGCCGTCTGGCCCCCGGCATGGATGCTACGCGCTTGAGGCCGACTGGCGCGTCTGGTGGGTGGCTACGGGATGCCCGCGCCTGCGCTGCCCGGACAAGACCTTTCTGGGCTGGGTACGCGAACAGACTTGAGAGGAGTGGCGCAGATTCAGATCCACCTCTTGGTGATTATGTTGGGTTGGATGATAATCTGTGTTGCGAATTGGACTCTAAGTGATGAAAATTGCGCAGGATCAGCGAAATAGTAACGGTTTGGTAACACACATTTGCCTCAATCGTGCTTAACTTTGGTCTTAAAGCGGTATTAGCTTTACAGAAGCAACTTGAGAAAATAAGATCAACTATAGGTTGTAAACTCAGGAAGGGCATCGCATGATCGTCGGACTGATCCTTGCCGGAAGCATTGCCGGGGCCATGTTTGGTCTGACAACTTTGATCCTTGGGCATTCGGTCTGGATGGCGCTCCTGATGTACTCCGCCGTGGGTGCGCTGAGCATGCTGGTCGGGGCTGCGGTCGTGGCCCTGCGTGCAGGGTCTGACGACCAGACTAAACCCACCTCCTCCCATGCGCTGGCTCCACCGCAGCGCGGGTGACAAGCCTCCCTGCCTGTAAGGGCGAATCATCTACACGGCTTCGTTCCAGCTTTCACTCCTGAATCGGGAACAATTGTTTCCCCTAACGCAACAGATTCAGCGCAGGCGTGTGTTCTGTGTGAAAGTTCCGCCTGGACTTCACCTCAGGATTGCGTGGCGCTGGATTGCTTTGACTCAAGAGGAAATTGGGGCGAAAATGTGACGATATTGCATAGTCTTGTAGGGTCTTTGAGTGACATATCGGATCAATGCAGTTCAGAGGCAATATTGCCTCTCATTTTTAGCGAGGTAATGTGAATGTCTGGATCAAGAATAATAACAACCTTGGTCGCTGTGGCTTCGCTTCTAGTTGCCAGTGAAGCTATGGCAGCGACTGTGAAATTTCAAAGTGATGGCCCGAGCCCACCGGGCGTGAATGACTGTAGCGGGGATTTTGGAACGTCTCCAAACTGCATTTACGTAAGCGAGGATGACTACTATTTCGACGGACCCGGAGCGGCTAGTGCAGGTGTGGCCTCAAGCTACACAACAAATAATTACGGGACGCTTCAACAGATTGCAAAGGTTGATAGCCCGTTCGCGACAACCCCTATTGTGTCAGCAGGATCTATTCTGGGGGCTGGCGCATTCACCTTCGAGGTGGATGGTGGGAACCTGAAGTGGACTTACAATCCGAATGGGTCCTTGGCAGCCGTGTTCGCGTTCTCTGTAAAAGGTGGAAACAAGTATAATCTTTGGGAATTTGACATAGCTCCTACCGTTGGCGGTCAACAGCAAACGGTTTCGGGCTGGTTCTCTCCGCAGGGGGATGACGTAGATGATATCTCTCACGTCACGTTCTTTGGAAAAGAGCTAGCTGCGGTACCACTTCCGGCTGGTGGCATCCTTTTGATCACCGCGCTCGGAGGCCTTGGTTTCATCACACGGCGCCGTCGTAAATCCACCTAAAACAACGGCAAAGCCGTGAGTGTAGTCGCAACAGCCCCTTCGGGGGCTGTTTCTGTTTTGAAGTGTTCAATCAACTTTTGCGCCGCAGACCAGTTCCGGCGGAGTCCGCCATCGGTGATGATTTCAATCTCAGACATGAGCGCGTGCTTAAGGCTATCCTTAAGCCTTCTCGGTCAGGCCAAGGTGCCCGATCGAAATGGGGGCCAGTTCATCAGGTGATAACGCATTCGGTTGGCGTCGCACGGGCAAGGACGAGGCGTGCGACCAGTCGCAGGGCTTCAGCTGTCGTGAGCCATACGGACGTCACGAAAAGCGCGCCTCGGACAAAGTCAGGCGGCATTTTCGTGGAGCACCCGACTCGTTTTGTTCGGTTTCCGGAAGGCGCTTTAGCGTTGAGCTGCGTTTAAGCCGGAAAGGAAAGCAGCCACGATCATCACCAGCCCCGTATGCCGGTGCCGGCCATGCCCGGTGCGTGCCCCGCAATGATCGAGGCCGGACTTGTCCTTTGCCCGCAGGAAGCATTTATTGATCGTCAAACGCAAACCGACAGCTTCCGCGAGTTCATCAAGCGAGGTCTCTGCTGGCGCGAAGGCGGAGCAGTAGGCAATACCCCCGGATAGTGGCGGCTCCTGCGCGCCGGCATCCAGCGGTCCGATACATGCGCGGCGTCAGCCAGGACAAAACGGCACGAATGCCCTCATCGAGAAGGCCGGCAATCATCCCCCGCGCCATCCTGGGCGTGGTGGCGCCGCAGATCGCCTCGGGAACATGGAGCTTTGCCCGGTGCGTCTCATCCCCGGCCCAGGCTTTCAGCAATCACAGACGCTGGTCGACAAGCACATGACCAGCCCAAAATCCAACGGCATGTCGGATGCATTCGTGGAAACGCTCATGCGACGACGTCCACGTCAATCCGCTGCCCGGTGCCGAAACCGTTCTGAGATTGATACGAGCCTGAATCGAGGATTATAACGGAAGCCACCCACACAGCGGCCTTAAATGGCGCTCGCCCCGCGAGTTCATCAAGACCAAAACCGAAACCGCTTAGATGCCCGATGAAACAGGGGCTGGATCAGAGTCCAACAAGAATAGGTTCTATTATGATAAAACTCCCCAAAGACGTTTCCCAAGCCCCATCGCTGGAGATTGCTGCGGACCGCCTTGGGCAAGTCCTCGGCCTTCAGAAACCCGCACCGTTAGATGCCACTCAACGCGCGCTAGACAACCCTCTTTACGCGCGAGCATTGCTAACAGCGCGGAAAATGCCTGCTATCCTCTGGCAACTGCTGGTCGCACCAGAAACGGTAAATATTGCGCCACTAGCCGGGATAGAAAGAAAGACGCCATCAGCCTCCAGCCTCCAGATCATGGCTAAGGCGGCGGCGGCAACTCTCAAGTGGGGGGCCGAAGGTTTGAAACATGCCGAACCCTGGGTCATTGAGCGCCGTCTTGCGGCCTGCAGCCGCTGTGAATTCCAGACAGAGGCCCCCGACACATTGATCTATCGCGGGGCAAAAGTGGTGGTTGGAAAAGATGCTAAAATCTGCGAGCAATGCGACTGTCTGACAAACACAAAAGCCGCTCTTGCGATAGAGCACTGCCCTGCGAAAGACTTAGCAAATCCTGAACTTTCGCGCTGGCAGGAACCGTGGGTAGATACAGCTAAGCTTTCCAAGTGGCCTTGGCGTTAATCGCGGAGCTACTGCCGCGGAATTTTGGCAAGTGAAGCAATGCATGCGTTAGGCTGAACGAAACACGAAATTATCCTCGGGCAACACATTACGCCAATCAAATCTCTTTTCGGTCGGCTTGGGATAAGCCGGTGTGCTAATCGGCACTACTGTATTTACCAACGCGATGTTGTCATCGGATCGTTTGATTAACATATAAAAAAGTGCCGCGCGCGTACCCATAAGATGGTCAGGCACACTTGTCGCCAAAGCACAATTCAACTCTGGTAATATTGAGTTTTTGTCGTACATCCTAGTCGCCCACTTTAGGTCCGCTATTATCTTTATCTAGGATATTGTCAAAAGAATGGCGCCAACAATTGCTTCCTCATCATTGCTAAAGACTGTTGAACAGGGAATTGTCCGCCCGGTCTTGTGATCGTTGTCGTGCAGTTCTGACTGCGTGCGTCGTCATGGAGCCTTCGTGACGTAACTGTCCCATAGCGCTTCTGACCTGCGACCTTTAGCGCCCGCTAATTTAGGTTAGCTCGGTTCAGGTTCTGGTCTTCATTTTACCGGTTAGCCTACTTCGCAGGCGTCATGCCAGCGAGGCTTGTGTGGGGCGATGGTGGTTAAAATCAGCATGCCATGCTGCGATGAAGTTGCCGGCGTGGCGCAAGCCGTCAAACGAGACCCTGCATTAACGGCGCTTTGCTGCCAGATTTTTTGTCTTTTAGGTTCAACATGCCGCGAAAATTGCCATTCAACATCACCGTTTTCCGCGTGATGTCATCCTTTGCGCCGTGCATTGGTATTTGCGCTATCCGTTGTCCTACCAAGATCTCGCTGACCTTCTAGCTGAGCTTGGGATCACTGTCGATAGATCCACCGTCTATCGCTGGGTACAGAAATTCAGCCCTGAACTGGCCAAGCGCACGGAAAAGCAACTGCGCCGCGCAAGCATCGATTGGCATGTGGACTCAACCTGCATTCAGGTTGGTGGGAGATGGCGCTACTTGTGGCGCGCGGTAGATGCGAACGGCCAAACGGTTAATTTTCGGTTGACCGCGCGGCGGGACACAAAGGCGGCAGGCGCCTTTTTTGCGCAAGACAATTGAGCGTGTGCGACTAGATCGCCCAGTGTCCATCTGCACCGACAAGGCATAAAGCTAATGGCGCGTCATCGGCGAGATCAATCACCGATACGATCCACATTTTGACAGCATCAGGCATATCGACCAAAAGTGGCGCGATAACCTGATCAAGAGCGACCACGCCGCTTTGAAACAGCCGCTCGGAAATCATCGGAGCTTTCGATTGTTGTAAACAGCTAAAGCAACCTTGACAGGCATCAAGACAATCCGAACCATCAACTGCGGCCACATCCAAAACAAGAAAGCAGGTGACATGGGCGAGCTGGAGTTTATCGATCGGTTGTTCGAAATCGCAGCGTGACCCAAAGTCGTAAACAACTCCAGCCAAACATCATCGAGTTTATGCAACAGTCCCAGAAATACAGGTCTACGGTTTGTTCCGCATTACCGCTATGGCTTCCGGATTGTTCAAAAGACTGCGTACCACATCATGGTGCATTTCGGGTGAGGGGTAGTACAGGTTTTCCGACCACGGCTTGACGGCAAGATCAGATCGGTCATTGGCTGGGTTGACCGTTGTCGGTTTGCCGGTGAAGCGGCTGAACAGGGGCTGGGGACTACCGACTGACGTGATAACCTCAACATAGGCTGCAACTTTACTCTTCAGTGGTGCCAGCATCTGTGGCGTGACCATGTGTGGAAATTCTCCGAACAACTGAGAATGGGTCGCGTAACCTTCCTGATAGGCTGGCGCACGTTTCGAGTACCAGAGCAGGATAACGGGGACCTCAATCCGTTCGATCAGTTCAAGGTTGGATCGGATCCAAGCTTCACGCAGATCCGACACGATGGCACGGGCGCGTGGCCGGACCTTAAGATTAGCCAGCTTGCGGCGCACGCGGAATGGCAACGGAAGGTTGTAGATAGCCTCCGGCCCGCGTAGCAGTTCCATGAAGGCAGCGGCTGCCCCCATACGGCGTCCGTCCTGATGCAGGCGAACATATTCCAACCCGTCACAGTCATATAGCTGGTTACTCTGACTGCGTGCGGACATGACTTGCAAGATCACGAAACGCGCGCGGTTCAGATAGGGCAGCAAGCTATCCTGCTTGAGGAAAAACTCCGGTCCTGCGCCGCCGTAACCTAGATTGAGAGCGGGTAAACCGACTTCGCGCCCTATCAGGTCTGGGTAGGGCTCTTCGCAGAAACATCCAAAGGTTTGGGCAGCGCCGATGCAGGCAAAAAAGTTGCCTCCACTTAGGGCCGCTTCCGGAACAGGCCCCCGGAACTGCAGCCCAGTTCCGGGAAGCTCCGTCATATGATAGTCAACAACATCATAGTCGCGGGTCTGATAACCTGAGAGGTGAATACCCTGCTTTGCCTGTTTGTCCAAATTCATTGTCCAATAAATTCCTTTCAAAGAAATTGCAGACACTCCAAGAACGTATTGCCCGATGAAATCAGTAAAGGAAAATCCCATGCCTGCAAATAATGCTGACGACGGTCATGGTCTAACATGAAAGTTGGCCGCATCAGAAAAATGGGCCACCTCTGACTGAAACAATATGGCAACTCCGATGAAGCGACCGGCAAACAGGCAAAAACCTTCATGGTACAGGACAGCATATACAGCAACCACTGCGCAGTCGCTCAGACCATCTATTTCTGGGCGAGACCTCATGAAGCAATACTCTTTGTTTACGTGTCTAGTTTGGCATACTCTGCCACGGCACATCACGTTGCAAAAGCTCGGATAAAAACGCGAGGTCTTCGGAGAAAACGGGGGTGAGCTCGGCACGCAAGTCCGGATCAAGCGGCGATGTCGGCATGCTATTCCAGCGGTTAAGTCGATGCAGGAGCGGGACGGTGAAGCGCCGTAATGGTGGAGAAAGCAGCCTGTAGCGCATGCGGCTTGGCCAGTTGATCTGACGGTCCAGCCAGAGATTGCGCGGCAACGTGCTGACCATACCTCGGCGGTTCATGTCCGGGATGAAATCAGGGTTAACCTTGATATGGCGGAAGATATCCGAGATGACGGCCATGGGATGGGCTATGAAATCATCATAGAAATGAACCTGGATCTGCTCTCGCGGGAACAGGTCAAACCAGCGTTTCAACTGTGCACCGTACAGGCTGAGCCGCCGATAGTGCCAGTCCCAGCCCCACCCGGCAGCCACGCGGTCATCTTCGGCGGCCAGCGCCGCGCGTAGCTCCAACGGCTCAAGTTGGTTCTGACGGTTCATATTGTAATGCGAATAGAGCCGCGAGACCGGTTCGCGCAGGATGGCTACGATTCGGATGTTGGGTAGCATATCTCGGACACGGGTAGGAGAATCGGGAAAATAGAGATAGCGGACCGAGCCCTCGCCCACGGCGTACGCATCGTCCGCCCCGTCAAACATGGCAGTATATTCAGACAGGTTACTGCGGGACCAATTATAGAGCATCTGCCGCAGGATATGCGGCGGGGCTGGGCCGATCGGGTTATCCTGCTGTCCGGACAATGCAAAATAGTTTGGTTCTTTCGAAGTGGGCACAAAAACGTCGGGATGCTGGGCAAGATAGGAGACTAGCGAGGTGGTACCGCTTTTGGCGGCTCCTATCACCAAAAAACTGGGCAGAGTCATGCCGTAGCCTCACCCAGAGAGGCTCGGACTGCCCTGGCTGCGGCCGCCCAGGAATAACCCCTCGAAACGGTTTCAAAGCCGCACATCCCAAGGGTTGCGCGGGCTGCTGGATCGTGAACAAGCCGCAGGATTTCCGAGACAAACTCCGTATCTGTTTCAGCGATTAAGATGTTCTCTCCATGCTGCACATCAATCCCTTCGGCACCCTTGGCAGTGCTAATAACCGGGCAACCAGCGGCGAAGGCTTCAAGAACCTTGAGCCGGGTGCCGCCACCGATCGTGATGGGCATGACCGCGATGCTTTGTTGCGCGAGGTATGGCAGAATGCTGGCAACCCCGCCGGTGACAAGCACAGACCGGTCTTTCGCCGCCGCTTTCTGCATCGCCAGTGTAGGGTCGCGTCCGACAATTGCCAAGTTTAGGTCCATACCGACCTGCTGGAGAGCGGGTAGAATGCCCTGTATCAGCCTAAGAGCGGCAATTTCATTGGGTTTATAGGAGTAACTACCAATATACACCAGTAGCGGCGGGTTGGTGGGATCTGCATCGTTCCGGATACGGCGTGCATCGGCATAAGCATCGACATTGATGGCATTGGGCACTACCGCCACCCCATTTTTTGGTTGATAAAGTCGCTCCATCAACCTTGCATCGACATCGCTACAAGCCCAGACAAAATCTGCGGTTTTCACGGCTCGTGCCTCGGCCTGCCGTAATTTGCTGTTGAACATTCGCTGGCGAAGCGCGGCCAGTCCGAATTTTCGCACTCCATCCTCGTTGCCTATATCGGCCCAGAGCCGGGCTTCGACGTTATGAGCGTCGAATATAGTCGGGATCCCGGCAGCACGTAGTGGGACCACATAGGCCGAGAGCGAAATTTCCTCGATCAGCGCAAAATCATAACTGTCGGGAGTCAGGGATCGCAGATACTGCATCAGGGCTGCATCCGTATAGCGGCGGATCGTATGGTGCGGTCCGGGCAGTAGCCAGCGGCCGGGGACACGCCAAGGTGAGGCGGGCACATATTGACCAGTTTCAGTAACACCTGGAAACCGCTCGGCATCGGGTATGTTGCCGGACGGATCAACCGTTATGACGTTTACCGTACCAAGTCCTGCCAGTGCCGCCATGTTCTGAGCGTTACGCAGCGCAGCTCCACTATCCAAACGCCCCGGCCCCCATCGGCTGATAACAAGACTACGCATAACTCTACCCGCTCTCGGTGGACTCAAGTGGCCGACCCATTTTTCACTACGCCCGGGCAGGCCGGGTCGGGACCGTTCCTCCTAAACATGCAATGCGCAGACGACAAAATCCAGAACAGACTGTTATACTCTTGACGCACCTGCTATCGCCAATTTCATCTTCGGCAGAGCCCTGGGACGTTACATCGACAACTTTACACGGGTTGGTTAAAGAGAAGATAGTACTAGAATTTTTACGCGCTTCGGCGCATGTGAGATTTTGAATGGTTATGAAACAGGGCGCTGTAGGCAGGTTTGTCACCAATGTTGGTGCCTCGTTGCTGGGCGCTATCCTAAATCTGATCATTCTGATCTGGGTGAACCAGTTTTTGTTGCGCCGGGTCGGGGCCGAAGAATACAGCCTTGTACCTGTGCTAACCTCTCTGATGATCTTTGGAGCACTATTCCGGGACGCCTTTGCCGGCGGAGTCGCGCGTTTTTTGGTGGCGGCAGATGCAGGCGGTGACGACACAGAGGTCGCGCGAATTGTGTCATCAATGTTACCGCTGCTGGCGTTGGTAGCGCTCATGGTGGCAACTGGGGGGGCGTGGGCAGTACAGCATATCGATCAATTGATCAATGTGGATGCAGCGCACAGGCACGACGCCCAGATCATGTTGTCCCTGCTGGTCCTGTCTCTCTGCCTTGAAATGGCGGCTTCTCCGTTCAGCTTTGGCTTGTTCGCTAAGATGCGGTTCGTCACACTTAATCTGGTTAACTTTGGGACGCTGCTTGTGCGCATCGCACTGTTGCTTGTGTTTCTGTTCGGCATCGGACCGCAGGTTATCTGGCTGGTGGTGGCCACGGTTCTCAGCAGTCTTCTGGATCTAGCGATACGGATCTATTTCACCATCCGCCTGCTGCCGGCCGCAAGGTTCAATCACCGCCTGATCTCGCGCCGGGCGGTAGCCACTCTGTTGTCCTTCAGTCTCTGGACGACGGTGCAGGGTATCGGCAACATCGTGCACCGCGCGACCCCAGCGCTATTTCTAAACCACTATTCCAATCCAGTCGACGTGGTGTCCTTTCATCTGGGAAACCTTCCGGATCTTCAGATCCGCAAACTGATCTCGGTCGGCGCGCGCCCGGCCCTCCCCGAACTGACCTCAGTCTTCGTGTCAGGTGGCAAGGAGGCGTTGCGTGGGCTGTTTTATAGGGGTGGACGATACTATCTCTGGGCCGCGCTTTTTCTACCACCCAGCCTAATCATCTTTGGTCGCCCGCTAGTTACTCTTTATGTAGGGCCTGATTACCTGGATGCAGCTACGGTACTGATATGGGTTTTGGGTGCCTATCCACTAATCTGGGCCAGCGCCATGTTCTTTCAAGTCGCCTATGCCTCCGGAGAGATTCGCGCCTTCAACATTCTGAACATTATCGTTGTTCTTGCGACCTTGGCCATGTTGTGGATATTCATAGTCTGGCTGGATATGGGCGCACTGGGTGCGGGGTATGCGTTCGGTATTGGCTCCGGTCTGGGACATCTCTTGATCATCTGGCCCGGAAGCCTGCGCTTCATTCAGGGAAGTTGGATAGATTTCATCCGCCTAACCCTTTGTCCCGGATGTCTACCCGGGCTTATTGCGGCATTGATCTGTTTGGGCTGGACACATTCTATGGCGCTGGACAGTTGGGCAATGCTAGGAGTCGGTTTCTGTCTGGCATCTGCGGGCTATGTGACGACTCTTCTTGTTTGTTGTCTCGATGCCCAGGACAAAGTGTTGCTGGGTCAACTCAAGTCGCGACTGCGCAGGAGAGGGCAGGGAAGTTGAGTGGTGCTGGATGGCCTTATCGGTTTGGGTGTAGTCTCCACAGACGCAATCTTCGCCGCGCCACGCAATCATATCCGCTGCGCTCAACAAGCGTCCGTTGCAGCCGAAACCTAGAGACAACTCCGACCGATAAGGCCTATCCAATATCAACTGCAAAACGATCCCGAAGCTTTGCAGAAGTGGTGCTCGCCCCGCGAGCTTATCAAGGCCAAAACCGAAACCGCTTAGCGGTCGGGTGAAACGGGGGCTGGATCATATCGGTTGTTGATCGAAACACTATATTGCAGGTTCATAGCTCGGGTACGAACGAGGTCTGGGCGATGGATTTTGTTCATGACCAGCTGGCAACGGGCAATAAGCTTCGGGTTCTGACGGTCGCGGACAAGTTCTCGCGATACGTGCCGGTGCTTGTTGCCCGGTTCAGCTATCGCGGTGAGGACGTGGTTGCGACACTGGACCGGGTGTGCCGCAGACCGGGCTATCCCAAGACCATCCGTAAGCATCCGCCGAGGACCGTGGTTAGGCAGCCTTGACC
Source organism: Roseovarius sp. MBR-51 (assembly GCF_053628575.1). Lineage (NCBI taxonomy): Bacteria > Pseudomonadati > Pseudomonadota > Alphaproteobacteria > Rhodobacterales > Roseobacteraceae > Roseovarius > Roseovarius sp. MBR-51. Next base: position 338,573 of record NZ_JBRJGQ010000005.1, read on the forward strand.
TGGTGCGCTGCTGCGTTCCATTCCCACGGCAGCAACTCGTGCAGGCGCGAGACCGGCATATCG